>NZ_CP058351.1:0-354266 GCF_005860795.2 Peteryoungia desertarenae
ATTCGCTCGGCAGCTTAAGGCTGCCCCATTGCCAAATCCCTAGCCCCAGGAGGAAGGGCAATCATGACTGGGCACAAGCAATTGCAGGGTCAGCACCGGCTACGGGGCGGCTGCATGTGCGGCACCGTCACCTACGAGGTCGCCGATCGCTTCCTCTATGCGATCAACTGCCACTGCTCGAAATGCCGCCGCACCACCGGATCGGCCTTCAAGCCGATCGCCGGCATTGCAGTCGAGGATTTTGCTCTCACGACAGGCGCAGACGCGATGTTCCGCCATGGAGACCCTGAAGGCAGCCATGACATGCACTGCCGCACCTGCGGTTCCCTCATCTATTCCTGGATTGCCGAGAACGGCAGCGTGAAAGTCCATGTGCCCATGGGAACGCTTATCGACCCGCCCTCGATGAAACCCTCGATGCACATCTTCGTCGGCTCGAAGGCACCATGGTACGAGATCCTCGACGATCTGCCGCAGTTTGACGGCTTTCCGGGTTGAATGCCACGCAAAAAGGGTCCGCCCGAAGGCGGACCAGAGATCCCCGGGAGGAGCGGGTTATTCGGCAGCCGTGACGGATGCCGGAAGGTCAAGATTCTGCCAGTCGATCCGCCTTTCGAGCGCCTCGCCATTCTGGTCAAACAGATGGCAATCCGATGTCATGATACCGGTAACCATGGGCTCATCGGCGCGCACGGGCGCTGAGCCTGGAAGGAGCGCACAATAGGGTTCGCCGTTTGGCAGGGACGCATAAGCAATCGTATTGACGCCAAGTCTTTCCACCACTCCGGGCTTGACCGTGATATTGATATCGCCCGCCATCAGCCGTGTGTGCTCCGGACGGATACCCAAGGTCAGTTGCTGACCCATAAGGCCCGGTTTTGGCTTGACCGGGATGGTCGCCGACTGGCCCTCATAGGTGATCATGACGCCGCGCTCGTCGACACCGACACAATTGACCGGGACGAAGTTCATCTTCGGATTACCGATGAAACCGGCAACGAACGTGTTTTGCGGCTTGTGATAAAGCTCAAGAGGCGCTCCCACCTGGGCAATGTTGCCAGCATTGAGCACGACGATGCGATCCGCCATGGTCATGGCCTCGATCTGGTCGTGGGTCACATAGATCATGGTCGCAGCCAAATCGCGATGAAGCTTGGTCAACTCGATCCGCATGTCTGCACGCAGTGCTGCATCGAGATTGGACAAAGGCTCGTCGAAAAGGAAAATCTTTGGCTCTCGCACGATTGCGCGCCCAATGGCCACCCGCTGACGCTGGCCGCCCGACAACATGCCAGGACGTTGCTGCAGACGCTGGTCCAGCTGGAGGATGGCAGCAACCGCTTCAACCTTTTCGCGGATTCTGGCCTCGGGCAGTTTTTCGACCCGAAGCGGAAAGGCAATGTTCTCAAAAACAGACATATGCGGATAAAGCGCATAGGACTGAAAGACCATTGCAATGCCGCGTTCAACCGGGGGCTTGTCATTGACGCGGTCGCCATCGATCACGATATCGCCGGAGGTCGTCGCGTCCAGCCCGGCAATCATCCGCAACAGGGTTGACTTGCCGCAACCGGACGGGCCGACAAAGACCACGAACTCGCCATCATTGACCTCAAGGCTGACGCCTTTGATGACCTCGAAGTGCCCGTAGGACTTGCGTACCTGTTTCAGAAATAGCTGACCCACTACCCTCAGTCTCCAAATGCCAAGCGCAGTTGCGCCGGCCCATTCCTATCCCATCCGGTCCGCAGACCGAGAAAGCTCGGTCTGCGGCATTCACAAGCTTCCGGAATTACTTGTACTGCTCGAGCTCGCCGGCAGCCTTCTTCAGGGCATCGGCCGGTTCGGCCTTGCCGGTGACAACCGACTGGACCATTTCGATCATGACGTTCTGGAAGCCCTTGTAGTCGGTGAAGAGAGGTTCGGGACCACCAAATTCGATGCCATCGATGAATGGCTTCCAATAGGGAGCTCCGGCAACCATCGCATCCACGGCCGGTGACGGACGCAAGGGAGTCAGACCCGCACTGCCGCCGCCTTCATAGGCCTCCTGCACTTCCGGCGAGGTGATGTATTTGGCAAATTCGATTGCCTTTTCCTCGACACCGGAGCCGCTGAAGATTGCGAGGCTGTCGGTGATCAGCAAGGTGCCCTTGCCCTTGGCATCAGGACCCACGGGCAGGTCCGCAACACCCCAGTCGATCTGGGTATCGGCAAGGCGGAAGGCAGCCCCCACCGAAGCCTGGATCATGCCGACCTTGCCGTCGAGGAAAATGGCGCGGATCTCGTTCTGCTCATAGGCGGTCGCACCCTCCACAGAATAGGGCGTGATGTCCTTGTAGGCCTGAAGGGCCGCCAGAACCTGCGGGCTGTCGATTACGATGTTGCCGTCGGCATCGATGACCTTGCCGTCATTGGTATAGACCCAATGCATGAACTGGTGCATCGTGTTGTCGAAGGTTTTGGCCGGCAGACCATAGCCGGCAATTCCGGTCTTCTCCTTGATCTGCTTTGCCATCGCGATGGTTTCAGCCCAGGTCTTCGGCGGAACTTCGGGGTCAAGACCGGCCTGCTTGAAGAGATCCTTGTTCCAGTACTGCGCCTTGGTGGAAAACGCGATCGGAACGCCCCACTGCGTACCGTCAAAGGTCACTGTGTCGACGATATTGGGATAATAGGCGGCCTTTTCCTCATCGGTCATCGGAACAGGCACAATCAGCTCGTTCTGGGCGAATTCCTTCAGCGTTCGCGAACCGACATAGGCCATGGCAACAGGTGTGCCGGCAACGGCAAGCGTGGTGGCCTTATCCTGGCACTGGGCCCAGCCTACGACTTCAGGGACAACTTTCCAGCCGGAATTCTGGCTTTCCCATTCGGCAATATATTTGACATGCGCAGGATCGATGGAGTCACCGCAATAGATCCAGCTGATCTCCTGGTCGGCGGCAAAAGTCGTCAGCGCGGAGCTGGCGAGCAGGACGAATGAGCCTGCAAGTGTGGTCAGAGTTCTTGTCATCTGTGGTTCCCCTTGTTTGACAGGTTGATGCGGACGGTTGACCCGAATTTCTTATTGGCAGCGTTATTTCAGCGCTCCGGCCGTCAGGCCGGATACGAGATATCGCTGCAGGAAAAAGATCACGATCATGGCTGGTGCGATCCCGACGAAGCTCGCCGCCATCAGCTCGTTCCAGATGACCTCCTGGCGACCGAAATAGGCATAGAGGCCAATCGGAAGCGGCATGTATTCGGTCTTGGAATTGAAAGTGAGCGCAAAGATGAATTGCTGGGCATAGGCGCCGATGAAGGTCATGATGGCGACAACGGCAATGCCAGGCGTCGCAAGTGGCAGGACCACACGGCGGAAGGTGTAGAAATAGCCGGCACCATCGACATAGGCCGCCTCTTCCAGCTCGCGCGGGATGCGCATCATATAGGTGCGCAGGAGCCAGATAGCCGATGGGATAAGAAAGGCGACGCCCGGCACGATCATGGCGAAATAGGTGTTCAGCACGCCAAGCGAGCGCATCAACCGAAACAGCGGGATCAGCAGAACGGCGCCGGAAAACATGTTGACGGCAAGGAAGGCTGCCAGGAGTTGGCCACGTCCCCTGAACTCGAAGCGGGCAAAGGCATAGGATGCCGGGACCACGAGGATCAGCACCACGATGGTCGCCACAGAGGAAATGAAGAAGGAATTGAAGATGTAGCGACCAAAGCCCGGCACGCTCTCCCACATCGTCCAATAGGCGTCGAAGGAGCCATTCTCCGGCCAGAAGCGATAGGGCGAGGAGAACAGCTGGCTGAGCGGCTTCAGCGAGACGAGGAAGCCCTCGACAAATGGCGCCAGCACGAAGGTCAGGAAGACGGCAATGCCGCAATAGATGCCGACAACCTCATACCACTTGTAGCGATTGATCAGCGCTGTCTTGTCATAGCTCATCGCGCATGCTCCTGGGCCAGCCGGCTGGTGATACGGAAATAGGCAAAGCAGAAGATCGACAGGAAGATGCAGATCAGCACGGCGCGCGCTGCCCCTTCACCGTATTTCTTTGAGCCGATTGCCGTCTTGTAGGTGTCGATGATCATGGTGGTCGTCTCACCGCTCGGTCCGCCCTGGGTGAGGATCCAGATGATGTCGAAGGAGTTGAATGTCGCGATCAGCGACAGCATCGACATGGTGATCATGGCCGGCATGATCAGCGGCAAGGTAATCCGCCGGAAGCGATAGAAGCGACCGGCACCATCTGTCCATGCGGCCTCATAGAGATCCTGCGGCACGGCCTGCATGGCAGCCAGCATGTAGAGCGTGACCATGGGAACACCGATCCAGACATCTGTGAAGATCGTTGCCCAGAAGGCGGTTGAACCATAGGCGAGGAAAGCCACCGGCCCATCGACTATACCCGTCCGCTGCAGGACACCCGAAATCATCCCGAATTGACCGTTATACATCCAGCCCCACATGAAGATGCCGATCGCCATCGGCACGATCCAGGGCGGCATGGTCAGAATGCGAAAGAGCGTTCGGCCCGGCACCGCAGCATTGAGCATCACGGCACCGAATGTTCCGATGATCATCTTGATTGCCACGGAGAAGAAGGTCCAGACAAAGGTCCGGACGATCACTTCGTCGAAATTGTCGCCAAAGATCTTCTCGTAATTGGCCCAGCCGACCCAGTTCGTCGTCCGCCGCAAGGAGGCATCCGTGAACGAGAGGATGAAGGTGTCCACCAGCGGATAGGCAACGATCACCGCAATATAGGCAACAGCCGGGGCAACAAGCAGCCAGGCAAAGATGATGGCACTGGTTCGCGCTTGCATCTTCACCTCCTAGGCCGAACGGAGCCGGTTCCTGTCGGATGATCCGGCCAGGCAGGCATCAAATTGGTCAAAGACCGGCTTCAGATCGACGACCTTGCGCCCAAGCCTTGCCTCGTCCATGGCAAGCGCCAGGATGCCGGCTTCCAGCGCATCGATGGCAGAGACCGGCTGCTTCGCACCCCTCTCAACGAAGGCGATCACGTCTTCAGCCATCTGCTCGTCGGCACCATAATGCTGCGACAGCGCGGACGGCGCCTTGTAGGTATTGGCAATGACCTTTTCGTTGGTGCGCGCGTCATGCACATCCATGAAGCCACGCACGAAGTCGCCTTCCGCCATGCCCTTGGAGCCGATCACGCAGAAACGGCGAAACTCGTCGGGGACGTTAAGATTGGTATGGAAGGTCATCGACACGCCGTTCTCGTATTCGACGATCGCGGTCTGGTAGTCGATGATATCGCCATCGCTGTCGAACACCTTGTCGGAGCCCTGCCAGCCGCTCGGCTTGCGGTGATAGACGTTGAGATCGTTGATGCCTTCGGCTTCCGGCGCGTTTTCCGGCACGAAGCTCTTGCGACCGCCGAAGCTTGCGACAAAGCGCGGGCGGGCGCCGACCACGCCATTGTATAGATCGAGGTCGTGGCAGCACTTTTCCAGCATGAAGCCACCGGCATAACGGCCATAACGGCGCCAGTCGCGCATGAAGAAGGCACCGTGATAGGGCTGGATATGCTCGGACGCCTCGATCGAGACGACATTGCCGAGCCGACCCTCTGCCTGCGCCTTGCGCAGATCGCGATAGAGCGGGGAATAACGCAGCACCAGGCCTACCAGCAGGCGGTCATGGCCGTGGGTATTGAGAAGAGAGGCCAATGCATAGCTATCCTCGATGCTGGTGACGATCGGCTTTTCGGTGAACACGGTCAGCCCCGCCTCGAGACCGATGCGGATATGATCGAGATGCAGATGATTGGGCGACCCGATCATCAGAAGGTCGAAAGTCTCGGATGCAATCAGGGCTTCGGGCGTTTCATAGGCCTTGCCCGGAGAGATGCCATGCTCATTCAGTGTCGCCATGCCGGCCGGAGCCGGATCGACATAGCCGACGATCTCGAAACTCGGGTCGATCTCCTTGAACACCCGACCCAGATATCCAAGACGGAATCCGAGTCCGATAATCGCGACCTTCATGATGCCTTCCCCTGCTTTCGTAATTATTTTTCGCAGACTGCGTCAATTTTCCGAGATCGTCAACACGAGAAGCAAAAATCCCCGAGTTGATGAAAATGGTTTTCACAATCCATCCGCAAGATTGAAAAATGAGCGCTCCACCCACCAAACCTGGCACCACCAGGCTCTACACAAGCCCTGGCGACCGGGATGAAACTTGGGCGTCTTTCCAATCGTTAATTTAAGATACCAAAACTAGTCCAATCGTAAAGCTGGATATGTCCAAATTAGGCGAAAACCGCGCAAAATCCTGTTTTCATGATGAAATTTCTTCATCCACATAGGAGTAGGAGCACCCACAGCGAAACCATTTGCGAAATAGGTTTCTGGTTGGTATTGTTTTCGCAAAGATCACCAAGGGGTTGGATCCATGCGGACAGAGAGAACGGACAGCGCGACCGCGATCCGCTTGCGATGCGCCCGACACCGGGGCAGAGGAAGCGCATGAGCACATCTCTTCCCCTCGAACAGCTGCAGTCCGTCCGCGGCGGACCGCTTTACGTTAAGCTCCGCAAAATGATCGAGGACGCGGTCGCCTCAGGTCGCCTGAAACACGGTGATGCCTTGCCGGCAGAGCGCGATATCGCGGAAACAGCAGACATAAGCCGCGTCACCGTGCGCAAGGCGATCGATGAACTGGTCGCCGAAGGCCTTCTCGTTCGGCGACGTGGATCTGGCACCTTTGTCGTCAAACCCGTTCAGCGTATGCAGCAGCCGCTGAGCCAGTTGACCTCCTTCACCGAGGACATGCGTCGGCGTGGCATGGTTGCGGGTTCCCGCTGGCTGGGCCGCGGCCTGTTTTACCCGACGGCAGAGGAAACCATGATGCTCGGCCTCGGCGGCGGCGCACGTGTCGCCCGCCTGGACCGTCTGAGAACCGCCAACGACATGCCGATCGCGCTGGAACGGACCAGTCTGCCGGACGATCTGCTGCCGGACCCGGATAAGATCGAGGACTCCCTCTATCTCTGCCTGTTGGATGCCAGCATCCGGCCTGTGCGCGCCAACCAGCGCATCTCGGCCGTGCTGTTGAAGGACGAGGAAACCAAGCTGCTCGGCGTGCCGCCTGGCTCGGCAGCCCTCTCCGTTCAGCGCATTGCCTATCTCGAAACCGGCCGCGTGATGGAAATGTCGCGCGCGCTCTATCGCAGCGACGCCTATGACCTGGTCGCCGAACTCGGCATCGGCTCGCCCATGAAGCCTCAAGACTGAAAGTTTGATCGATGACCACCAAAATGCGTGAGGAGATCAACGAGATCCCCGCAGCAGCCGCCCGATTGCTCGGCACGTCGAGAACCGTCATTGCCGAGGCGGCAAATGCCTTGCGTGACAAGGATCCGGGCGTCGTTGTCACCATTGCCCGTGGCTCGTCCGACCATGCGGCGCATTTCCTGAAATATGCAATCGAGCTGCAGATGGGCCTGCCGGTCGCCTCGCTCGGACCCTCGCTCGCATCGATCTACGAGACCCCGATGAAGCTCGGCAAGGCCGCAGCATTCGCCGTCTCCCAATCCGGCGCAAGTCCCGACATCGTCGCCATGGCCAGAGGCGCCCGCAACGGCGGCGCAACCACGGTGAGCCTCGTCAACACCCTGCCCTCGCCGCTCGCCGAGGCGGCGACCTTCGCTATCGACATCAAGGCTGGCCCCGAGATCGCCGTCGCCGCCACAAAGTCCTTCGTCAATTCCATCGTGGCAGGCCTCGCCATCCTCGCAAGCTGGAGCCGCGACGAGGCGTTGACCCACGCCGTCGACGCCCTTCCCGAACACTTCGACAAGGCACTTGCGCTGGACTGGAGCGCCCTGCTTGAACCGCTGAAGTCGGCCGAGTCGCTCTACATGCTGGGTCGAGGCCCAGCACTCGCCATCGCCGCCGAAGCCGCGCTCAAATGCAAGGAGACCTGCGAACTGCACGCGGAGGCCTATTCCTCCGCCGAGGTCCTGCATGGTCCGGTTTCGATCGTCGGCCGTAACTTCCCCGTCGTCGCCTTTGCCGCCCGCGACAAGGCGGAAGCCTCGATCGCCGGCACCGTCTCGAAACTCGCGGCCAGCAACGCCACCTGCTTCATCACCTCAGATCAGGCAACGGCCGGTCATAAACTGCCCTTCATCGCGACGGGACATCCGATCACGGATGCGCTGGCGCTGATCGTTCCCTATTATGGCTTCATCGAATCCCTCTCCCGTGCCCGTGGCTTCAATCCCGACAAGCCGGTCGCACTGAAGAAAGTCACCGAGACCCAATGAGCCAAGCCTTCGCCATTACAGCAAGCCGCATCTTCGACGGGCACCGGTTCCACGAGGACGCGGCGCTCCTGGTCGAAAGCGGCCGGGTCAAGGCCATCTTGCGCAAGGCCGACCTTCCTGCCGGTATCCTGCGGCAGGAAGCCGGCGATGCGCTGATTGCCCCTGGCTTCATCGACCTGCAGGTGAATGGCGGCGGCGGCGTGCTGTTCAACAACGATCCGACGGTCACCGGCATCCGCACGATCTGCGAGGCCCATGCGCGTTATGGCACGACGGCCCTGATGGTCACGCTGATCACCGATGCGCCCGAGATCAAGCGCGAAGCGATTGCGGCAGGCGAGGCCGCTGCCAAGGCTGGCGAACCGGGCTATCTCGGCCTGCATCTCGAGGGACCACACCTCTCGATCGCTCGCAAGGGTACCCATGATCCGGCCCTGATCCGCCCGATGAGCGAGACCGATCTCGATTATCTCGTCGAGCAGGCAGGGCGCTTCGGCATCCCGATGATCACGGTCGCGCCGGAAAGCGTCACCCCGGAACAGGTCAAGCACCTGGTGGAGGCCGGCTACCGCGTCAGCCTTGGCCATACCGACACAACTTGTGCCGGCGTCGAGGCCTATGTCGAAGCCGGGGCCACACTCGTCACCCATCTCTTCAACGCCATGAGCCCGCTCGGCAACCGGGAGCCCGGCCTCGTCGGCGCTGCTCTCACCTCGCCGATCCTCCATTGCGGCCTGATCGCCGACGGCTTCCATGTCGATCCGGTGACCATGAAGATCGCGCTCGCCGCCAAGACCGGCCCCGCCCACATCTTTCTCGTCACCGA
Organism: Peteryoungia desertarenae; assembly: GCF_005860795.2. GTDB lineage: Bacteria > Pseudomonadota > Alphaproteobacteria > Rhizobiales > Rhizobiaceae > Allorhizobium > Allorhizobium desertarenae. The sequence goes on from NZ_CP058351.1 coordinate 9,124, forward strand.
CGCCATGTCGACCATTGGCTCTGATGAGACAAGCTTCGACCTGAACGGTCGGACTGTCTACCGCCGTGACGGTCGCCTGACGCTGGCTGACGGAACACTGGCCGGCGCCGACATCGACATGCTCTCCTGCGCTCGCTACGTGCACGAGAAACTAGACCAGCCATTGGAAGAGGCGCTGCGCATGGCATCGCTCTATCCCGCAGAAGCCATTGGCGCCCAGACCAAGGGAAGCCTGACCGAAGGCCAGGATGCCGATTTCGTCGTGCTCGGTCCGGATCTCGACATCCACTCGACTTGGATCGCAGGGAACTGCGTGTTCGCGGCGGGCACCGAACCGAGCAGAGCCTTCGCATGATCGTCTGTTTCGATATCGGCGGCACGGCGATCAAGGGTGCGCTTGCGACGAGCCCGGAAGACATCCGCCCCTTCCCGCGCCAACCGACCCCGATCCGCGATTTCGGTGCTTTCGTCGCCACACTGGCCTCCACCATAACCGAGGCCGAAGCCATCGCCGGTGAACGCCCCGCCTGTATCGCGATCTCGATTGCCGGCGTCATCGATCCCGACACGACCAATGCCGTTGTCGCCAATATCCCCTGCATCAACGGTCGGCCGCTGCAGGCCGAGCTCGAAGCCGCCCTCGGCCTGCCGGTTATCGTCGCCAATGATGCCGATTGTTTTGTCCTTGCCGAAGCAGGCATCGGTGCAGCCAAGGGCCACAGGGTCGTATTCGGTGTCATTCTTGGTACCGGGGTGGGTGGTGGCCTTGTGGTCGACGGCAAACTGATCAACCGGGACGGCGGCTTTGCTGGCGAGTGGGGCCATGGGCCGGTGCAGGCCACCGAAGCTGGTCAGCCGCCAATTCGCCTGCCCCGCTTTCAATGTGGCTGCGGCCAGGTTGGTTGCCTCGACGCTGTTTGTAGCGCCAGGGGCATGGAGAAGCTCCACCGGGAACTTCATGGGGAAAGCCGCACCAGTGAAGATATCCTTCAGGCCTGGCAAAATGGTGAAACCGCGCCCGCGCGTACGGTTGATGTCTATATCGATGTTCTGACAGGCCCGCTCTCACTCGTCGTCAACGTTACCGGGACGACCATGCTCCCCGTCGGCGGTGGTTTGTCGAATGTACCAGCCCTGATCTCGGCGATCGATCGGGCACTCCGGACAAAGATCCTGCGCAAGTTCGATCGTCCAATCGTGGTTCCGGCGGGCTGCCGGGTGGAGCCCGGACTGATCGGGGCCGCACTTCTGGGTCTGGATTATGCCTCAGGGCTTAAGGGCAAGTGACCTGGAACGCGACATGATGGAGATCGGTGCCGGCCATAGCCAGAAAAGGTCGGGGCGCAGAGTGGCGGTCATCACGTTTCACCAGCTATGCTGGTGCGCAGAACGATAGAATCCGGCATGAAAGCCGGAACACGATACAACCGTCGTTCTGCGGAGCCATGCAATCCCTTGCCCGTCAGTTGTTGCGCGCAACGACGACGGGGCCGGATCGAAGGGTGCTTGGCGATGAGCGAGAACCTCATATCACCTCCTTCGCAAAAGAGGAGAAGGCCTTTTCAAGGCTGACACTCCGCCTTCAGCTTGACAACCTATCTCCGAAACCTCTCGATCTCGACACGCTCGGGCTTCATCTGCCCGTGACCCGGAAACGCCGGCGCCCGGACCAAACCGTGTTCCCTGCCACACCGGCAGCAGGCCGGACGAAACCAGAATGTTCTGACTGCAGTTGTGAGGACCTTTCCGATCGGTCCCCATCACCCGTCAAGCCTTGACTGACGACGAACGGACACCGCGAGGACATGTCAATGGGTCGCCTCCTCGCGTCCGTTGATCCATTCTTTGCCTGGTACGGCGTTGAGCAGTGTCTGCGTATACTGATGTTGCGGATTGGCAAAGATGGATGCCGTCTCGCCTTGTTCGACGATCTCTCCCCTTTGAAGAATGGCGATCTGCTCACATACAGTTGCCGCAACACGCAGATCATGGGTGATGAACAACATGGAGAGACCAAAGGACTTGCGCAGATGATCGAGCAATTCAAGCACCTGTTTCTGGACCGATACATCAAGGGCGGAGACCGGCTCATCCGCCACCACCAGCTTCGGCTTGGTGGCCAGTGCACGTGCAATGCAAATCCGCTGTCGCTGACCGCCTGAGAACTCATGCGGATAGCGTTCAGCAGCTTCGCGCTTCAAGCCCACCAGTTCCAGGAGATTGCGGGCTTCTTCCATCGCCTGCTCCCTCGACGTGCCCCAGATCACCGGCCCCATCGAGATGATGTCGCCGACTTTCTGGCGTGGATTGAGCGAGGCATAAGGGTCCTGGAAGATCATCTGCACGTCGCGCCGGAAGGGCCGCAACTGTTTGCGGGTCAGCCCGGAAATGCGGTTGCCATCCAGGATGATCTCGCCACCATCGGGCTGCTCCAGTGAGATGATGCAGCGGGCGAGCGTGGACTTGCCCGAGCCGCTTTCGCCGACCAGAGCCAGCGAGGACTGGCGCGGGATCGACAGGTTGACCTTCTGCACCGCCTTGACCGTTCTGACCCTGCCACCAAAGAGGCCCGCAGCCGTGGTGTAGGTCTTTTCCAGGTCACGAATGATCAGCAATGGATCAGCACCCTGCTTTTCGCTGAGCCGCGGCTTCAACCCGGGTACAGCCGCCACCAAGGCCTGCGTATAGGGATCCTTTGGCCTTTTCAGCACTTCGTCCGCCGAACCGAGCTCAAGAACCTTGCCATGGCGCATGACGGCCACCCGGTCGGCGATTTCGGCGACCACGCCGAAGTCATGGGTGATGAACAGGACCGAAGTGGCGTGCTTGCGCTGCAATTCCTTGATCAGATGGAGGATCTGGGCCTGGGTTGTGACATCGAGCGCCGTGGTTGGCTCATCGGCGATGATCAGGGCCGGTTCAAGTGCAAGCGCCATGGCGATCACCACGCGCTGTCTCTGGCCGCCGGACAGCTGATGCGGATAGCTGTCTATAATCCGCTGCGGATCGGGCAGATGCACGTCGTTGATCAGATCCTCGACACGCTTGCGCCGCTCCTGCACCGAAAGATTGGTGTGGATTTCGAGAACCTCGTCGATCTGGCGTCCGACCTTCATCAGAGGATTGAGCGCCGTCATCGGTTCCTGGAAGATCATGGCGATGCGACCACCACGAATGGCCCGCATATCGTCTTCGGACAGGTGCAGAAGATCGCGGCCTTCGAACATGATGCGCCCGGCACTTGCCCTGACATGGGGGGCCGGCAAGAGCCCCATGATGGACTTGCCCATCATGGATTTGCCCGAACCGCTTTCACCGACGATGCAGAGGATTTCACCGGGTTCGACGGTCAGTGACACATCGGAAACGGCATGACGGCGGTCAGACCAGGATGGAAGCGAAACCTCAAGGTTTTCAATCAGGAGAACAGGATTTGTCATAGGTCAGCAAGCCTCGGGTTCAGCGCATCGTTCAGGCCTTCGCCGACCAGATTGATCGACAGGACGGTGAGCAGGATGGCAACGCCTGGAACCGTGACCAGCCACCAGGCGTCTCTGAGGAAGGAGCGACCGGCACCGATCATGAAGCCCCAGCTCATCTGGTTGGGAGCACCGAGCCCGAGGAATGAGAGCGCGCTTTCAACGAGAATGGCAGTCGCCACCAGAAGCGACCCTGTCACGATCAGCGGCGAGAGCGTGTTCGGCAAGATCTGGGTCAACAGCACCGCCCCGTCCTTCTGACCGGCAACGATGGCTGCCTGTACGAATTCACGGGAGCGGACGGTCAGCACCTCGGCCCGCACCACGCGGGTAATGGGCGGCCAGCTGACCACAGCAATCGCGATCACCAGGTTCATGGCGGACGGCGAGAGAATGGCAATCAGCACGATCGCGAAGAGAAAGGACGGGATCGTCTGGAAGAACTCGGTGAGCCGCATCAGGATGTCGTCGACCAGACCGCCATAATAGCCGGCCAGGGCACCGACCAGCGTGCCGAAAGCAACGGCAGCAAGTGTCGAAATCACCGCAATCAGCAGCGTTGTGCGGGCACCGTGCAAAAGCGCGGTGAAGACATCGCGGCCAAGGCTGTCGGTCCCCAGCAGAAAGGCGGAACCGGGGATTTCGAAGGGTTTGCCGACAATCGCAAAGGGATCACCGGGGCGGATGAATTCGGCAAAGACGGCGACGAAAAGGACGATACCCAGCCAGGCAAGACCAATGGCCACGCGCGGATTGCCGAGAAAGCGGGAGGAGAATGATTTCATGGTGGTCACCCGATGCGGATACGTGGATCGAGCATCACATAGATGATGTCGACCAACAGATTGACGAGCACGACCAGACAGGCCGACAGGAAGAAAATGCCAAGCAACAGATTGTAGTCGCGGGCGAACAAGGACTGGTAGGCCAGCTGGCCGAGACCTGGCCAGGCGAACACGGCCTCGACCACGACGGATCCACCCAGCAGCGCACCGGTCTGGATGCCCGCCATGGTCACCACCGGCAGAAGCGCGTTTCGAAACACGTGACGCCGTGTGATCTGGCTGTTGGTCAGACCCTTGGCCCGCGCGGTTGTCACATAATCAAGACCGCGCTGCTCCAGCATGGAGGCCCGCATCAGGCGGGCATAGAGCGCCAGATAGAAGAGCGAAAGCGTGATCGTCGGCAGAACCAGATGATGGGCAATATCGACCACGCGATCCCAGCCTTCATAAAAGGCCACCACATCTTCCATGCCCGATGTTGGAAACCAGTCGAGCTTGATCGAGAAGACCAACACCAGCATCAGCCCCACCCAGAAGAGGGGCGTCGCGTAAAAGATGATCGCTGCAATCGAGATCACATGGTCCTTCCAGGTGCGAACCCAAAGCGCGCTCAAAAGCCCCATCAGGATACCGAGCGAAAGCGATAGGACGAGCGTCGCGCCCATCAGCAGCAAGGTCGGACCGAGCCGTTCCAGAAGCAGATCAAGGACGGGCGCACTCTGGCGGAAGGAATAGCCGAGATCGAGCGTCAGAAGATTGCCCATGTAATAAAGGAGCTGGATATAGACCGGTTGGTCCTGGCCAAAGCGTTCACGCATGGCTTCAATGAATTCAGGAGAGGCGCCACCCGCCTCGCCCGCAAGCACGGTCGCGAGATCGCCCGGTGCCAGCTGCAGCAGCAGGAAGTTCACGACCACCACGCCCAGAATGACGGGTACGGTCTGCCACAGACGGCGGAGGATATAGCCTCCCAGCGTCGAGCCTTTCATGATCAGGTCTCCCCTGTGTTCGTCGATAAATGTAGTCGGCTGTTCAAGCCTGGTGGTTTCGTTCCGACATTTGGCCCTGAAGTTTGCGGCGGGCGGATCGTAAATGTCGCATTCATTCCACTGGTGCGCATTCATGATGCGCGGGCAATTGCCCATCTCAAAGGAAAAAGGGATGCCGGTCTTGAAGCCAGTTCAATGGTCCCGCTCGCCGGCCAACACTGACGACCGGCATCCCAAGTGGCGCGCGGCGGAGAATGAGGCCGCGCGCTGGGTCCGCCTTCGGTTATTTCTTGTAGGCCGATGCAAAGTTGCCGTAGATGCCGAGCGGGCTGACGACGACGTCTTCAAACTCGCTGCTGATGACGGTCGGATAGTTGAGCTCGAGGACATAGGCGATCGGGCTCGCTTCCGAGACTTTCTCAACCAGCTGCTTGTAGAGGTCGCGGCGCTTGAACACGTCGGTCGCAACGGCAGCCTCGTTCATCAGTGCATCGGTCTCGGGGCTCGACCAGCGCGAGCCGTTGACGAAGACCGTGCCAGGCTTGATGCGGTCGGAGTGGATGCCGCGATGGACGCCAATCACCGGGTCCGCGAGGTTGAAGAGGAAGTTCGAGGTCAGGTCGAAGTCATAGTCGGTATAGACGCGCTTCAGCCAGGTCGGAAGATCCTCGTAGCGGAGCGTTGCCTTGACGCCGATCTTGGCAAGGTCCTGTTGAACGGCTTCACCGAAACGCTGCCATTCCTCACCGTATGGTGTGATGTCATGGGTGATTTCGAAGCGGAAGCCGTCAGGACCCTTGGGGAAACCAGCCTCATCGAGGAGCTTGTTGGCGATATCGATACGGTCGGGAACCGAATAATCCTTGCCGGCGGCAAACAGCCCGTTCGATTCAAAATTGGAGCTGATCGGACCCTTTGCAGCCTTGCCGAAACCGAACCAGACATTGTCGATCACGAACTGGCGGTCGATCGCATAATTGATCGCCTGACGGACCTTCTGGTTGTCGAAGGGCGGCTTCTGGGTGTTCATCATGAGCTCGACCATCGGCGAGATCATTTCGTAACCGCGGGTCGTGACGGTGATGCTGTCCAGTGCCGCGAGCTTCTTGACATCGTTGTAAGGGACTGCGCCCTGGCCTGCGACATGGGCCTCGCCCTTTTCGAGCGCCGCGGTGCGGGTCGACGAGTCAGCGATGAAGCGAACCACGATGCGGTCCAGATAGGGTTTGCCCTCCTGCCAGTAGTCGTCGTTGCGGTCGAGGCGCACCAGCTCGCCCTTGCGCCAGTCGGTAAACTTGAAGGGACCCGAGCCGATCGGCTGGTTGGCATTTGGATGGGTCTTGATGTCACCCTCGCCATAGATGTGCTTGGGCAGGATCGGGCTTTCGGCACTCGACAGCGCCATCATCAGATAGGGCGCCGGGTTGGCGAGATTGAAGACGACGGTATGGGCGTCGGGCGTGTCGACGCTGACGACATCCTTATAGGTCGCAATACCACGCGGATGAACCTTTTTGAGGACTTCCATCACGGTGAACTGCACGTCTGCCGAGGTCAATGGCTGGCCGTCGTGGAACTTGACATCCTGGCGCAGCTTGAAGGTGATGGTCTTGCCGTCTTCGGAGACCGTCCAGCTTTCGGCAACGCTCGGCTTGGGTGCGAGGGAGAAATCATATTCCAGCAGACCGTCGAAAATCTTGGAGGTGACCTGGGCGATCGGACCTGCGGTGGAGATGTAGGACGCAAGGTTCGGCGGTTCCGGTTGCGTGATCTGGACCAGCGTGCCGCCGCGATTTTGCGCAATCGCCGGCGTCGAAAGTGCGGCTGCCATAAGGCCAGCATAGACTGCGAGATGGAATCTGTTCGGTTTCATTGTTCTGCCCCTTCTGAAGATGGACTCCAGTCTCAGGCGGAGAAACACAGCTTCGGCTGTCATTAAAAACAGTTCAAGAACCTGCGAGCGCCCGTTACCCCGGAGTGGTTTTACTTCCACAGCGCCCGCTTCTTCTGATGGAAGTTTTCCCGGCGCTGTTGGGATAAGAATAGGGTCTCATTACCCTTGCGCTCAATGCGGAATCCCTTTAGCATCTGTCGCTAGTTGACGCATTTGAAGCATCTATTCATGACAGCACCATTGGACTTTACGACGGCGAACTTCTGCGAGAACCTGCGGCTGTGCTGCAGCTATTATCCGTCGATCTCGGATCTTTGCCGGCGGATGGACATCAATCGCCAGCAGTTCATGAAATATCTCTCAGGACAGTCTTCGCCATCGCGGCATAACCTGCGCCGCATCTGCGATTTCTTCGGTCTGGACGAGTTCGAGATCCTGATGCCGCACGAGCAGTTTCGCAAGATCGTGCAATTGCGCCCGAAAGGGGCTGACGACGCCATGTCGCTGCCGGAGCGGCTCAAGACCCGGCTTCAGCAGTCCCAGCGGCAGAAAGGCGTTCTCGCCAAGAACCTCGGCTATTACTATGAATACTACCCGTCATTTTCGACGCCCGGTTACATTCTCCGCTCGCTCATCCATATCTTTCACTGGCAGGATTTTACCGCCTATCGACGCTTTGAACGGGTGAAGCCACACGGAACGCGGCAGTCGCCGGATGTCTACAAGTATACCGGCCTGGTCCTTCTGCTCGGCGACCGCCTGCATTTGATCGATGAAGAGGTGCTGACCGGGTCGGAACTGACCCACACGATCCTTTATCCAAGCTATCGCAACCGGGTAACACTGCTGAGCGGCCTGACGATTGGCGTATCGGGGGCAGACAGCCGCGAGCCGAGTGCTGCCCCGGTTCTGATGGAATATATCGGGCGCAAGGTGAACCTTCGCCAGACGCTGGACGGCTGCGGTCTTTACGCGCCCGACAGCCTTGATGTTGCAGCAACGGTCAGGGCCTTCCTGACAACGGGAGGACAGCTGATCAACCCCTTGCGGGCAGCGCCACCAACGGGCTGATACCTGAGCAACGCCGGCTCGTGAACGGTTACAAAACCTTTCTCTATCGAGGGGTTGTTACCACGGGGCTCGCCAGTGGGTCTGCAAGCGTCGCAAGATCACGCGCCAGAAGACGCGCTTCGTCCGGTACATCCTCCGCGATCGAGAGGACCTCGCTCACCCGTGACTTGCCCAGTAGAATCTCCTTGGCAAGCGCAGCGGCGCGATCATAGCCGAGCCATGGCACCAGCGCCGTCACCACGGCCGTGCTGTTTTCCAGATGGGCCCTGCAGGCGTCCGGATAGGCAATGATCCCCTCCACGCAGCGGCTCCGAAGCGTCTCGCAGGCTCGGGTCAGGAGGGAAATGGAGGTCATCAGGTTGTAGAGAATAACCGGTTCCATGACATTGAGCTGCAATTGACCCGCCTCGGCGGCCAGAGTGACCGTGAGATCGGCCCCGATGACCTGGAAAGCGATCTGGTTGACGACTTCCGGGATGACCGGATTGACCTTGCCGGGCATGATCGAGGAGCCAGGCTGCAACTGGGGCAGTCCGATCTCGCAGAATCCACCGCGCGGTCCGCTGGAGAGCAGCCTCAGATCATTGCATATCTTGGAGAGCTTGGTCGCTGTCCGCTTCAGCATCGCTGAGAAGAGGACAAATGCTCCGGTATCCCAGCAGGCCTCAACCAGATCTCCGGCGCTGACCAGCGGTAGAGCGGTCTGCGCCGCGAGGTGACCAATGGCGGCTTCGCGGTATCCTTGCGGCGCGTTGAGGCCGGTTCCGATGGCGGTTCCTCCGAGATTGACCTCGCGCAAGAGGCCAGCAATCTCGGCCAGACGCGCATGATCTTCTCTAAGGGTAACGGCGAAAGCGCGGAATTCCTGTCCGAGTGTCATCGGCACGGCATCCTGCAACTGGGTTCTTCCGAGCTTGACGATCTGACTGAAACTTGCCGCCTTTGTCTCGAAAGCTGCAATCAGCGCCGCAAGGCTCTCGCGAAGGGTCTCGTGCTCCATCAGCAGGGCAAGACGGATCGCGGTTGGGTAAACATCGTTCGTCGATTGCGAAAGATTGACGTGATTGTTGGGATGGATGACGTCGTAACGCCCGCGCGGCAGCCCGATCAGTTCCAGCGCACGATTGGCGACAACCTCGTTCATGTTCATGTTTGTCGAGGTACCGGCTCCTCCCTGGAAAACATCGAGCGGAAAGGCATGGTCAAGTTTGCCGTCCATGACATCCTCGCAGGCGCGCATAATGGCCTGCGCCTTTTCAGGCGACAGAAGGCCCAAATCGCGGTTTGCCAGCGCGGCAGCTTTCTTGACCTGAGCGAGCGCCTTCAGGAAGGATGGAAAATGGCTGATCATGACGCCCGAGATCGCAAAATTCGCAATTGCGCGCTGGGTTTGCGCACCCCAATAAGCATCCTCTGGAACCTCGATTTCGCCGAGACTGTCTTTTTCGATCCGCATATCATGAACCTCCCGCACAAGACCGGATTGACCACCCGCCGGCAATACCGACCAGCCATGGGAAGTCTAACGGCGGTTCACGCGTTGGAAACGTCAAACCCATCCGGTACCGAACGCAAGTTGATGCTCAAGAAGCGTCATCTTGCGTCAACCGCAAACGCCACGCCATCTCAACAGGTGCATTCAGCTGTGTGTACACTCACCGCAGGAACACAGGGGCAATGCAATGCAGGACACGATCCTTGAGCTGGCCCGGACACTTCATCGGCAGAAGTCGGCAGGGCTTCTGATCCGGGAAAGTCTGGACCGTATCGAGAAGACAAATCCGAAACTCTTGGCCTTTCGCTCTGTCTTTGCCGAGCAGGCGATCAAGGCGGCCGATCTTGCGGATTGGCGGGCTGCTGAGGCCGGCGATGTTGGTATGCTTCACGGAATACCGTTTGCTATCAAGGACCTTGCAGAACTATCCGGCCATGTTACCGGTTTCGGCTCGCTCGCTTTCGGCTCCAAGACATCGACACAGACTGCACCCGCTATTCAGCACCTGATCGATGCCGGGGCCATTGCCATCGGGACCACCCATATGGTCGAGTTCGCCAATGGCAGTTGGGGCACCAACCATGCATTGGGGACACCATGGAACCCGATCGACATGACGCAACACCGGGTTCCCGGAGGATCGAGCAGCGGTTCAGCCGTTGCTGTTGCGGCCGGCCTTGTACCCTTTGCCATTGGCTCCGATACCGGGGGTTCCATCCGGATTCCGGCGTCGCTGTGCGGCATTGTCGGCTTCAAGCCAAGCTATGGCCTTATCCCCGTCACCGGAACAGCCTCGCTCGGCCCCACCTTCGATACGCTTGGCCCCATGACCCGTTCCGTCGCAGATGCGCGTACAGTTTTCGAGATCATGGCACGGGATGCCGTCCTGGCGCGCGCTGACAAAGTGGGGACGGCGACACTTGCCGTGGTGTTCGAAGAGCAGTTGGGTGCGCTGTCTCCCGTCGTCGATGAAAGCTTTGCCCGCGCCAAGGGGCGCCTTTCCGAGGCCGGCTTCCGCCTGAAGCGGTATCGCCTGCCCTTATCACTGCGTGACTATCAATCTCTTGTCGGAACCATCGTATCCTACGAAATCTATCAGTCCTCAGGACACCTTGCCGAGGACGAAAGCCTTCCGATGGACCCGCATGTCCGACGGCGAGTCCTCGCTGGTCGCGATATCCCTGAGCAAACCTATCTCGAACTTCTTGCCGAGCGGGAACGCGCAGTGACCGAGTTCCGAAGCAGTTTCATTGGCTTTGACGCCCTTCTGACACCGACGACGCCGCTTCCCGCGGTCCCCATAGACGAGGTCAATGAGGAAGAAATACCGATGTCCCGCTTCACACGGGTCGGAAACTACCTCGATCTTTGCGCGATCACCTTGCCCATGCAGGCGCCCGCCGGCGAGGTTACGGGCCTGCAGCTTCTGGCATTATCGGGACAGGACCGAAACCTGCTTGATCTCGCGTCGAAAGTGGAAGGCATTTTGCGCGGGCAGTGAGGCGTTCAAACCATCACGCAAGCACACGCGATTGCAAGGCAAGGAACCGGCAGCCTCAGGCTTTCACTGTTCTGTGATGTCAGTCGAAGCAAGCCAAGCCACGTCGGGAAGTGTGAGGAAAACGGGTTTGCCGCAGGATGCTTCCAAGTAACGCTTCCCAAGGACATTCCGCCGGGATGTCTGAAGGTCGCGACATGACGAGACATGATGCTGACCTCAGTAAACGAGCCCAGCTTGCCTGCAATCTGAAAGACTGATCTTCGAAAGATCTGGCTGATCGGCATCTGATTGGTCAAAAGACCCATTGCTTGTCACGCCGGTTCCTGATCCCTCGCCTGCAGCCTGAGATCCGTTATCGGCAGATGAGAGGCTGTCAATGGCAAGCTCCGGCACTTGCAGACGAGTTTCCCGCGACGGTGTCATCTGGCCCGGCACGACCGGAGGCGTATCGACTGTGCCTGAACCACGATCTTGCTCGGCTCTGGCGAGCGTGTTGCAGATCCGCAGAACGGTCGTCATCAGTTGACGCTCACCCGTATCCAGTTCCAGATCCCCAAGATAGAGCGACTGCGACCATGCGGGAGCCGCGCCAAGCACAAGGCAGAAGGCAGCCAGTGTCAGCCAGGATTTCATCGCTCGCCTCCCTGATGTTCAATGAGATAGTTGCGGATTTCGGAAACCTGTGATGCGGAAACAGACCCGGCCGGTCGATTGGAGCGGTGCCTGAGAAACGAGACGAGGTCCGCGATCTGGTCATCGTTCAGTTTCCAGGCGAAAGGCGGCATGGATAATGGCGTAGGGGCCGCGTCGGTTGCCACGGCACGGGCACCCTCGAGGATGACCCGGATCACGGTGGTCGGATCTTCTGCCGAGACCTTGTTGGACGAAACAAGGGGCGCGAAGAAATAGGGAACGCCGGTCAGATCGGCGTCATGACAGGCTGCACAGCTGTCGAAATAGATCGCTTCTCCGACCTCCAGTCGCTCGGTTTCAATATCCTCACGCTCCGGCTCGGGCCGATCATCAAGGCTCTTGAGATAGGTGGCGATGGCCGAAAGATCCGAGCGCTCAAGATTTTGGGTGGAGATCGCCACCACTTCCCCCATTCGCTGCATGGGCGCTGTGTGGGGAGCGCGTCCGGCACCGAGAAATTCCACGATATCGCGCTCTGACCAGTCCGAAATACCGCCATTATCGCCACCACGAATATTGGGCGCGAACCAGTGTTCGAGTGTCCCACCACGCAGATATTCCTCCTCGAGATCGGCGCCGAGGAAGTTCTTGCCCGTATGACAGGCACCACAATGGCCGGGGCCATCGACCAGATAGCGACCGCGATTCCAGGCCTCGGATTGCTCTGGGTCGCGCCGTAGCTCCTCGTCTTCGAAAAACAGTGTCTTCCAGCCGAGGATCGATCCCCGCAGGCTCAGGGGGAATGGCAAGTCATTTTCAGGTTTTTCTGCGCGGACAGGCGTCAGCGTTCTGAGATAATCATAGATCGCATCGGTATCCTCGCGCGGCATGTGAGTGAAGTAAGGATAGGGAAAGGCGGGATAGAGATGCTCTCCCGACCGACCGATGCCCTCATTCAAGGCACGGTAGAAATCGTCCCGCGACCAGCGTCCGAGACCGGTTTCGTCATCGGGGGTGAGATTGGGCGTGTAGATCACGCCGAAGGGCGTTTCCAAACCACGACCGCCCGCATAGGGGATGCCGTCATTATCGAAATCGGTATGACAGGCCATGCAATCGCCGGCCTGGGTCAGATAGCGACCCTTGGCGACCTGCGATGAGGCAAGTTCCTGTGCCTCGGTGGCAAATGATGTGAGCGCCCAGGCAGCGAGCGCGGCGGATATCGACAGACACTGCTTCTGGTTCATGACTGCACCAATGGCCCTGGCCGGGCGAGATAGGTGTTGATGATGGCATTGGCGGACCAATAGGCGAGCGCCCCTACCGTGCCGGTCGGGTTGTAGCCGGCATTTTGTGGAAAGAGCCCGGCACCGGTGATGAAGAGATTGGGCAAGTCCCAGCTTTGACAGTAGCGATTGGTCACGCTGTCGCTCGGGCTCTCACCCATGATGGTACCGCCCGTATTGTGGGTCGTCTGATAAGGCTTGGAATCGTAGGAACCACGGCGCCTGTTGACCTTGACCTCCCGTCCGCCCATGCCCCGGGCGATCTCCTCGACGAAGGGGGTGATATGCGCCGTCAGCAGCCGGTCATTGAGTGTGAAGTCGTAGGTCATGCGCAGAAGCGGGCGACCCCATCGGTCAGTATAGACAGGATCCAGGTCGAGATAGTTCGACCGATGCGCCATGGAGGCACCATGCAGGCCGACAGCGGTCGTCTTCAGGAAATTTTCCCGGACTGCCTGTTTCCATTCACTGCCCCAGCCGGGCACACCGTCTGGAACCGGATGGCTCTCGATCGGCCTCGTATTGGTGGTCCAGCAGGCGATATAGCCGCCACCGATGAAGCCGAGCCCCGAATGGTCGAAATTGTCACCATTGTAGTTGTCGACGACAGCCCCCAGGGCCCCGGCCCCGACAAACTCATTGGTGTAGTGATCGTCATAGAAGACATTGACCGACGACATCACCTGGTAGCAGTAATTCTTGCCGACAACGCCCGTCCCGTCCTGCGGGTCATAGGGTTCGCCAATTCCTGACAGGAGAAGCAATCTTGTGTTCTGCAAGGGATAGGCGGCGAGGATGACGATTTCGGCAGGTTGGACATATTCATCGCCCTGAGAATCGACATAGCGCACGCCGGTCGCGCGCGAGCCGTCGGCCGACTTCTCAATAGCGATGACTTCGGAATGGGTGCGCAGGACGAAGTTCTCCCGTCGCATCAGGGCAGGAATGATTGTTGTCTGCGGGGAGGCCTTCGAATAATTCCCGCATCCATATTTCTCGCAAAATCCGCAATAGGTGCATGGCGCAAGCTGCATGCCGAGCGGATTTGTATAGGCTCTCGACATATTGGCTGACGGGCCAGGAAAGGGATCAAGCCCGAGTTGACGGGCCGATGCCATGAAGCGGTCCTGGGAAAATGTCATCTGCATCGGTGGATTGGGATAGTGCTCGCTGCGCATGCCTTCGAAGGGATTGCCACCTTCCACACGTTCACCATTGACATTGCCGGCCTGGCCGCTGATGCCGCAGATCTTCTCGAAATGATCGAAATGCGGCTCAAGCTCGTCATAGGTGACGCCATAATCCTGCACGGTCATTTCCTCGGGCAGCCGGCCATAACGCTCTTCATTATGGGAGCGGGCAACAAAATCTGACGGCAGGAAGCGGAAGGTCTGGCCGTTCCAGTGAACGCCGGCGCCGCCAACACCATTCCCGGGAAGGAAGGAACCCCAGCGCCGCATGGGCAGCGCCATCTGTTCCTCGTTGTTGCGAAAGGTCACCGTGTCGTGAGAGGCCTCCTGAAACATGCCATGACGCCAGTAGAAGCGAAGCTCGTCCTGCGCAAAGGTTGTTGCAAAATGGGTTGGTGTGTCGCGCCAGGGACCACGTTCGAGCGCCAGCACTTCAAGCCCCGCATCGGTCAGCTGCTCCGCCATGATGGCCCCCGTCCAGCCAAAACCAATGATGACGACATCCTTGCCGGGTAGTTGCCGAGCCATGCGGTCTCCTTTCATGCGGTTTAGTTTCTGACCCAGGCAGGACGTCCCATCAGTCCAACTGGCGGAAGATCAAGCCTCGCCCCATTGTGATTGACGAACTCCCGGTAGTCGTAGCGGGCGCCGGGAAAGCCGACATAGCGCCAGCCGATCAGGTCGCGATTGCCGCCATAGATCGGATCGGAAAAGAAGCCTTCGATGACATTTTCGAGCATCAGGTCGAAGAAGGTCTTGGCGGACAGGTCTGTAAACTCGATCTCCTCGTTATCGAGACCTTCCAGGACAGAATGACGGTCATCCTCGGACAATCGGCGAAACGGCACGCCAAATTCCCGTTCGCAATGGAGATCGAGCTCCCGCAAGCCGAGACGATAAAGTTGAGCCGGCGGATGTTCGCTTTGATAGCCCTGTGTGGCTGCCCCCTTGGGGAAGGGGCCTTTCATGTACCAGTGCTGGGCTGCGCCGTAAAAGCCTGCAAGCTGACGATCGATGAAGGTCACCGCTTCGGCCTCTGCTGCTCCGGGGCCGTCCTCATCGCTTGGAATGAGGATGGCAAAAACTGCGGCGACTGTCTCACGCTCCTGCGACGTGAAGAACCGTTCCTCCAGAGTGCCATGATAGGGGATATCTCCCGTCAGAGGCTCCCAGGGCACGCCCTGTCCGCGGCCATATTCGCGACCGAACACCCATTGTGGTGCCGCCAGTGCCGTCCCTGCGAGAAAAAGCGTCTTGAGAACGCGCCGCCGCTCGATATTCACGCATATCCCTCCTTGATTGCTGGAAGGTCCAACACGTGGATGCCATTCTTGTTCCCTCACCTTTCGCACCCAAAGAAAGGGTGAGGAGGAGATCATGCAGACGGATGTGCCGGGGCAAGTCTCCGGAGTTGCTGCGAATGTCGCAGAGATCAACGGCAGGCCAGTTTCCCTGACCCATGGAGGCATGGGGAACGGGTGATTGACTTTTTCGCCAGGGAGGCCGTTGCCGCCGCGCTTTTGAACCGCGGCCGGTCACCGAGGGGAATCAAAGCCTCTGTGGTTCGAAAACTGTGAGGTTTCGGGACTGGCAACGCATCTTCCATCAACCTTTCTGTCGATAGCGCTCAGGAAGCCGTGCCGCTGATGGATTGTGCCGTGATTTCCTGCAATAGGTATCGGCCATGGCATTCCGTTTCGTGCATACTGCAGATCTACATCTCGATTCACCGCTTCGGTCGCTTGCCATGCGCAATGCGGACCTGGCCGATCTTGTTTCCGATGCAAGCCGCCGCGCATTGATTGCTATCGTCGATCTTTGCCTCGAAGAGCAGGTTGACGCACTGATCATTGCCGGTGACCTCTATGATGGTGACCAGACCTCAATGAAAACGGCTCGGTTCCTGGCGAGCCAGTTGGAGCGGCTGCATCAGGCAGGCATTCATACTTATCTGATCCGCGGCAATCATGATGCCCTGTCGAAGATCACACGCGAACTGGTCATGCCTGAGAGCGTGAAGATTTTTGGCGGCCATGCGGAAATTGTCGAGGCTGGTCCTCCGGGATTTGCGGTCGCCATTCACGGTCTGAGTTTCGCCAGGCCCCAGGCTCCGGAATCCCTGCTGCCAAAATACAAGCCACCCGTTGCTGATGCAGTCAATATCGGCATCATGCATACGAGTCTGGCGGGATCAGCGGGTCATGATGTCTATGCACCATGCAGCCTTACCGATCTGCATGCTTCGGGCTTTGACTATTGGGCACTCGGCCATATTCACCAGCGTTCGCACCATTCAGGCCGAGCCACCGTGGTTATGCCGGGAATACCGCAAGGCCGTGATATCAATGAGGCGGGAGCAAAGACCGTTTCGCTTGTCACACTTGGCGATGATCGCAGCATTTTCGTGGAAGAGCGGATCACGAGCCTTGCTCAGTTCGAGCGTATCAGCGTCGATCTTACCGGCATCACAGAGTGGCGCACTGCCGTTGAAGCCATGCATGCCGCACTGGCAGAGAAACGCGGTGAGGTCGCCTCGCCCCATCTCATTGCGCGCGTGAAACTGGAAGGCATCACATCGCTTTCCTGGCAGATCCGCCGCGATCTGGATCTTCTGCAGGTCGAGGCGGAAGAAAGGGCCGGTCGACTTGGACGAACCTGGGTGGAGAAACTGGAAGTTTCCGTTACCGCACCTGGATCAACATCTGATCGTCCAACGGCCGATCCGGTTGCTGAACTGACACGGCTGATGCAGGACGACGTGATCTCGCGTCGCGGCTTTCGTCAAGAAGTGGAAGATATGGTGCGGGACCTGCTCGGCGACCTTCCTGCGGAAACCCGGACATTTGCAGGTCGTGACGAAGGCGCATTCGAAACATTTCTGGACCAGTTGCTCGCAGAGGGTTCCGAGGACATCGCCGCACGGATGAAGGCGGCAGAACGGGAGGAGCGCTGATGCGTCTTCGCCGGCTTGACCTCTCACGTTATGGCAAGTTTACCGATCATTCGATTGATTTCGGTCGAGCAGAGAGCGGCCAGCCGGACCTTCACATCATCTATGGCTTGAACGAGGCCGGCAAGTCGACCACGTTTTCTGCCTATCTCGACCTGCTCTTTGGTATCGGTGAACGAAGCCCTTACAGTTTTCTGCATGCGTATAATGCCATGCGGATCGGCGGTTGCTTGGAAATCGATGGTAAAGAGCATGAACTTGTCCGTCTGAAAGTCAGAAATGGGAGCCTTGTTGACGACCGGGGCCAACCCGTCAATGAAGCGCTTCTTGCCGGAGCGCTTGGCGGGATCGGGCGTGATGCCTATCGCACCATGTTCTCGCTTGACGACCAGTCTCTCAAGGAAGGCGGAAACGCTATCATCCAGAGCAAGGGCGAGCTGGGAGAATTGCTGTTCTCGGCGAGTTCGGGACTGGCTGGTCTCAGCCGAGCTCTTGTCACATGCGCCGAAGAAGCGAGCGGACTTTACAAAAAGCGCTCATCGACCACAAAGCTTGCGGAAGCCAAGCGGGCCCTGGAGACACTGAAGAACGAACGCAGCGCCATCGATACGCTTGCCTCCAGCTATGGCCTGTTGAAGGCGAGCCATGATCAGGCAAATTCAGCCTATGAGACAGTGAATCGGGAGCTGGCCAGCGCAAAGATCAGGCATCAGGAATGTCAACGCATCTTGAACGCCCAGATCCCGGCTCTTGAGTTGAAAAGACTGACGGTCGAAATTGCCGCAATGGGGGAGCTGCCGCCATCTCCTGCAGAGTGGTTCACCCTCCTCCCGCAACTCCTCAAGGACGAGACCCGGCTCCAGGCGCTGATCGACACCACTGATCGAACCATTCTTCAGCTGCAAGAGGAAGTCGCTGCAATTACCGTTGATGAGACAGCGCTCACGCTCGGTGACCAGATCGAGAGGCTGGAGAAGGCGCGGGCCCGTTATCTTGCGGCTGAAGATGATCTTCCCAAGCGGCGGCTGGCACTGGCAGAGCAGGACCTGCTTCTTGCAAGTCTGCTGACAGACCTGGAAAGGTCAGGTCATCAGGCTCCAGAAGAGCTTCTCCTGCCCACAGCGCTGATAGGAACCCTGAGGGATCTGATTGAAAGGCGATCGGGTGTTGAGATTGCCCTTCAAGCTGCGAGACGAGAGGTGAGGCGCGTTGTCGAAGACCTCGACAGGCTGGAAGGGGAATGCCGCAAGCCCGAGCAAGGCCTCGTCCCGGACGCTGCAAGCGCCAGACGGATCGAGGCAGCCCTGACCCGCCTCAACAGCTCCGACCTGGCGACCAGGATCAGCTTTGAGGAGCGAGCCCTTGCTCAGGCAGAGCATGGTCTGGAAAACGCCCTTGCGGCGCTTCGTCCCTGGCACGGAACACCGGACGCTTTGTTGACTACACCCCATGCGAGCGCCAGACAGATTGAGGCCTGGCGTTTGCAGGCTATCCAACTGGAAAAGCAGAAGGAAGATCATCAACAACGGTTGCGCGATCTGTGCACGGAGCTGACACTGACAAAGGCGAAGATCGAGGCGCTGCAAGCCAACGGTCCAATCGGCGATGATGAGGCCATTGAACTTCGTCGAAAGCGCGACGAAGCGTGGGAGACACATCTCAGTCGTCTCGAAAAGGCAACAGCGGAAGCGTTCGAGGCGACACTTCGTCAGGATGATGCCTATTCAGCCGAACGACTGTCGCGGGCGCAGGAGCTTGCCGAGCTCCGTCACTTGCAAAAGACGGCAAGCGTGACGAAAGTGGCGATAGCGCGGTCTGAGACCCTGCTCTCGGAAACACTCAAGGCAGTCGATGGACTGATCGGCAAGATCCGTCCTGCCTTACCGGAATCCTGGGAACAGGACGGGGATGTGAGCGAGCTGGTGACGGCCCTTGAAGCCTGGAGTTTGAGGCGCGAGAAAGCCTTGGCCGCTTGGGAGGATCTGCGGCAGAGGGCAGACAGTCTCGCGGGCCTTCAAGACGAACTGAAGACATTGACCGTTGAGCTTGAACAGTCCCTGCATGCAGCAGGGGTTGAAGCGACTGTGGATGCTGGCGTCAGCGCGTTGTTGCGCTGCGCCAATGAAATTCTCGAGACATTCAAGCGCCAGGAATTCAAGGAGCTTCAGCGCCAAAAGACGCTGGCAGAGGTCAAACGCGATCTCGTTGATCGACAGCGGGATCTAAACGAGGCCGAAGAAGACAAGATGGCCTGGGATCGCGAATGGCGCGAGGCGCTGTCGCGAACATGGTTTGCAGACAGCCATGTCTCGACTGCAGCGGTACGGTCGATCCTCAATGCCCTTTCAAACCTGCCTGTCATCTTGAAGGATCACCAGGATCTGCTGGCGCGCGTCGCGGCCATGGAACGGGACCAGCGGCAGTTTGGTGAACACCTGGCAGAGCTGCAGGCGTCTTCTTTCAAAGAAGCGTCTCGCGGCGACCCGCTCTCCCTTGCCCAGGCCCTGGTGGATCGGCATGAACAGGCAAGACGTGCTTTCGAACTTCGATCTTCGAGGCAAGCGGATCTCGACAAGCAATGGGAAAGGCGACGGGCCCTTGAGAAAGAACTGCTCATTCACAATGCCCGCAAGGATGAACTGACGGGTCACTTTGGGACGGACAGCCTGGCAGAAGTCGAACTCTACCTGCAGAAGGCAAAAGATCGCGAACGCCTTGATGAGCGGGTCTTGAGCCTGCGGCATCAGATCGCCGATACCCTGAGGGTCAGTGAATTCGACGAAGCCCGACAAAGACTTGAGGATGCGGATCTTGATGCAGTGGAACGCGAGGCAGCCGAGCTTGAAGGTCGGCTTGAGGACCTGACGGAAAAGGCAAGACAGCTCTATTCCGAGCGTTCCGCGGCATGGCAGAAACTGGAGGCTGTTGGCGGTGACGATGCCGTTGCGCGCATCGAGGCCAGACGGCGTACGCTGCTCCTCGAAATCGAAGACATGGCGATACGCCACCTCAAGCTCAGGGTTGGCGTTCTTGCCGCAGAGCAAGCCCTTCATCTTTATCGCGAGATGCATCGCAGTTCGATGATGAAGCGGGCGTCAGAAGCCTTTCGCCTGATCACGGGCGGCAACTATTCCGGGCTCACCACGCAGCCGGACAAGGACAAGGAGATCCTGATCGGCGTGGCACGGGAGGGAGGTTCGAAACTTGCCGACGCCATGTCGACCGGCACACAGTTCCAGCTCTATCTTGCGCTGCGCCTGGCAGGGTATGAAGAATTCGCCAAACTTCGCCCACCGGTGCCCTTCGTCGCAGACGACATCATGGAAAGCTTTGATGATCCCCGTTCCCGCGAGGTTTTCCGGCTGCTTGGCGACATGGCGGGGGTCGGCCAGGTGATCTATCTTACCCATCACCGGCATCTCTGCGAAATCGCAAAGGATGTGGTTCCTTCCGTGAAGATCCATCAACTTCCATAGTCGCCCGAGGTTCAGAGGGCCTGTGCTTGATCCGGAAAGCCGCAGAACCCGTAAGAGAGAGCAAAAGGCATGCGTGGCAACCCGAGGCGGGCGACGGCGGGCGGGCATTGCGAAAGCAGACGAATATGAACAAGCAGGTCACAGTCTGGTTCGACAGCAATTGTCCCCTTTGCCGGCGCGAAATCGCGCTGATGCGCCGCCTTGATCAAAGAGGGGCAATTCATTTCGTCGATGCCTGCGATCCGGCATCGGCATGTCCCGTTGATCGAGGCGAAATCCTCGCGCGTTTCCACGCCATGGAAGGCGACCGCCTCCTGTCAGGGGCTGCCGCCTTTGCCGCCATGTGGCGTGCCATACCGGTCCTGCGCCCCCTGGGCCTGATTGCCGGCTGGCCCCCGATCAGCCCGCTCTTCGAGAAGGCCTATCTTGCCTTTCTGCGGGTCCGGCCAAGGCTGCAGGCGTTGTTTCGCTGAAATCCGGCGCTCCAGAACCGACCTTGACGCCGTCTCGTCTGATGGATCGAGTTCCCGCCTTGAACGCCGGGCGGCTCTGCGACTATCACTGTCTTGACTTTCCTCCAGTCCCTCCTCGATTGCTTCTTCTGCAGCCTCAATCTGTGACGGCTCTGGCCGAGGCGCAATTGCGCTGTCTCTGGCTGCGGAGTGGCAGAGGGAAACCATGAAAGGGAAGTGGTCAGAACCCACATCTTCAAGAACAGCGATCTCCAACAGTTGGAAAGCGTCCTCAAAGAACACGTGGTCGAGCGGCCATCGCAGCAGAGGCCAGTTTGCATTGAAGGTTGCATAGGGGCCGCGGCCGATCCGCGGATCCAGAAGACCGCTGATTTCCTGGAACAGGTGGCTTGTCTTCGACCACGCGACGTCATTAAGGTCCCCGGCAACAATGGCGGACGCCATTTCGTCCCGCACCTCCCGTCCGACGATCAGAAGTTCTGCGTCACGTTCTGCCGTGTCCTGGAGTGGCGGCGGCTTGGGATGCAAGCCATAAAAGTCAATCACCTTTCCAGACGGAAGCCGGAGCCCGGTCTTGATTGAGGGGACCTGGTCTTCAACAAGGAAGCGGATCCGGGGTTCGACAAGTTCCAGTCGGGAAAAGAGATGCATGCCATAGCCGTTGTTCTGGGGCTGGCTGATCACATGCCTATAGAGCGCGTTGAGCGGCTCCAGATGCCGGTGCCACCAGTCATCCGTTTCAACAAGCAGCAGGATATCCGGATCCGACCGCCGGACCAGATCGATCACAGGGCCGGCATTCTCGTTTCCGGCCAGGACATTGATCACCAGCAGACTGAAGGGCGGCCCCTCCCTGCAGCTAGACACGGCTTCGGCCTCGACGCGGTAGTATGGTGTATAGGGCGCTATTCGTGCGAGCTGCCAGCCCATCGCCAGAAAAAGGACGCCAGCGAATGCAGCGACGTTCAGAGATCGCAGACGCATCACCAGTGGCATCGCAATCAGCACGGCCGCCTGCAGGCTTGCCAATTGCAGGCGCGGAAAGTCCCAGATCCTGATCCACCATTCATTGCTCGGGATGAAGGGCAGCAGCGTCAGCGCAATGGTGAGAATGCCAATCGTCACGACCACATATCGCAGCATTATCAGCATTTACCGGGATCCTTCAGATTCTGGTAGACCGCGCCTGCCGGCAGTCGCCTGGCACCGGTCGAGGAACCTGAAAACGCTATCGGCTTGAAAGATGTGGTGGCGCTCACCGCACTCCCGGGAGCGTGAGGGACCCACGCGACCGGCAAGAACGAAACTGTTCACCAGCCGCACGGTTCCCCGCCGCCACCGCCATGGCACCCGGCAAGGATCGACAGCCTGTCCTTCATTTTCACCGATCGCAACCATCACAATTGCTTCAAGACAGGGTCGGTTTTGGTCAGAAGTGCTGACCAGCATTCAACGAACCGGGTCTTCAGACTGTGGAACACGCATACACGTCCAACCGTTCGCAAGACAGTTGGCTCACTTGCAAGGATGACATGATCAAGCGGTACATTACGTTTCTGGGCGATCGCGAATGGACGCTGGTTCTCGCGCTCCTGGTTGTCGCAGCTGCCCTCTGGGGCTTTGTCGAGCTGGTCGACGAGGTGATTGAAGGCGAGACAGGCGCAGTCGATGAGGCACTGCTTCTGGCTTTTCGAAGTGCAGAGGATCCGGCTGTTCCGCTTGGGCCCGACTGGCTGAAGGAAATGATGCGAGACTTTACCGCACTTGGCGGCGTTGGAATCCTGACGCTGCTGACATTTGCAGTTGCCGGATATGTCACCCTTCTTGGGAAACCGAAGGCCGCGCTGGCCATTTTGATCTCGGTTGGCGGCGGCGTCATCATCAGTACCTTGATCAAGGCCGGCATTGACAGACCACGCCCGGACCTCGTCCCGCACGGTTCTTATGTCTCCTCCGCAAGTTTTCCCAGCGGACATTCGATGATGGCGACTGTCGTTTATCTGACACTTGCTGTCATCGTCGCACGGGTGCGTCCAAGATGGCGGCAACGAGTTTACGTCCTGTCCTGGGCCATCCTTGCAACCCTGCTGGTGGGTGTGAGCCGGATCTATCTCGGTGTGCACTGGCCAAGCGATGTGCTCGCCGGCTGGACCGTGGGGTCCGCCTGGGCCATTCTGTGTTGGACCATCATGATCCATCTCCAGAGAAGGCGGCAAATCGAAGGAGAATCCTCCTGACGCAGGGGAAAGCAATGAGTGGCGATTGCCTGGCTCCCCGCGTCTTCCGATACCATTGACAACCCCGGAGCATGTCGACCTCTGGCAGGCGTCACCAGGGTCGGATGGCTGCAAAAACAGCCAGACACGATCATGGGCCAGGTCAGCCAGTCAATCGACCTCATGCACCATCTCGGGTCAACAGGAGCAGGAGCACAATAGCCCTACTTCGCATTGCATCAGCTTGCGTTGCACCGCAGAAAAACGATTCCGCTTTTTCCATCTATGCTGTAAATGACGGAGTGGTCCATCGGTGGGATGATGAGGGCCCGTGAAGAGGAAACACGTGCAAACGAAGGGACGCAGGCTTGCAAAAGATATTTGATAATGCCGATTCAGCACTCTCCGGTCTGTTGTTCGACGGCATGACAATTGCTGCGGGGGGTTTTGGCCTTTGCGGCATTCCGGAGAACCTGATTGCTGCCATCCGCAAGGCGGGCACGAAGGACCTGACCTTTGCCTCCAACAATGCCGGCGTGGACGGATTTGGCCTCGGCGTTCTTCTGGAAAGCCGCCAGGTCAAGAAGATGATCTCGTCCTATGTCGGCGAGAATGCCGAGTTCATGCGCCAGTATCTGTCGGGGGAGCTTGAGCTCGAATTCTGCCCGCAGGGCACTCTGGCCGAAAGGATGCGGGCCGGTGGCGCGGGCATACCGGGCTTCTACACCCAGACAGGCGTGGGTACGGTGATTGCCGAGGGCAAGGAGCACAAGGACTTCGACGGAAAGACCTATATTCTGGAACGCGGCATCGTTGCGGATCTGTCGATCGTCAAGGCATGGAAGGCGGACACCACCGGCAATCTCGTCTTCCGCAAGACGGCGCGCAACTTCAATCCGCCGGCTGCCTCCTGTGGGAAGATCTGCGTCGCGGAAGTGGAAGAAATCGTGCCCGTCGGCAGCCTCGACCCCGACCATATCCACCTGCCCGGCATCTACGTGCATCGGCTGATCCAGGGACAACATGAAAAGCGCATCGAACAGCGCACCGTACGCAAGAGGGAGGCTGTCTGATGTCGTGGGATCGTAACCAGATTGCCGCACGCGCGGCCAAGGAATTGCAGGACGGCTGGTACGTCAATCTCGGGATCGGCATTCCGACCCTTGTGGCGAACCATATTCCGGAGGGCATCAACGTCACGCTTCAGTCGGAAAACGGGATGCTCGGCATGGGTCCCTTCCCTTTTGAAGGGGAAGAGGATGCCGACCTGATCAATGCCGGCAAGCAGACCATCACCGAACTGCCGCAGACCGCCTTCTTCGACAGCGCCACCAGCTTTGCCATGATCCGTGGCGGCAAGATTGCCATGGCCATCCTCGGTGCCATGGAAGTCGCTGAAAATGGCGACCTCGCCAACTGGATGATCCCCGGTAAGCTGGTCAAGGGGATGGGCGGCGCCATGGATCTCGTCGCAGGCGTCGGTCGTGTCGTGGTCGTCATGGACCATACGAACAAGCAGGGCGAATCCAAGGTGCTGAAGGCCTGCACCCTTCCCTTGACGGGCAAGGGCGTGGTCGACCGCATCATCACCAATCTCGGTGTGCTGGATGTGGTGCCAGGAGGCCTGAAGATTGTCGAATTGGCTGAGGGCGTTTCCGAGGAAGAAATGCGGGCCGCGACAGAGGCGACGATCGTCTGAGGCGATCGGGACCAGAAGAGACCGCATCCTGGGACGGCTCTGCCCTTAGAGCTTCGGGATACCAAGGCACCGCCACAGCATTATGTGGCGGTGCCTTTTTTGACTACCGGGCTGGTCGCAGCCGACTGCTGGCCATGACCCAGAGCCGCGGGCCGAAGATGGCCAGAAGCGCAATCGCATAGATCGTCAGGGCAATGTTGGAGGTCACGAGGAAGGACCAGTCGCCCCGGTTGATCATCAGACCACGGCGCAGCTGTTCTTCTGCGAGGGGCCCAAGGATCGCTCCAACAAGTGCGGGAGCCAGCGGATAGCCGAAACGGCGCATGACCATGCCGACCAAACCGAAGCCGAGCAGAAGCACCAGCGCAAATGCCGATCCCTGAGCGCCGACAATGCCGAGGGTGGCAAATGTCAAGATCCCGGCATAGAGAAACGGTCGCGGAATGGTCAGAAGCTTCACCCAGATGCCGATGAAGGGCATGTTGAGGACGACGAGCATCAGATTGGCGATCAACAGGCTCGCGATCAGGCCCCAGACGATGTCCGCATTGTTGGTGAAGAGCAGCGGTCCGGGCTGGAGGCCATATTGCTGGAAGCCGGCCAGCATCATGGCCGCGGTTGCCGAGGTCGGAAGACCGAGTGTCAGGAGTGGAATAAGCGTACCAGCCGCCGAGGCATTGTTGGCAGATTCAGGGCCTGCAACACCTTCGATCGCACCCGCCCCACTTTCGAATTCCCTCTTCGCCTCCCCTCTGGCCAGTCTTTTTTCTGTTGTATAGGACAGAAATGTCGGGATCTCGGCACCGCCGGTGGGCAGCGGTCCAAACAGGAACCCGAGGCCTGTCCCGCGCAGATAGGGCCGGATGCAGCGCTTCAGATCCGCCAGGTTCAGCCAGACCGAACCCTTCACTGCCTCTGCCTTTTCCAGGTGGTTCATCCGCTGAGAGGCCAGATAGAAGGTCTCTCCGACGGCAAAGAGGCCGACTGCAACAATGGCAATCGAAATGCTGTCGCTCATCTCCGGGATGCCAAAGGCAAGCCGGACCTGACCGGTCAGCTTGTCGGTTCCGACAATGCCAATCGTGAGGCCGATGAAGAGCGCCGTGAGACCGCGGAGCATGGAGCCGCCGAAGGCTGCCGAAACGGTCATGAAGGATAGGACCATCAGGGCGAAATATTCGGCTGTCCCGAAGGAAAGCGCCACCTTGACCATGAAAGGTGCAACAAGTGCCAGACCCAGGGTGGCAAGTGTTCCGCCGAAGAAGGAGCCGATCGCTGCTGCACCCAATGCCTTGCCGCCTCGACCGGACTTGGCCATCCTGTTGCCTTCGAGCGCGGTCATGATCGAAGCGGTTTCGCCGGGCGTATTCAGTAGGATTGACGAAATCGCGCCGCCATACATGCCGCCGTAATAGATGCCGGCGAACATGATGAGCGAGCCCGTGGCGCCGAAAGAAAGACTGACCGGCAACAGCAAGGCCACGGTCAGAGCCGGGCCGATCCCGGGCATGACGCCAACGGCAGTTCCAAGCATGACCCCGACAAGAGCCAGGAACAGGTTCATCGGCTGAAGGGCTGTACCCAGCCCATCAAACAACAGGATGAAGGTTTCCATGGTCGATTACCGTATCAAGAGGTTTAGGGAGTTTTCGAGCGGACCTGCCGGCAGTGCCAGACCAAGGCCATAACGAAAAAGGATGAACAGCAGGATCGACATCCCTGCGCCGATGGCAAAGTTTAAAACCAGCGTCTTCTGGCCGAAGCCAAAGGCTGTCAGACCAAACAGCGCGGTTGACGCAAGCACGAAGCCTGCACCGGCATAAAGCAATGCGATCTGGGCAACGATACCGGCAATGACCAGAAGCAGGCCTGGTGTGTTGAGCAAGGGCCGGACCTCGAAGCCGCCACGCCAGGCCATGATGAGCGTCAGGCTGGCGAGGAGAACGATACCGCCTCCGACGATGTAGGGGACGATTTCCGGGCCGAAGCCGGCATAGGAGCGCCGGACCGGATAGCCGGACGCATCGGAAAAGATGATCCAGGCAAGTGCAAAGAGTGCTGCGGCAATCAGCAGGCCGGCCAGATCACGCTGGTTGCTGGCCGGTCCCGCTTCATCCTCGCCGCGCAGCCGGGGTTCCTCCCCGGCTGCTTCCTTGTTGTTGACAAGATCGGTCACTCGGCGATCCCCAGTTCCTTCAGGACTTCAGTCGTGTTTGCGATCTGCTGGTCGAGATAGGCAGCAAATTCATCGCCGGCGAGGAAGGTGTTGACCCAGCCCTTGGTTTCGAGAGCCTGGTTCCAGGCGGACGAGGTCGCCATCTTCTCGATGACGCCGAGAAGCTCGGCACGCTGCTCATCGGTGATCCCCGGCGCTGCTGCGATCATGCGCCAGTTCTGGACATCGACATTGAAGCCCTGTTCGACAAAGGTCGGGGCATCAAGATAGGCCTGACGCTCGGGTGCGGTGATGCCGATCACCTTCAGGGCACCGGCTTCAATCTGGCTGGAGAATTCGCTATAGCCGGATACGCCGACGCTGACCTGGCCGCCGAGAATGGCAGCAAGCGCTTCACCACCACCGGAGTAAGGAATGTAGTTGATCTGCTCGGGCTGAACGCCGGCTTCACGCGCAAAGATACCGGCTGCAATATGATCGACGCCACCGGCAGAACCACCCGCCCAGGTCACTGCACCCACGTCTTCCCGAAGGGCTTTTGCCAGATCCTCGGCCGAGTTGATGGGGCTGTCAGCACCGGCAACGACCACGACATATTCGCCTGTCAGGCGGGCAAGCGGCGTGATGTCCTTGAGAGACACTGGCGAGTTGTTGGCGATGATGGCGCCAACCATGACATAGCCGCCGACGATCGTTGCGGCAGGATCGCCCGACGAACGGTTGACGAATTGCTGCAGGCCAATGGTGCCACCCGCGCCGGCCACATTTTCAACCTGGATGTTGGAGACAAGTCCCTCAGACTGCAGGGTTGCCTGGATGGTACGTGCTGTCTGGTCCCAGCCACCGCCCGGCCCAGCCGGTGCCATGATGCGCAGCTCGTTGACCTGTGCAAACGCGCTCGGCGCAACAAGCGACGCAGCAAAAGCGGCAGCAATAGCGAATTTCTTCATGAAGTCCTCCCATGGACGGATCGTTGTTGGCACGGGCCATATTGGGAGAACTGCTGGCGGCAACGGCTGTGCACGCGCGGTGACACGCAGTCGCCGGGCATAACGATCAACCGATGAAACCTCCCCAGGCACCTCCCATGCCCGATGGGTCAACTGTAGCGCCTCTTCCTGTCATCGTCCTGTCATCGCCCCGAGATCGCCGATCGGGGAACACGCGGAGAAACGATTTCCTGCCAGCTGGCCAGGAAGCGGCTCCGCCTTTGAGGATCGAGTGCCACCATCAGGACCGGAGCAAGGGCAATGGGCTGCAGCGCACCCTGTCCCATCGCGGAGATGCGTTCCTGGGTCCAGCTGCCTTGAGATTGCGGCATGACGGATCCGAGGGCAGAAGGTCCTGCCGCCACGCTTTGGCCAGAGGGTGACAGGGCAAAGTCCACAAAGGCCCTGGCCAGATCAGGGTTTGGTGCCTTGCGCGGGATCAGCATGCTGCGGGTGAGCACGAGCACATAATCATCTGGAACGACGATGCCGATCTGAGCACCCGCTGCCTGCTGGGCAAAGGCATAGGAGCCCAAGACATTGTATCCGATCGCAAGCTGCCCGGCTGCAACACCGGCCAGGATCTCCGGACTCGAATCACTCAAGAGGGCCTCCACTCGGCCAAATGCCGCGGCCAGTCGCCAGAACTGGGAGGAGATCTGCTGGTCCTGGGAGGCAAGGAGATAGCCGACCCCGCTTCGAGCAATGTCATAAGTGGCAACCTTGCGCATGAAGCGCTGCGGTTCGGTTTCGAGGAGTTCGGCCAGTTCCCTGTGACTGCGGGGCTGCGATCCGGGCGGAATCAAGGCCGGATTGTAGATGATCACCGCTGGTTCATAGGTAAAGCCGATGACCTCGGCGCGCCATTGGGCCCAGCCGGGCAGCCTGTCCAGCCAGGGTGACGGATGGCGAAGCGCATGACCGTCATTGGCCAGCTTCAGTTGAAGGTCGGCAGCAGAGCTGATCAGAAGGTCGGGTGCCGGCTCAAGCGTATCGGCAAGGTAGCCATTATAGAGCGAGAGACTGTCTATCTCGCTGTAGTGGACGGCAATACCGGGATTCTGGGTCTGGAAAGCATCAATGAAATTGGCAAAAAGCGCCGTGTCTGTGGTTCCGGCAATAACGAGTTGCCCGGTCTGCTGCGACCTGGAAGGATAGAGCTGGGCTTCGGTTTCCATGGGGTTTGCAAAGGCGAGGACCGCAAGCACTGCCATGCTGATCAGCGCACGGGCCACCTTCTGTTTCTGGTCGATGTCCCGCTCCAGGGGCAGTTCCACCATGACTTCCAGCCCGCCCCCTGCCCTGTCAAGCAATTGCAACCTGCCGCCATGACCCTCGATGACGCGACAGGCCATGGCAAGACCCAGTCCTGATCCGATCTTGCCGTCGACACCAGTGCCACGAACAAAACGCTTGAGCAGCTCGTCCTTTTCGCTGTCTGCGATACCGGGGCCGCGGTCGCTGACCGAAAGACCGATATGCTGCAGGCCGGCTTTGCGACCCCTTGACGATACCGCAATCTCCACCTGGCCATCACTGTAAGCCAGGGCATTGCTCAGCAGATTGCGGAGCATTTCGCGAAGACAGACGCGGTCACCCTGCAAGACGGCTGCATCCGTATCCCGTTCCCGCTTGACGGCAACACGGGGACGCAGGTCCGGATCCAGGCGATCCACGACCTCATCCACCAGAGCGGCCACAGAAACCGGCTGCAGGCTGATGGCATCCATGCGATGGGAAATGGTCGCGTCCATCAGCAATTGCGAGACGAGGTGGCTTGCTTCCACCGCACCGTCATGAATGCGCGCCACTCTTTCTCGAAGCGTGTCTTCGCTTGTTTCAGTCAGCGCCAATTCGGATTGCGCGCGCAAGGAAGCCAGCGGATTTCTCACCTGATGCGCCGCTTCCGCAACCAGGCCCGCCATGCGTTCGGTCGACACACCCAGCCGCTCCATGAACCCGTTCAGGCCGCCAACCAGTCGCTGGACCTCCGTTGGAACCGGCACTTCAATCGGAGAGAGATCATCTGGCCGGCGTTGACGTAACACGCGATCAATGACGGCAAGAGGCGCAAGAGCACGACCAACAACGACCCAGACGAGGCCGAGCGCCAAAAGGGTCAGGACGGCAACTGGAACAATCGCGTTCTTGAGGATTTCGTTGGCAAGCGCTTCCCGCGCTCCAAGTGTCTCGGCCACCCGGATGGTGACCCAACCTGTTCCCTGATCCGTCGACACCAGACGACCAACGCTGACGAGGCGCACCGGTTCGCCGTTATGAACGGTATCGGCAAACACCGCGACGTCGGAAACGGCCAGAGGTTGCTCTGTGGCAAGATCCGGGTAGCCTGTCACGTGACTGCCACGCGGACCCAGAACGCTGTAGAAGACCCGTTCCTGACCCGAAACCATGCTGAAGGCAGCCGCCGGCAGCTCGAGAACGACCGCCCCTTCCTCAATCTGGACGGCTCCGGAGATCGACAGGGCCGAGGCCGAGAGCAGCCGATCGAAAGCCCGGTCGGAGGCCCGGTTGGCGTAGTCGTTGATAAAGACAATCAAAAGCGTTGCAGAGCCCAGAAGCAAGACAGCCGCGAGACGAAAGACACGCCATCTGAGCGAGGTCGGCTTAGGCTGCGCCATCATCCACGACCCTCAGCATATAGCCGACACCGCGCACGGTCACCACTTCCACGCCTTCCTTGCCGATCTTGCGTCTCAGTCGTGAGACAAGCAGTTCCAGGGCGTTTTCCGAGCCACCATCGCCGAGATCGAAGAGACGCGCCATCAGTCGTTCGCGCTGAACGACGCGTCCGAGATGTCCGGCGAGGATCTCCAGCAGGCGAAATTCGCGCAGACCGAGTTCAAGTGGCCTGCCGTCAATCGAAACGAGATGGCCTTCGGGATCGATCGACATCCGCCCGACCTGGAGATCGGATACGGCATTGCCGGCGGGGCGGCGAACAATGGCACGAAGACGCGCTTCAAGCTCGCGCAGGTCGAAGGGCTTCACGAGATAATCATCGGCCCCGAGATCAAGAAGATCGACCTTCTTGTCCACTTCCGCCTGCGCCGTCGTGATGAGCACGGGCACCTCGCAGCGCTTGCGCCGCAATCGCTTGACGATTGCCATGCCGTCTCCGCCGGGCAGCGTCAGATCGAGAATGAGGGCATCAAACTCCTCGTCCTCAAGCATGTCTTCGACACCTGCTCCATCGGTGTTCCAGACAATGATGTGCCCGCTCGAGCGCAAGCGCCGCTCGATCGCCTCGCCGAGATCCTTGTTGTCTTCCACCAGCAGGATTTTCATGAGGCTAAATAAGCATAGCCATTCCTCAAAAGGAATGGGATGAGGAGAGCCTGGCGTGCTTGCTGCAGTGGAGATCGTCAGCCATGATCGCTTGCGTCCAGTTTTTCGGCCCTCGAAAGCATGTAGCGCTCGGCGGCAATCATATGCTGGCGCGACACGTCATAGGCCTCTTCGGCTCTGCCATCTTTCAAGGCGGCCAAAAGCCGATACTGAAACAGCAGACCCTCTTCGCGAGAGGCTGGCTCCGGATCGGCATAGATCCGCCGCGCCAGCGGAAGATTGCGCAACATGTTCTGCGCAAAGACGCAAGCGAACCCCAGCACGGGGTTGGGACAGAGTTGCGCCAGCAGGGAGTGGAAGTCGAGTTCGGCCATCCGCTGCTGATACTGTTCGGACAGATCGACCGGTGAATGATCATAGATGCGGATCGTGTCTTCCAGGCGTGCCAGATCTGACGCCGAGACCTTTCCCGCCAGGAGGGCCGCGACTTCAGGCTCGAGCGCTTTCCTGACGGCATAAATGTCAGTCAGGGAAGGCCTTTCGAAAAAGAAGACATTGTCCAGAAGTTCCAGCGCGTGGGAGCCAGACAGGCGCGAGACGAAGGCGCCCCCACCCGGACCACTGCGCGTCTTGATCAGGCCCTGGGTCTCAAGCGCTTTCATCGCTTCACGGACTGTCCCCTTGGCCGCTGAGAAAAGCTGGATCAGGTCCTTTTCCTGAGGCAGCCGGTCGCCTGGCTGCAGACGCTGGTCTCGGATCAGGTCCTTGATCCGATCGGCAATCAGCTCAGGACGCCGTCTGCTTCTCTTGGCCGGGGTGAAGAGCCTGAGCGTTGCGCCATCAGTCTGCCCCCTCTCGCTTTCATTGCCGTCTGTCATGACCTGTCTTTTGTCCGGATACGCGGTGCGCTCGCAAGCAGACGTTTGGTATAGTCATGTTCGGGCTGAGAAAACAGCCGTTCGGCGGAGGCTTCCTCCACCACCTTGCCGAAATGCATCACGGCCACGCGGTCGGCAATGGCTTCCACTACCGCAAGGTCATGGCTGATGAAGAGATAGGAAAGATCGAACTCGGCCTTCAACCGGCTGAGGAGCAATAGGACCTGCGCCTGTACCGACACGTCAAGCGCGCTGACAGGCTCGTCCAGGATCAGGATTTCAGCTTCTGCCGCAAGGGCACGCGCGATGGCAATCCGCTGGGCCTGGCCACCGGAAAACTCGTGCGGATAGCGTTCAAGCGTGTCCTTGGGCATCTGCACTGCATCCAGCAGATCCTGCATGCGGTCCCGGCGTTTCGCCGCATCATAGCCGCAGAGAACGCGAAGCGGCGTCTCGAGCGTTTCCCGGATCGTCTTTCGGGGATTGAGCGACGCAACAGGATCCTGGAAGACATACTGGATCACTCGCCCGAAAGCGCGCGCACCTTCTCTGGCAAGGGCGCCCGCGTCCTTGCCACCAATCCGCATCTGGCCGGACGTCGGTTTTTCAAGGCCGACCAGCATGCGTGCGAGCGTGCTCTTTCCCGAACCGCTTTCGCCGACAACAGCCAGGGTTTCGCCCCGGACCAGTTTCAAACTGACCTGGTCGACCGCCTTGACGACATGGTTTCTGCCACCCGGAAACCGCCGCCCTCCTCCGAACTGCTTTGTCAGATCGGTGACCTCCAGGGCAAAGTGACCGCTCATGAAAGCGCTCCTTTTGCCCCTGCGTCAAAGAGCCGGGCAATGCGCGGCAGGAAGGCTGGTCCGTCGCCGATCTCCGGCACGCAGGCAATCAGCCGCCTTGTATATTCGTGTTGTGGATCAGACAGGATCCTGGCTGTCGGACCAGTCTCGACGATCTCGCCATCCTTCATGACGGCAACCCGGTCGCATATCTGCGACACGACGGCGAAGTCATGGGTGATGAACAGCAAAGCCATGCCCCGCTCCTTCTGCAGCGCGGCAAGAAGGTCAAGCACCTGAGCCTGAACCGTGACATCCAGCGCTGTGGTTGGTTCATCGGAAATGATCACATCGGGATCATTGGCAAGGGCCATGGCAATGCCGACGCGCTGTCGCTGGCCGCCGGAAAGCTGATGGGGATAATGCCCTGCCCTTTCCCGTGCCTCCGGTATCTGCACTTTATCAAGGAGAGCTATCGCCTTCTCGGCAAGGTCCTTGCCGGAAAGCGGCTGATGGGCGGCAAGGGCCTCTTCCACCTGTTTTCCGATCGGATACATCGGGTGAAGCGTGGTCAGCGGATCCTGAAAGATATAGGCAACCCTCTTGCCGCGGCAGGCAATCAGCCTGGCTTCGGACATGGACAAGACATCTTCATTATCAAGATAAATGGCCCCATCACCAATGATACCGGGCGGAGAGCCAACCAGACCCATGACGGAGAGTGCCGTCACGCTCTTGCCCGACCCGCTTTCACCAATCAGGCCGAGGCACTCACCCCGTCTGACGTAAAGCGACACGCCTTTGACGGCGGATGCGATCCTCTTGCGCTGCTCGAAGCCTGTCTGAAGTCCCACAATCGACAGGGAAGCGTCGGGATGCGGATTGGCTGGTGCATGACGGTCCCGCCGCAAGGCCGTAACCGGCCCGGGCCGTGCCAGTGCGCCGGATTTCAGGCGAGGATCCAGCACATCCCGGATGCCATCCCCCAGAAGATTAAGGCAGATGACGATTAGAAAGATCATCACACCGGGAACGATTGAAACATGGGGTGCCGTGAAAAGTTGTGCCCGTCCTTCGCCGAGCATCGAACCGAGATCGGCCTGAGGCGGCTGGGCGCCGAGACCCAGGAAGCTGAGGCCTGCCGTCTCAAGGATCATCCAACCGGCAGTCGTCGACATGGTGATGACGATAACGGGCAGCACATTGGGCAGGATTTCGCTCAGGATGATCGCCAAGGGCCCCTTGCCGGACAGTCTTGCAGCATCAACGAATTCGCGGTGCGACAGACCAATGGTAATGCCCCGGACGTTTCGGGCGAAAAACGGGATGTTGACGATGGCAATGGCATAGAGCGCATTCATCAGGCCAGGCCCGAGAGCTGCAACAATCGCGAGGGCCAGAAGAATGTACGGAAAGGCCATCAGCATATCGATCCCGCGCATCAGGAGATTGTCCGTGCGCCCACCGGCATAGCCGGACATGATGCCGATCGCCGAACCGAGGATGGCGGCCACAAGAGTTGCAGCAAAGCCGACCGCAATCGACACCCGGGTTCCCCAGATCAACCGGCTGAGGATATCGCGACCCAGCTGGTCAGTTCCAAGCAAATGCCCTTCGCTGAGAGGCGGAAGCAACCTGTTGACTGGTGCTGTCGCATCAGGATCAGACAGCGGAAGCCAGGGGGTTGAAAGGATTGCAATCAGAAGAATAGAAAGCAGGACAAAGCCAGCCGCTGCCAACCGATTGTTGAAAAGCAGACCCCATGCAGATATCCGACCGGAAGTCCGCCTGGCTTGAATGGATGTGTCGCTCATGTGCGGATCCTCGGATCAAGCATCGACTGAAGGAGATCGGCGAGCAGATTGAACAGAACATAGCTTGAAGCCACCACCAGCACGCCACCTTGCACCAGGAGGATATCCCGCGTGGAAATGGCCTTGACCAGCATGGCGCCAATCCCCGGCCACTGAAAAACCGTCTCGATATAGACCGCGCCGCCAAGAACAAAGCCGGCCTGGATGCCGATCACGGGAATGACGCCGACAAGGGCAGCTCGGAAGGCATGGCGATAGATGACCTGCCGCTCGTTCACACCCTTTGCCCTCGCAGTGCGAATATAGTCCTGACGCAGGACTTCAAGCATGGCACCACGTGTCAGTCGGGCAATGACGCCTGCTGCAACGACAGAAAGCGTCGTGGCCGGCAGGATGAGATGCCATAACAAGTCCTTCAGATCGCCACCGCCATAGACCGCATACATGCCCGAGACCGGCAGCACGCGCCATTCAACGGCAAAGAGCAGGATCAGCAAGAGCCCGAGCCAGAAGGACGGCATCGAGATGCCGGCCAGAACAACGAAAGTGATGATCCGGTCAGCCCAGCCAAACTGGCCTACGGCTGAGACCACTCCGGCCAGAAGGCCGATGATGGAGCAGAGAACGAGCGAGACACCGGCAAGGATCAAAGTGGCCTGAAAGCGCTCCAGCACCTCGTCCAGGACGGGGCGGTTGAGCGCGAAGGAGCGACCGAAATCCCCCTGCAGCACATTGCCGATCCAGATCAGATATTGCTGTGGCAGAGGCTTGTCGAGGCCCAGATCCCGGTTGATCCGCGCGACATTCTCGGGCGTTGCATAGGAGCCGAGGATCGCAGTGGCCGGATCACCGGGAATGAGAGCCATCACCAGGAAGACGATGATCGACAATCCGAACATGACCGGAATGATCGCGAGCAGGCGCTTGACAATATAGGTGAGCATCCTCGCTCCCTTCTGGCCTTGCGGTCCCGCACGACAAGCGCGCGGGACCGGGAGCTAAAGCTTACTTGCTGACATCCTTCAAAAGCAGCAGGAAGGACGGCTGCAGCTTGAACCCGTCGACCGCAGCCGAGGTTACGGCGTTCTGCTTCCAGTTGGCGACGAAGAGCCAAGGCGCATCCTCGTGCACGATCCTTTGCACCTCGCCATAGAGCCGACCGCGCTCTGCCTGATCCGTAGAAGTGCGCGCCTTTTCAAGAAGGTCATCGACCTCCGGATTGGAATAATAGCCGGAATTGAAGCCCCCCTGATCGGGCATGGCCGCACTGCGCAAGGCAAGATAGGGCAGGGTATCGGGATCATTGGTCATCCAGGCCATTTCGGCCATGTCCGCCTTGCCCTCCAAACCGGGATTGACCCGGCCAAGGAAGGTGTTCCACTCATAGGTTTCGATGGTCACATCAAAACCGACGGCCTCCAGATCGGCCTGAATGGCGGCTCCCATGGTGACGGGATCGAGCATGCCGGATCCGCCCTCGGTGACATAGAAGGTCAGTTCCGGATTTTCGACACCTGCTTCGGCGAGCAATGCCTTGGCCCTTTCGGGATCATGGGGATAGGGCTCGACCGTGCTTTCGACCCAGTTGAAGGCAGGCGGGATCGGGCCGGCTGCAACCGTGGCCGTGCCCTGGAGCACGTTATCGACCAGTGTCTGCTTGTTGACGGCATAATTGGCCGCCTGGCGCACTTTCTTGTCGGCAAAGGGGCCTTCTCGGGTATTCAGGATGCCGAACCAGACATGGGGACCGGCCTGCTCCGCGACGGTAAAGCTGCTGTCCGTTCTGAAGCTTTCGAGATTGTCCGGTGGGACTTCGACCATGACATCAATACCACCAGACATCATCTCGGCAACGCGGGTATTGGCGTCTGTGATCGGTCGGAAGACGACCGCCTCCAGTTGCGCCGCACCGTCCCAATAATCAGGATTCTTCTCGGCAACGACCCGCTGGTTCGACTGCCATTCGACAAAGCGGAAGGGACCCGTGCCTGAGGGATTGCGGCCAAAATCCTCGCCATGCTCGCGAACGGCAGCCGGCGAGACAATCAGACCGGTGGGATAGGCGAGGTTTGAAAGGAAAGGTGCAAACGGTTCCTTCAGCTTGAACTCGACCGTGCGGGCATCAAGCGCATTGACACTGTCAATGGCGGAAAAATTGAACGACAGGGGGAAAGGACCCGTGTCGTAGAAGGGGTGATCCTCATTGAGCATGCGGTCGAAGTTGAACTTGACCGCCTCGGCATTCAACTCGGAACCGTCATGGAATGTGACACCTTCGCGGAGCGTGAAGGTATAGGTCTTGCCGTCCTCGGAAATTTCCCAGCTTTCGGCCAATGCGGGCTCGACTTCCAGAGTTCCATCCTTGTAGCGCACCAGCCCGTCATAGAGATTGGCCAGAATTCGGAAGTCATTCGTGGCTGTCACCGTGTGGGGATCAAGGGATTGCGGCTCGGCAATCTGTCCGACAACAAGCACGTTGGGTGGGGTCTGTGCCTTGGCCGTGCAAGCCAGGCCAGCAAGTGCCACAGCGGCCACTGCCGTGCGAAACAGCCTCTTCATGGGGAAATCCTTTCGATTTGGCTCCGTTCGTGAGGCCTCCTATTAATACCTATAAAAAAATCATCATCAAGAAATTATCATAATAATTATTGCGGCTCGTCTTTCTTCCGATCCTGGGAGCTGATCTCGACATTCATCGGATCTGTGCGCTTTCCAGGCCTTGCCTGCCATTCAGACAGGCCGCTCCAGTTCCGCCTGGATGGCGGCCGACATTTTGCGTTCCAGCATCAATGACAACCGGCTGGTCACGGCCGTCCTGAAATTGTCGCTTGCGGCAAGCGCAGGAGGGAAAAGGTTCGGGAGACGCAGCAGCGCGTCTACGATTAGCGCAGCGTCCTCGCCGGCATCGGCGAGACAAGCGGACAACTCACCCTCACGCGGATCGCGCAGCGCATATGGGGTGCCGTCATCCTTTCGTCCCAGACAATAACGCATCCAGGCTGCGACGGTGAAGGCAAAGGGCGCGATATCACCCTGGCGCTGAAGCGTTTCAAGGCAGGGAATGAGCAGCCTCTGCGGCAGCTTCTGGGTCCCATCCATCGCAATCTGATAGGTTTCATGGGCAATGGCAGGATTGGCAAAGCGCATCTTGAGCGCTTCGGCGTAACGGGCGAAGTCCACTCCGCGAAGCGGATGCAAGGTTGCCGAGGCTGCGGTCAGATGGCGCTCGACCAGTCTGGCGAGATGTGGATCGGCCATGACCTCGCGAACGGTCGCCTTTCCAGACAGGAAACCGCTATAGGCAAGCATCGAATGGGTGCCGTTCAGCATGCGCAGCTTCATGTGTTCGTAGGGCCGGACATCATTGGCAAGGATTGCGCCGGCTTTGTCCCAGGCAGGCCTGCCATTGCAGAACTTGTCTTCGATCACCCATTGGGAAAAAGGTTCCGTCTCTTCTGCCGCTTGATCGACAAAGCCTGTGAGGGAGAAGGCATCCTCTGTTGTCCGTGACGTCGCAGCAGGCGTGATGCGATCCACCATGGTGGACGGAAAGGTCACATGGTCGGAAATCCAGCGCGACAGACCGGTATCCATGCGGTCGGCAAATTCAAGAACACCGGCTTTCACCAGCAGACCATTGTCCGGCAGGTTGTCACAGCACAAGACCGTGAACGGGGCTGTGCTGGCGAGCCGCCGCTGATTGAGTGCCAGAACGAGATAGCCGATCAGGCCGACGGGTTCGTGCGGATTGGCCAGATCGTGGGTGATCGCCGGGTGGGTCAGATCAAGTTTGCCTGAGCGCAAAATGCCATAGGCCTTCTCGGTCACGGTCATGCTGACGATGCGGGTTGATGGCGCAACAAGGGCTGCAACAAGAGCGCTTCGGTCTCGTGATGCGGCGATCACATGCGAGATTGCCCCGATGATCCTCGCCTTGGTGCCATCTGTGTCGCGCTCCAGAAGCGTGTAGAGGCCATTTTGCGGGTTCATCGCCTCGGCAGCGGCAGTGCCACGCAGGCTTGCGCCGATGATGCGCCAGTCCCCGCCCGCAATCGCCAGGGCTGTGTCGGTATAGACCGCCTGATGGGCCTTGTGAAAGGCACCGAGGCCGATATGCACAATACCCGCACCATGCTCGTGCGGTGTGTAGCCCGGTCGAGCGATTGTCTGCGGCAGACCGTCGAGGCTCGTCAAGCGCGTGCCCTTCATCGCTGCTGATACTCCTCAAGGCCCCATTGCTGATGGGACAGCGCGGTCATGATGCCCCTCAGTTCGGCAAGACCCTTCAGCCGGCCGATCGAGGGATAACCGGGTTGTGCCTTGCGCGTGAGGTCATCCAGGATGTCCTGACCATGGTCGGGCCGGAAGGGAATGGACCAGTCCTTGCGGCCTGCCGCCTTTCTTCGCGCTTCTTCCTTCAAGGCTTCCGCAATCAGCGCCACCATGTCCGTGTCGCCGCCCAGGTGTTCGGCTTCGTAGAAGGACCCGGCAATCGAGGAACTCTCCCGGTGGACATTGCGCAGGTGGAGAAAATGGACCCTGTCGCCAAGCCGCCGCATCATGCCCGGCAGGTCATTGTCGGGTCGCGCACCGAGCGATCCCGAGCAGAGCGTGATGCCATTGGCCGGGCTGTCGACCGCCTTCAGGATCTTCCCATAATCCGCCTCGGTGGACATGATGCGCGGCAGGCCGAGCAGCGCAAAGGGCGGGTCATCGGGATGGCAGCACATCCTGATGCCGATCTCCTCGGCAACCGGGATCACCTCGCTCAGGAAGTCGATGAAATTCTGGCGCAGCCTGTCGGTCGATATCGCGTCATATTCTGCAAGGTGGCGGCGCACATCATCCATGGTCATGTGGTCTGCGGCACCCGGCAATC
Organism: Peteryoungia desertarenae; assembly: GCF_005860795.2. Taxonomy (GTDB): domain Bacteria; phylum Pseudomonadota; class Alphaproteobacteria; order Rhizobiales; family Rhizobiaceae; genus Allorhizobium; species Allorhizobium desertarenae. The sequence goes on from NZ_CP058351.1 coordinate 49,088, forward strand.
CGAAAACCACATTGCGGGCAAGGGCGTCTGCGTCATCAGGCGTCATGCCTTGCCAACGTTTTCTCGCATCTTCGACGACATCTTCCGGGAAGTCGTCAGAGGCACAAGGGCGCTCCAGAATGAAGATGTCGAACAGCGCGAAGTCGACATAATCGAAGCGCATGCAGGTCCCGCCATGGGCCACACGATAGGCAAGGTCGGTGCGCGTCCAGTCGAGGACCGGCATGAAATTGTAGCAGACGATCTCGATGCCGGCGGTGGCGAGATGGCGAAGGCTTTGCTTGTAAGCCACAATGTGGTCGCGCCAATTGCCTTTCTGCTTCTTAATGTCTTCGGAGACGGGAAGACTTTCCACGACATCCCATGTCAGCCCCGAGGGGCGTCCATCCCGCATGCTGGCGATCTCGCCCTGGCGCTTGAGGATTTCTTCGACGGGCCATACCGCTCCGGTCTCTATGTGATGAAGGGCGGATACGACCCCCTCCACTCCGGCCTGACACATATCGTCAATACCAACGAGATCCTTCGGCCCAAACCACCGCCATGTCTGCCGCATGCTTCCTCCTACAAGGCCTGTTTGGCCCTTTGTCTCAGACTGGCAAAAACTAACAAGTTCTTTTTGAGTTGACTAGTATGGAAGTATGGAATTATGGTTGGACAACATCGGAGGAGACGGATGTGACTGTGCCTGCTCGCAATGAATGGCTGATTGATCTTGCCGCGCCGGTCGGGCCGCAACTGCGGCGAATCCTGCGGGAACGGATCATCCGCGCGGACTTGCGACCGGGGACCCTGCTCTCAGAATCCGAGATTGCCGGCGTCTATGATGTCAGTCGCCAGCCGGTTCGCGAGGCTTTCATCAAGCTTGCCGAAGATGGCCTGGTCGAGATCCGGCCCCAGCGGGGCACCATCGTTCGCAAGATTTCCAGGAATGCCGTGATGGATGCACGCTTCGTGCGTGAGGCTGTCGAGGCAGATATTGTGCGACTGATTGTCGAACAGGTACCGACATCTGCCGTGATTGCCGATCTTCGCCGCCTGATCGCCATGCAGGTCGAGGCCTCCAAAGGCGACAGGGCCTGGTTCATGGAGCTGGATGAACAGTTTCATCGGGCACTTGCCATGGCAGCCGGCAAGATTGGTGCCTGGCGGGTGATCGAAAGCTCGAAATCCCAGATGGATCGGGTTCGTTATCTGTCGACCCTGCATTTTCCCATGCGCAAGCTGGTCGACCAGCATGCCGCCATTGTCGATGCGATCGAGGCTCGCGAGCCCAAAAAGGCCAATGACGCCATGCGCCTGCACTTGCGCGAGGTCTTGAACGATCTGCCGACCATCGCGGCTGCCGCACCGGAACTCTTCGAGGCGGAGGACTGAACGCGCGCCTCACGACTACAGCACTCAAGGGAGGAAATTGACATGCTGCTTTCATCAACCGTGAAAAAGACCCTGCTTGCGGGATTTGCAAGCATCCTGATGGCGGGGGCAGCCTTCGCCGCCGACATGACGCTCAAGCTCGGCCACCTCGCCAATGAGGAAAACACCTGGCACAAGGCCTCGGTCAAGTTTGCAGAAGAACTGAATACGCTGACCAATGGACGCATTGCCGTCGAGGTCTTCCCGAATGAATCGCTTGGGAAGGAGCTCGACCTGATCAACGGCATGCAGCTTGGCACGGCCGACATGACCATTACCGGAGAAAGCCTGCAGAACTGGGCCCCGATGGCCGCCCTTCTTGCCATTCCCTATGCCTACAAGTCGCTGGAACATATGGATGAAGTGGCGGGTGGCGAGCTTGGCGATGAGATTAAGCAGCAGATCATCGAGAAGGCCCAGATCCGTCCGATCGCCTATTTTGCCCGTGGGCCGCGCAACCTGACCTCAAACCGGGAGATCAAGAGCCCCGACGATCTCGCTGGCCTGAAGCTTCGCGTTCCAAACGTGCCGCTCTTTGTCGAGACCTGGAAAGCGCTTGGCGCAAGCCCGACCCCCATGGCCTTTTCGGAAGTGTTCACCTCTTTGCAGAATGGCACGATCGACGCCCAGGAAAATCCGCTGGCGCTGATCAAGTCGGCGAATTTCAACGAAGTCCAGAAATTCGTGAACAAGACCGAGCATGTGCGGTCCTGGATCTATCTGACGATCTCCGAGATGACTTGGAACAAGCTGTCGGAAGACGACAGGAAGGCAGTCATGGAAGCAGCCAGCCGCGCCCAGGCCTATGAGCGCGAACTGTTTCTCGCAGACGAAGGCAAGCTGGTGGAAGAACTGACCTCAAAGGGCATGACCTTCGTCGAAGTCGACGGTGCAGCTTTTGCGGCAAAGGCCAAGGATGCCGTACTCGCCAATGTGAAGGATGAAATCCGCCCGCAGGTTGAAGCACTCTTTGCTGATTGACTGCAGCGCTCAATTCGCCGGCCACGATCCGTGGCCGGCATCTCTGCCCAGACTTAACGCCCGACATCGGAGCAAGGCGCCGCCATGTCCATCCTTACAAGCGTCAGTCGAGCTCTGATCGGGCTCGCCTTTGCTTCCCTTACCGTTGCCGTTCTCATTCAGGTCATCGGACGCTCGACGGGCTTCTTTGCGCCCGTCTGGACCGAAGAGCTGTCCCGCTTCAGCCTGTTGTTCATTGCCGCCTTTGGTGCCGGGCTCGCTTATCGATCCGGCGATCTGGTGAATGTGGACCTGATCTGCGAGAACCTGCCCGGACGCTGGCCGACGCGGCTGAGGCTTTTCGGCGCGATGGCAACTTTTGTCCTGTGCCTCATGCTCATTCTGCCGGCCTGGCGTTTCACCTCCATCGGTGTCATGCAGACCTCACCCGCCCTGTCCTGGCGCATGGATTTCATCCATGCCAGCGTTCTGGTGCTAATCCTTTCCCTTTGCCTCTTTTCCGGATTGCGTCTTGCCATGATGCTTCTTGGTCATTCGGACGGGCGCCCCAAGGTATTCTCGGAGGAGAATTCGTGAGCCTGTCCCTCTTGGTTCTTGTCTTTCTGGGGGGTCTCGCCGCCGGGCTGCCGGTTGCCGTGACACTCGGTCTTGCTTCGGTGACCTATCTCCTGAGCGCCGGCATTCCGCTCGTGGTGATCCCGCAGAAAATGTATGCGGGCATGGATGTCTTCGTGCTCCTCTGCATTCCTGGCTTTATCCTCGCCGGCAATCTGATGAACAGTGGCGGCATTACCGAACGGATCATCCGCTTTGCCAATGCGCTGGTCGGCTGGATGCGCGGCGGGCTCGGCCTCTCGAATGTTGCGGGCTCCATGCTGTTTGGCGGGATTTCCGGGACGGCTGTTGCGGACGCAGCCTCGATTGGCGGCGTGATGATCCCGGGCATGAAGAAGGCGGGTTACCCGGCCGATTTTTCAGCGGCCATCACCGCCGCTTCCTCAACGGTCGGCCCGATCATTCCTCCCAGCGTTCCGATGATCATCGTCGGCGCTCTCTCCGGCATCTCGGTCGGCAAGATGTTCATGGCCGGAGCCATCCCTGGCATCCTCATGGGTCTGGCGATGATGGTGACCTGCTACATCATCTCGGTAAGACGAAACTTCCCGCGCCAGCCCTGGCAGGGATTTCAGGAATTGTTCCGTTCCTTCACCGGCGCCTTCTGGGCGCTTGCCATGACGGGTCTGATCGTCGGGGGGCTGCTCAGCGGTCTTGCGACCCCGACAGAGACCGCCATCATTGCCAGTGTCTACGCCTTTGTGGTCGGAGCCTTCATCTACCGCGAATTGCCGCTGAAGGCCGTGCCGCGTATCGTTATCGACAGCGCCATTTCCTCAGCTGCAATTCTGGCCCTGGTCGGCTTTGCCAATGTGTTCGGCTGGATCCTGGTGGCGGAGCGCATTCCGCAAATGCTCGTCGATGCCGTGCTTTCGGTCACCGACAACAAGATCCTGGTGATCCTGCTGATCAATCTGCTGCTTCTGTTTGTCGGCATGTTCATGGAGACGATCGCCGCCCTCATCATCCTGTTCGTGCCGCTTCTGGCGCTGGCTCAGGGTGTGGGCATCGACCCGCTGCATTTCGCCATCATCGCCGTTCTCAATCTGATGATCGGTCTCACCACGCCGCCGGTCGGCGTCTGCCTCTTCATTTGCGCCAATATCGCCAAACTGCCGCTGACACCGGTCATCCGGGCACTCGTGCCGTTCCTGTTGACCAATGTGATGGTGCTGTTTCTGGTCTCCTACATTCCGGGGCTTGCCACCTGGCTCCCCTCCATCCTTTTCGACTAGGACGATTCCATGAAAACGCGCGTTTGCAGGCTTTACGGGCAACACGACATCCGCATCGAAAACCAGGCGGTGACCGGACCCGGTGCCGGCGAAGTGCTGGTGCGGATCGGTGCCGGCGGGATCTGCGGCTCGGATCTTCACTATTTTCAGGACGGCGGCTTTGGCCCCATCCGTGTCCGCGAGCCGATCATTCTCGGCCATGAGATCGCCGGCACGGTCGAAGCACTCGGCGACGGTGTGCGTCATCTGAAGGTCGGCGACAAGGTGGCGGTCAACCCGGCGCGGCCCTGTGGCGAATGCAGCTATTGCCGGGAAAAAAAGCCAATCCATTGCCTCTCCATGCGCTTTTATGGTTCGGCGCTGCGCTTTCCCCATGAACAGGGCGGCTTTCGCGACCTGCTGGTAACAAGCGAGCATCAGTGCATTCCGGTCGACGACCATGTCAGCCTTGCCGAGGCCGCCTGTGCCGAACCGCTCGCCGTCTGCCTTCATGCGGCGAGCCGGGCACCGGCATTGGCTGGAAAATCCGTTCTCGTAACAGGTGCTGGCCCAATTGGTGCGCTCTCAGTGGCGATTGCCGCCCGCGACGGCGCAAGAGAGATCGTCGTGACCGACCTTCAGGATGCCACACTCAAGATTGCCTTGAAGATGGGAGCAACGCGGACGATCAATGTCGCCAGACACCCCGAAGAGCTTGACAGCTATCTGCAGCAGAAAGGGCACTTCGACGTGGTGTTCGAATGCTCCGCTGCAGGTCCGGCGATCCGGTCCGCCATTGCCGCAACCCGCCCCATGGGGACGATCGTCCAGGTCGGCGTGTCGGGCGACCAGCCGGTCCCGATCAATCTCCTCGTCGGCAAGGAGATCTCTTTCATCGGTACGCACAGGTTCGACCGCGAATATGCTGAGGCGGTTTCCGCCATCAATCGATCCGAAATCGATGTCCGGCCCATGATCACGGCATCCTATCCACTTGAAAGAGCGGAAGAAGCCTTTGCAGAAGCCGGGGACAGAAGTCGGGCCGTCAAGGTGCAACTGACCTTTGCCTGAACTTGCGGATATGCAGGAGAAGGCAACCCCTGAATTCCCGGGCGCCGCCGAATTCCTGAAACTTGTTGCGTCAACGGGGACAAGCCGTTGGAAAACCTGAACAGCTGTCCGGTAAGCAGGACTTACTTGCCGTCTTCTCGCGTCAGGCTTTGTTCCGCAGTCACCGCACGCTGATGGGTGAAACCCTTGATGCCAGGGGCCGTCTCTTCCGCATCACGTTCGATCTGCACTTCGCTTGCAACATAATGGATAGCCAGTTTCGCCAGTGAGACGAGCGCATTCAGGTGAATGCGCTCATAGCCATGGGAAGCGTCGATACCGAAGGCGATGAGGCCCGTCCGGACATCATGTCCGGCTTCGACGGCAGATGCGGCATCCGAACGATAGTAGCGAAAGACATCCTTCTGGACCGGGATGCCGTGCTCGCTGCAGAGTTCAAACAGTTTCTTGCTCAAGTGATAGTCGAACGGTCCGGTCTGATCAGCCATCGCAAGCGTCACGCCAAATTCGGAAGAATTCTGGCCAGGTGCCGTCGTGCCGTTATCGATCGCCACAAGGGAGGCAATTTCGGGAACAAGCGCAGCCGATGCGCCGACCCCGACTTCCTCGCCTATGGTAAAGAGCCAGTAGGTATCCACAGGCGTCTCGACATCGAGCCTGTGCATGGCTTCAAGGGCTGCCAGCATCACGGCAACTCCCGCCTTGTCGTCCAGGTGACGGGACACGATATAGCCATTGTCCAGAAATTCCGGCTGGGGATCGACCGCAATGATATCGCCGACATCGATGCCAAGCTGGACCAGATCCTTCTTGTCACGCGCCAGTGCATCCACGCGAAGCTCCACATGGGGCCACCCGGTCGGTTGGGTATCAACCTCATCATTATAGACGTGACCCGAGGCTTTCAGCGGCAGGATCGTGCCGCGATAAATCCCCTTGCCGGAGAAGATCGACACACGTGCACCTTCGGCAAAGCGTGCCGACCAGTGACCGATCGGCACGATTTCAAGGCGACCATTGTCTTTCAGGAGCTTGACCTGGGCGCCAAGCGTGTCGAGATGCGAGACAATACCTCGTGCGGGGCGACGTGACCTGCCAGGACGACGCGCCCGGATGGCACCACGACGTGTCACGATCACTTCGAGTTCAAGCCGCTCCAGTTCCCGCACGATGAACCGCACGATTTCGTCGGTATATCCGGTTGGACTGGGTATGGAAAAAAGCGCCTTGAGCTGCGCGACGAGGTAGTCCGGGTCGATGGAAATCCTGGTATGCATCGTGGTTTTGTCGCAACCAATGCCCGAACCGTCAACCCCGAAGCCCATTTCGTTTGCGCGGCCCAAACAAGACTGAGCCGCGGATTGACCGAACCGAGCCGGTCAAGGATCCCCGAATGTAATGTTTATACTCTCTGAAAATCGCCAGGCCGCCCTTTCAGGCGGCCTGGTCGCTTTCGATATGGTCTGGCCCTCAGTCCAGACCCTTTGCAACTGCGCCCGGCTTCACCAGCCGCTTCTGGATTGCCCAGACGAGGACAGCCGTTCCGACCCCGATGGCATCTGTCAGATAACCAGAATCGATCATGGCGATGGCAGCAAGGACCAGGAGGCCCCGCAGAACCAGGTTCAAGTTTCCAAAGAACCAGCCCTGCACGGCTGATGACAGGAGATAGACCCCAAGAAGCGCGCCCAGGACAACATGGATGATATCGAGTGCGTTGCCCTGCATCAGGAGTTCTGGTGATGAGAAGAACATGAAGGGCACGATGAAGGCTGCCATGCCCATCTTGAAGCTCTCGACACTGGTCTTCATCGGGTCCGACTGGGCGATCGCCGCCCCCGCATAGGCTGCCAGGGCAACCGGCGGCGTGATGGCTGACATCACTGCAAAATAGAAGATGAAGAAATGCGCCGTCAGCGGCTCAATCCCCATGGAAATCAAACCGGGCGCAATCACACTGGCAGCAACCGCATAGGCAGCCGTTGTCGGCATCCCCATGCCAAGGATGATTGAAACCACCATGGCAAAGAAGAGGGCAACGATCTGAACGTTTTCCGCCAATCCGAGCAGAAGAGACGAAAAGCGCGTTCCAAGACCCGTCAGGGCGATGACGCCAACAATGATACCGGCCGCTGCACAGACTGCGACGAGCTGCAAGGTCATCTTGGTCGAGATCTCAAGGGCGAAGAGAACTTCCTTGACGCCCATCTTGTAAGGCGTCAGCCACGAGACGACGGCCGCCGCACCCATTGCGAGGGTACCGGCGCGAATGACCGAATAGCCCATGAAAAGTGCACCGATCAGAATGAAGATCGGAATGAACAGGAAGACCTGGCGCGCCAATCGGCTGAACTTCGGCAGCTCCTCCCGCGGCAGGCCTTTCATATCGTATTTCTGTGCGGCGAGATCGACGTTGAAATAGACAGAGGCGAAGTAAAGAAGCGCCGGAATGATGGCCGCGATCACAATCTCCGAATAGGCGATCCCCGTGATTTCGGACATGATGAAGGCGCCTGCTCCCATAATTGGCGGCAGGATCTGGCCACCTGATGACGCTGCAGCTTCAACGGCCGCTGCAGTCTGCGGCTTGTAGCCCACCCGCTTCATGAGCGGGATGGTCAGAGACCCGGTCGCGACGACATTCCCTGCTGACGTTCCGTTGATCATGCCCATCAACCCGGAGCCGAAAACAGCCACCTTTGCTGGTCCTCCGCGCCGGTCCCCTGCCGCGGCGAAGGCAAAGTTGACGAAGTATTCGCCTACGCGACTGGCCTGCAGGAAGGCGGCAAAGGCAACAAAGAGGATGATGTAGGTCGATGAAATTGCGGTCGTCGGACCAAGAATGCCCTGATCGGTGAAGATATAGGTGAAGAAGCGGGTGAGGCTGTATCCGCGATGGTACAGAATACCTGGAAGCCAGGGGCCTACAAAGCTGTAGATGACGAAGATCGAGGCAATGATGACCAGCGCCATGCCGGCCATACGCCTCGTGAGCTCAAGGATCAGGACAACACCGATCAGCGCTGCCCACATATCAGCTTCCTTGGCGAGCGCGGTGCCGGCGCGCAAACGCAGGAATGGCGCATGGTAAATGATGTAGAGGGTAGCGGCGATGGCCGCCAGAGCAAGCGCGATATCGGCAAGGTCCAGATGGGCACGCCGGGCATCGGGCATGAACCAGCCGATCAGCATGACCCAGACCGTGCCCAGCATCAGTGGAACGCCGAATGTCCAGCGCCATGCTGTTAGGGTGGCGGCTTGATCGACACCGGTTCCCAGGCCAAGCCAGGGCAGGAGAACCTGAACCAAGGCAATGATGATCAAACCAAGGCCTGGAAGGATCAGAAGGTCGCGACCGCGTCTATTCTGTCCTTCCACTTCATTGAAGGTCAGGGAGGAAAAAAGCAGGAACCCGATCGCCAGACCACCACCCACATGGATCAGGCGATAGGTCCAAGTTTCGAGTGGATAGAGGTTCATGACGCCGATGTGGAAGGCGGTGTAAAGAATGCAAAGCGCAGCCACCACCAACCCAACCTTACCGACGGGCTTCCGCTGATTGGCAGAAAAAATTTCATTGTCGACACCGGCCGCGATCGCTTGATCGGGCTCGGTTTGTGATGGAACTGTCATTCGTCCCTCCCCGGAGTCAGCGTTGCAAAAATGGGCGCCCCGCAAACCGGAGCGCCCAAAATTCATGCTAAATGGGCATGATTACTTGAGGTTGTCGGGAATGGTAATGCCCTTTTCCTCATAATACTTCACGGCACCGGGATGGAAAGTCATGAAGGTGTTCTTGTCCCAGTTGGAGGCCAGGGTCTCGGCGGCAGTCGCGTGGATCTGCAGCATGCGTTCATTGTTTTCGAGAGCAAGCTTGGTGATCTCGTAAGCGAGGCTGTCGGGCATGTCCTTGTGCGCGATGGCGAAATTCCACAGGGCAACCGTGTTCTGGTCATAATCATGACCGGCATAGGTGCCCGACGGAATGACGAAAGGAGCCATGGCGGGGAAGGCTTCCAGAACCTTGGCCTGTTCCTCCGGCGTGAAGCCGAACATGACAACGTCCTGCTGCGCTGCCAGTTCTGCGAATGCCGAAATCGGCACACCAGCTGCGAAGGCGAAAGCATCAATGAGGCCATCGGAAAGCTGGCCTGCGGCATCAGCGGCACCGGAATTCGAGATGGTGGCTTCAACGCCGAGAGCGGAAATGAATTGCGGCCAGTAGGTACCGGGTGTGCCACCGGCAGGACCGACCGAAACGCGCTTGCCAGCAAGGTCGGATACGGAGGTGATGCCCGATGACTTCAGCGCAACAACCTGGAAAGGTGTCTGATACATCGGGAACAGTGCGCGGATGTCCTTGTGCTCCAGACCAGGCGCAAGTTCGGACTTGCCGTTCCAGGCGTCAAAGGCCGGACCCATGGTCACAAGGCCCATGAGGTGGTCACCGGTCTGCACCAAAGTCACGTTCTGGACCGGGCCACCGGTCACTTCGCCGGTCGCGTTCACGCCGAGTGCTTCGGAAATGTAACCGGCAAGGCCATTGCCGTAAACAAAGTAGGTTCCGCCCTGAGAGGCAGTACCGATGGTGATTTCACTTGGCCAGCCGGTCTTGTCCTGCGCGACGGCACCGGTTGCGACGACTGCCGCGAAAGCGGCGGCTGTGAGGGTCTTGATGAACATGTTTCCTCCGGGATTACGGCGAGAACCTCCTGTTCCCGCATGCCGCGGAATAAAATTGGCTTTGATCGTCACTCTCAATCGGTGTTTGACGTTTCAAGACCAACGACAGGCGGCCAATCGACCAAGATGTGTGGATATCGTAACATTGCGCCGGAGTCATGGGGGGAAAAGGTGCTCTGCTGTTGTCCTGGCATCATCCCCCGCCACGACATTCCCGCCAGCCACCATCGCGAACCGCGCGCCGCCGCCATGAGTATGTGGGCGGAAATCGCTCGGATGTAATCGGCAAGCCAAGCAGAAAGGCACCCCGTCGCCTAACGGACGGTAAGGTTACAGTGCCGCGATGATGCAGAAGAGGCTCTGGAGGCCGACGCCACGCCCCGGGGGGAAAGAAGAGCCGTCGAAGCCTGGCGATGCCGACATTCGTATCGATCTGACGAGGATCGGCGGCCAGAAGTGATGTCATTCAAGATCGGACGTTTGTTGGATTAGGAACGGACGGAATCTTACTTTAAATTGGACGCTAATTGAGTTAAGAATGGCCGTATGACTGATCACTACAATTTGAAGCCCCTAGTCGATCGTAAAGCGTTACCTCTCGTGGAGGCAGCTCTAGCCGACACCCGTGTTGTTTTGATATCTGGGCCGCGGCAGGCGGGCAAGACGACGCTCGCGCGCATGTTCTCAAACAGGGATCGGCCATACATCACATTGGATGATGCAGGTACGCTGAACGCCGCGAAGACCGACCCGACCGGGTTTATCCGCGGGATCAGGCGCGGGGTTATCGACGAGGTCCAACGAGCCCCCGATCTGATGCTTGCGATCAAGGCAAGCGTGGATGACGATCAGGAGCCGGGACGCTTTCTGCTAACGGGCTCAGCTAATCTCGCGACCATTCCGGCTATTGCCGACTCGCTCGCTGGACGGATGGCCGTCATTCCGCTTCTTCCCTTTGCACAGGCTGAAATCCGATCGAGTCCGGGCCTCATGCTCGACCGGCTGTTCGCGGGGGAAGAACCATTAGTTGATGGCGAGGTTGTTCTCGGCAAGGAATTGATGAGCTTGGTATTGGCCGGCGGCTATCCTGAAGCCTTGAGGCGAACCACCTCTGCCCGGCGTGTCTCGTGGCTCGAAGACTATGTCGGTCTGATTCTGGATCGCGACGTGCGCGACATTGCCAACATCGATCAGCTCGATCGTTTGCCGCGCCTCCTGAACATCCTTGCGGAACATGCCGGCCAATTGATCAACAATAGCAGCTTTGGTTCGGCGCTGGGTTTGTCCGGGGTTACCGCGCAAAAATACATAGCGATCCTGGAGCGGCTGTTCCTGATCAAAACCCTGGTCCCGTGGTCGAACAATCGGCTCAGCCGGCTTGTCAAAACACCAAAACTCCATTTCATCGACACAGGACTTATGGCGGCTTTGCGCGAGGACGAAATGGCCAGGCTGTCGGATGACAAAACGCGTTTTGGCGCACTACTGGAGAGTTTCGTTGTCTCCGAACTGATGAAACTTGCATCCTGGTCCGAGCGACGCGTCTCGTTTTCGCACTATAGAACCAAGGATCTGGATGAGGTCGATGTCGTGATTGAGGACCGGCGTGGGCGGATCATCGGTATCGAGGTGAAAGCGTCTGCGACCGTCAGATCGGATGATTTTCGCGGGTTACGCCAGTTGCAGGCAGCGGTCGGCGAACGTTTTGTACGTGGTCTCGTCCTGCATGATCATGACCGCATCACGCCGTTTGCCGAACGTCTCCAGGCAGCACCCCTCTCAATCTTGTGGTCGATGTGAAGGGCATCGTCAACGTAACGAAGCGTGGACTTCAATATGGGATACTCGGCCATGACTGACCGAGATCCACTTTACCGTCGCCATCGTTTTCCCGCCGAGATCATCGCCCATGCTGTGTGGCTGTGTTTCCGGTTTCCGCTCAGCCTGCGGATGGTCGAGGACATGCCGGCGGCGCGCGCAATCATCGTTTCCTATCAAACGATCCGGGTGTGGGCAGAAAAATTCGGCCGCATCTTTGCCAACCAGATCCCTCAACGTTCGCGCGGCCAGCTCGGCGATAAGTGGCATCTTGACGAGGTCGTCATGTCGATCCGAGGCGAGAAGCATTGGCTGTGGCGCGCTGTCGATCAGGACGGATTTGTGCTGGAGGTGCTGGTACAAAGCCGCCGCAACGCCAAGGCAGCCAGACGCCTGATGCGCAAGCTCGTGAAGGGCCAGGGCCGAGCGCCACGCGTGATGGTTACCGACAAGCTCCGATCCCATGACACCGCGAAACGAGAGATCATTCCCGGCGTCGAGCATCGATCCCACAAGGGCCTCAACAACCGGGCGGAGAACTCCCATCAGCCAACACGACGACGAGAGCGGATCATGAAGCGCTTTAAGTCACGGCGACATCTTCAGCGCTTCGTCTCCATTCACGATCCGGTTGCCAATCTCTTCCACATCCCCCGCCACGACATTTCCGCCAGCCATCATCGCGAACTGCGCGCCGCTGCCATGACTATGTGGGCGGAAATCGCTCGGATGTAATCTGCAAGCCGAGCAGAAAGGCACCCCATCGCATAACGGACGTTAAGGTTACAGTGCCGTGCACGTCCGCCATCAGGAAGGGAAAGACCGCAGATCAGCTGCCAAAAGGCGAAGGCTTTCGGCGTAGCCTTGCCGGCTTTCATTCCCCTTCACGAAGGGTGCTGGCACCGAACTGGGCCTTGTCGAGCCCGTATTTTTGCATCTTCTCCCAAAGCGTCTTGCGCGAAAGACCCAGGGACTCGTAGACAGGTTTCAAATTGCCGCGATGGACAGCAAGAGCCGCCTCGATTTCCCGTCGTTCGAATTCGGCAACCCGTTCGGCCAGGCGACCGGGACCAGCGTCGGATACCAGTCCCTCACCAAGTCCAAGAGCAAAGCGGTCGGCCGCATTGCGCAATTCTCGGACATTTCCCGGCCAGTCTCTCGCCGTCAGCTGAGCAATGACCGATGGCGGGACTTCGGGCGGTTCGACCCTGTGCCGACTGGCGGCTTCGGCAAGAAGGCGGAGAAAGAGAAGCGGAATGTCTTCTCGCCGAGCTGAGAGCGATGGAAGGTGAAGCGTGACCACGTTCAAGCGGTAGAGAAGGTCCGGGCGAAACCGTCCTGCCTGAACCTCTGCTTCCAGCGGCACGCGCGCCGTTGCCATGAAGCGCACGTCGAGGGGGATTGCCTCGTTGGACCCGAGCCGCGTAACCGTACGCTGCTCGATGACACGCACGAGTTTGCCCTGCAGATCCAGTGGAATGGAGGCAATATCGTCCAGAAGAATAGTGCCGCCGCGCGCGTGCTCGAACTTGCCATAGCGAGGTCTCAGCGCTCCCGCAAAGGCACCAGCCTCATGGCCAAACAGTTCGCTTTCGATGAGAGCGGCAGGCAAGGCCGCGCAATCAATCGTGACGAGGGGGCGCTGGGCACGGGACGAGAGATCATGCAGGGCACGGGCGACAACCTCCTTGCCGGCACCTGTCTCACCTTCGATCAGGACGTCAGCCTCGCTTGGGCCAATGGTCCTTATCCTTCGACGCAGATCGATCATCGCATTCGAACGCCCGATCAGGCGTTGTTCCAGATCATCCACCTGACCTGCTGCTGCCTTGAGAACACGGTTTTCCAGAACCAGGCGGCGGAAATCGGCTGCTCGAGCAACGATTTCCGACAGCTGACTTGCGGCAAATGGCTTTTCGACAAAGTCGTGAGCGCCTTCGCGCATCGCGCGAACGGCGAGCTGGACGTCGCCGTGGCCTGTAATCAGGATCACCGGCACATCGCGGTCAATCTCATGGACCCGATTCATCAGGGTAAGCCCGTCCATCCCAGGCATCCGGATATCGGTCACCACTATGCCGGGAAAGCCAAAACTGACCATTTCCAGCACGCGCTCGGCTGCCGCAAATTCCTGCACCTGGAATCCGGCAAGATCAAGCGCCTGGGCGGTGGCGGCCCGAACGTCGGGTTCGTCATCAACGAGAAGAACGCGCAAAGGACTCATTGGGCAGCACTTGCCATTTCCGGAACGCCTTGAACAGGGTTTTCATCCGACACCTTGAGAAGCCTGATGACGAAGCGGGCGCCTCCAAATCGCGATGTCCCGACCTCGATATCACCACCAAAGTCCTTGACGATGTTGTAGGAAATGGAAAGCCCGAGGCCGAGGCCCTTGCCCACGCCCTTCGTTGAAAAGAATGGATCGAATATTCGCGGTTTGAGAGCGGCGTTTACCCCTGGCCCATTGTCTTCGACAGAGATCAGAACGTGCTCACCGTCGGTAACAGCCTCAAGACGGATCAGAGGCGAAACCTGGCCTTCGGCCGCGTCAGCCGCGTTGGAGAGGATGTTCACGAGAACCTGCTGCAGCCTCACCGGGCCTGCCACCACCCTTGGCAGCTGGGCAGGAAGCTCCACCGTGAGCCTTGCATTGGCCGTTTTGAGGCGCAATGAGGCAATTTCAATGGCGGCATCAATGACCTCTGGCAAAGCCGTGGCACTGAGCTTCTGGCCGGGCTTGCGGGCGAAGCTTCGCAAATGTCCACTGAGTGCCGTCAAACGGTCGATCAGGCTGATGATCCTGTCGATATTGGTTCTGGCATCACCATGTCGTCCGCGATCCATCAGGACCGCAGCATTGTCGGCATAGGTGCGCGCGGCTGCCAGTGGCTGATTGAACTCGTGACTGAGCGCCGCTGACATCTGCCCCAGTGCTGCGAGCTTGCCCGCCTGGATGAGGTCGGACTGGGCCTGGCGGAGCTCGAGTGTCCTTTCCTCGACACGCCGTTCCAGATCGACCTGTGCCGCAGCTTGCATCTGAAGCCGTTCGGCAAGACGCATGCGCCTCTGCCAGAGGATGGCTCCGACGAGAGCCATGAGTGCAACAGAAAGCAAGGCAACGGCTGCTGAAGCCATGGCTTCTCGATGCGCAGAGGCGGTGTCGATCAGAGCATGAACCTGCCAGCCGGCTCCAGCCATGGTCGCCTGAGACTGCACGAACTCCGAGGAGCCGATCCTCAACAAGGCATGCCGGTCGCCGTTCTTGTCTTCGGCGACGTCGAGAAGCTTGATCCCCGTATCAGCATAACGTCTTGTCGCGGCAATCCGCGCCTTGCCGGCGGCATCAAGCGGCCGCATGACGTGGAACAGCCATTCGCTGCGGCTCGACAGGAAGATGACTCCGTCAGGATCGGTCACCAGGACCGCATAGTCGCCGCTTCGCCAGGACTTCTCGACAGAATCGAGATCGATCTTGAAGACAAGGACGCCGACAATCTCATCGGCGACCCGCACGGGCGCACCAAAATAATAGCCCCGCTTCCCACTCGTGGTACCGAGCGCGTAATAGCGACCGATCCTGCCGTCCAATGCCTCGAAGAAATAGGGACGGAAGGCAAAATTGCCCCCAACGAACGAGGTCTCGAGCCGGTAATTGGACGCCGCAATGGTCAGGCCTTCGAGGTCCATCAGGTAGATATCCGAGGCATCCAGCATTTGCTGGATCCGCTCGAGATACTGGTTGGCCTCCATCACGAGATCGCTGTTTTCGGGATCACCTGCCAATTGGCGGATCAGTTCCTGTTCTGCAATCAGTGCAGGAAGCCGTTCGAAGCGATCGAGCTGGGCGCTGAGCGAAGAGCTGGCCAGCTGCAGAACATTGTCACCGCGGCGGGCGGTCTCGTCCATGACCCGATCAAGCGTGGCACGCCACGACGCCCAGGCTGCAAGCATGGAGAGGCATGCCGCCAGCGCGACCGCCACCCCTATCCAATGCCTTGTTCTTTCCGCTGCCATGCGTGTTTTCCCGGACCGCCGCCAATCTTAGCCATCGATGGGTAGTCCTGCAACGCAGCGCCCGGTCAAATCGGAGATGCTGAGTCAGCCAGGACGTCCGGCAGTGAAGCTATTCGGCAGACGTTCCAGAACCAACGAGCGGATTGATTATGTGAGGACGAGCACTTTGTCGCGTGCGATGCGACAAAGCGCATCTCCCTAATGCGCGATCATGACATGCCGCACGGCGGTATAGTCTTCCAGCGCGTAGAGGGACATGTCCTTGCCATAACCCGACTGTTTCATGCCGCCATGGGGCATTTCGTTGCAGAGCATGAAGTGGGTGTTGATCCAGGTGCAGCCATAGCGCAGCTTGGCGGCGGTCTGCATGGCGCGGGAGATGTCCTTGGTCCAGACGGAAGAGGCAAGGCCGTAGTCGCTGTCATTGGCCCAGGCGACGGCCTGTTCGGCTTCCGTAAAGCGGGTGACGGAAACCACGGGGCCGAAGACTTCGCGGCGGACGATCTCGTCGTCCTGCGTCGCGCCGGCAATGACCGTCGGGGTGTAGAAGAAGCCCTTCTCGGAACCGAGCTTGCCACCGGTCACGACTTCCATGTGCTTGTGTTCTGCAGCCCGGGTCACGAAGCTTTCGACGCGGTCGCGCTGGCGCTTGGAAATCAGCGGGCCGATCTCGTTTTCGGCGTCGTCGGCCTGGTTGAACTTGATGGTCGAGACGGCGCTTGCGAGATCGGCGACGAAACGGTCATAGATCTTGTCGCTCGCATAGATGCGGCAGGCAGCGGTGCAGTCCTGGCCGGCATTGTAGTAGCCGAAGGTGCGGATCGCCGAGACGACGGCATCGATATCGGCATCGTCATGGACGATGACCGGGGCCTTGCCGCCGAGTTCGAGATGCGTGCGCTTCACGGTCTTGGCCGCCGCCGTCAGCACCTTCTTGCCCGTTGCGATATCGCCTGTAATCGAGACCATCGCGATCTTCGGGTGGTTGATCAGCGCATTGCCGACGCTTTCACCACGACCGAGCACGACATTGACGACGCCTTCGGGCAGGATGTCGGCCATGACCTTGGCGAGCTTGAGCGCCGTCAGCGGCGTCTGTTCGGACGGCTTGAAGACCACGGTGTTGCCGCCGGCGAGTGCCGGTGCAAGCTTCCAGGCCATCATCATCAGCGGGTAGTTCCAGGGCGCGATCGAGCCGATGACGCCGACGGCGTCGCGGCGGATCATCGAGGTGAAGCCCGGCAGATATTCGCCCGAGACCGGCGCCTGCAGCGTGCGGATCGCACCGGCGAAGAAGCGGTAGCAGTCGACAATCGCCGGGATTTCATCGTTGAGCACGGCATTGATCGGCTTGCCGCAATTGAGGCTCTCAAGGGCTGCAAAACCGGCTGCGTCCTTTTCGATCGCGTCGGCGATCGCCAGCAGGTAGCCGGCGCGCTGGCCGGGCGTCGTCTGCGACCAGGAGACGAAGGCGCCTTCGGCGGCGTCCACGGCTTCCTCGACCTGGGCAAGCGAGGCCTCGGGGAGATCGACGATCACATCGCCGGTCTTGGGGTTCAGGATCTTCTCGTCCGTCTCTGTGCCGGCTTCGAATTTGGCGCCGATCAGCATCTGGGTGTCCATGTCGTTCTCCCTTTTTATCAGACTTCAATTGCGAGCCCGGGCGGGAAAGGTCGCGCCGGGTCGGTGGTTCATCATTTGCCGCTGCCTGCGGTCTGGTCGGTATCGCGGGTCAGATAATAGGCAGCCAGGATCGGCAGGAAAGTGACGATCACGACAACCATCGCGACCACATTGGTGACCGGGCGCTGGCGTGGGCGGATCAGTTCTTCCAGCATCCAGATCGGCAAGGTCGATTGCTGGCCGGCGGTAAACGTGGTGACGATGACCTCGTCGAAGGAGAGCGCGAAGGCGAGCATGCCGCCAGCCAGAAGCGCTGTCGCAATGTTCGGCAGGATCACATAGCGGAAGGTCTGGAACCCATCGGCACCCAGATCCATCGATGCCTCGATCAGCGAGCCGGAGGTGCGGCGGAAGCGGGCCACCGCATTGTTGTAGACAACGACGACGCAGAACGTCGCGTGGCCGAGGATGATGGTCCAGAAGGAGAAGGGGATATCTGCCAGCGAAAAGGCCGAGCGCAGCGCGATACCGGTGATGATGCCGGGCAGCGCGATCGGCAGGATGACGAGCAGCGAGATCACTTCGCGACCGAAGAACCTGGTGCGGGCAACGGCTGCGGCGGCAAGCGTGCCGAGCACCAGCGCAATCACGGTGGCGATGCTGGCGACCTTGACCGAGAGCCAGAGGGCCTCCCAGACATCGGGCCGGTTCCAGGTCACGGCGAGCCATTTCGCGGTAAAACCCGGTGGCGGCCACTGGAAGCTTTTCTCCTCCGTCGTGAAGGCATAGACGAAGATCAAGAGGATCGGCAGGTGCAGGAAGGCAAGACCGGCAATGGCCGCGATCTTGAGCGACAGACCTGCAGATTGGGAGCGATCAGAGCGCATTGAACGCCCCCATGCGTTTGGCGATGGTGAGATAAATGCCCATGATGACGATGGGCACAACGGAGAAGGCGGCGGCGAGTGGGATATTGCCCGCCGTGCCCTGCTGGGCATAGACGGCCTGGCCGATGAACAGGCGCGAGGTACCGATGATCTGTGGCACGATGTAATCGCCCATGGTCAGCGAAAAAGTGAAGATCGAACCGGCAATGATGCCGGGCAGAGCGAGCGGAAAAAGGACGTGTCGAAAGGTCTGGCCCGGTCTTGCGCCAAGGTCCCCCGAAGCCTCGATCAGGTTGCCGGGAACCCGTTCCAGGGCTGCCTGGGTTGGCAGGATCATGAAGGGCAGCCAGACATAGACGAAAACGATGAAGGTGCCGATATAGCTGATCGAAAGCGAACTGCCGCCGATCACGGGTGTCGCCAGCAGGCCGTCAAGCAGCCAGGACAGATGCAGCTTCTCGAAGATCCAGGTGAGGATGCCTTCCTTGGCAAGGATCAGCTTCCAGGCATAGACCTTGACGAGATAGCTCGACCAGAGCGGCAGCATGATGCCGAGATAGAAGACGGCCTTCCATTTGCCCCTGGCATAACGGGCCGCGAAGTATGCGATCGGAAAGGCGATCACGGCGGAGGCTAGGGTGACTGCACCGGCCATCAGCAGCGTGCGGGCGATGATGTCGAAATTGGCCGGATGCAGCAACTGGCGGTAGGTGGCCAGGGTGAATTCGTAATTGATCAGACCGGAAAAGTCGTCGATCGAAAAGAAGCTCTGCAGGAGCAGCGCAAAGAGCGATCCGACATAGATGATGCCAAGCCAGAGCAGCGGCGGCACCAGCATCAGGATCAGCAAGAGGTTGGGACGCCGCCAGAACAGATCCGAGAGCCGCCCCATCAGGCCTGGGCGGCCAGGGGCAATCGCGGGTGGGGAGATCGCCGTCATTCAGCCTCCTCCATATGGTGGAGGTCGGTGGGCGACCAGGAGATGCGGATGCTTTCGCCGCTCTGCGGTGCGGGTTGACCGGCGGGCAGCGAGACGGTGAGGGCGGTGACCGCCGTTTCGACGAAGAGCTTGGTCGAGGCCCCGAGGAAGCTCACCGATCGCGCGGTCGCCTCGACGCCGCCGTCCGAGACGATACGGATGGCTTCGGGGCGCAGGCTCGTCCAGCGGGCCTCGCCGCCCAGAGCTTTCATCGCCTCCGGTGCGATGACATTGGAGGAGCCGACGAAATCGGCGACAAAGCGGGTGCGCGGACGCTTGTAGATCTCGTGCGGGGTTCCGGCCTGGACGATCCTGCCGTCATTGAAGACGGCGACACGGTCGGCCATGGAGAGTGCCTCGCCCTGGTCATGGGTGACGAAGACGAAGGTGATGCCGAGCGCGCGCTGCAGGCTCTTCAACTCCTCCTGCATCTGTTCGCGCAGCTTCAGGTCGAGTGCGCCGAGCGGCTCGTCGAGCAAAAGCACTCTCGGCTTGTTCACCAGCGCCCGGGCCAGCGCCACGCGCTGCCGCTGGCCGCCGGAGAGCTGGCCGGGCTTGCGGGCGCCGTAGCCGGGGAGCTTGACCATTTCCAAGGCTTTTTCGGCCTCACGGTGACGCTCGGCCTTGCCCACGCCCTTGACCATCAGGCCATAGGCGACGTTGTCGAGAATGTTCAGGTGCGGGAAGAGGGCATAGTCCTGGAAGACCGTATTGACGTTGCGGCGATAGGGCGGCACGCCCTCGGCCGTTTCGCCGAAGATCTCGATATGGCCTGACGTCGGCTGTTCGAAGCCGGCGATCAGGCGCAGGCAGGTCGTCTTGCCGGAGCCGGAGGGGCCGAGCATGGCGAAGAATTCGCCTGGCTCGACAGTCAGGTCGACGGCATCGACGGCTTTCACGCTGCCGAAATGGCGCGAGACCTTCGAGAAGGAGACGGCTGCGGTCATCAAGGACTCCAGAGGTATGTGAGGTGTGCCGCCGACAGGCGGCCTCTTCTCCCCAGCGGGGAGAAGTGCCGAGCGTAGCGAGGCGATGAGGGGGCCGAAGGCCAAGCGGCCCACAAGAGGCTAGAGGCTTCGCCTCCCCTCATCCGGTCCTGCGGACCACCTTCTCCCCGCTGGGGAGAAGGGAAGCGATCACCGTCCGCCGATCACGCCGATATAGTCCGAGACCCAGCGGTGGTAGGGGACGCATTCGCCCTGGCTTTCGCATTTGGAAACCGGGGTCTTCCAGAACTTGATCTTCTCGAAGTTGTCGAAGCCGTTGCGGGCGCAGCCTTCGTCGGTCAGGAGCGCATTGCCCTTGCAGGCGGCGGGAACCGAGGGAACCGTGCCGAACCAGGCGGAGACGTCACCCTGGACCTTGGGCGAGAGCGAATGCTCCATCCACATATAGGCGCAGTTCGGATGCTCGCTGTCGACATGCAGCATGGTCGTATCGGCCCAGCCGGTGACGCCTTCCTTCGGGAAGACCGAGGCAATCGGCTGGTCGGCCTTCAGGAGATTGACCTGGAAGGGCCAGGAGCCTGAGGCGACAACGCCTTCGTTCTTGAAGTCGTCGATCTGGATGAAGGCGTCGTGCCAGTAGCGGCTCACCAGCGTGCGCTGGACGCGCAGGAGATCAAGGGCTGCCTTGTACTGGTCTTCGTTCAGCTCGTAAGGGTCCTTGATACCGAGTTCCGGCTTGTGGAACATCAGGTAATTGGCGGCATCTGCCACATGGATCGGGCCGTCATAGGCCTGGATGCGGCCCTTGTTCGACTTGCCGTCGGGAAGCGTCATCTCTTCGAAGACGACGTTCCAGCTGTCGGGGGCTTTGTCGCCGAAGGCCTTGGTGTTGTACATCAAGACGTTCGGGCCCCAGACATAAGGCGTGCCATAGTGGACGCCGTCCTTGGTGTGCCAGGGCGCGTTCTGCAGGCGCTCGTCGATGGTGTTCCAGGAGGGGATGAGGGCCGTATTGATCGGCTGGACGCGCTTGCCGGCGACGAGGCGCAGCGATGCATCGCCCGAGGCTGTGACGAGGTCGAAGCCGCCTTCGTTCATCAGGGCGACCATTTCGTCCGAGGTGGCGGCAGTCTTGACCGAGACCATGCAGCCGGTCTTTTTCTCGAATTCGGTGACCCAGTCGAAATTGGGATCCGTTTCGCCGCGCTCGATATAGCCGGCCCAGGCGACGATGGACAGCGCGCCTTCGCCCGGCCCCAGTTCCTTCAGGGGCTCCTGAGCGACTGCCGTCGACGCAAAGCTCAGGACGGTGGCAAGGACAGTGCAAGACTTCAGAAGAGATTTCATCGCAAGGTCTCCCGGTTGTGAGGGCCGCATTCTTGCTGGCCATTTGTTCCCGGTTGAAAGGTTGCCGCGAATTAACCGCATTCGCAAATTCATTCGCCAGAATGACGGTATCGGTTTTTCCGATAGATTGACGACTTACCTGGCGCGCCCACTCCGGCTTGCTTCGGCAATTCCCACAAAGTCGCGTGCCGCCTGGGGAAGGCTTGACCCCTTGCGCCAGACCATGCCGACCTGCACGACCGGCAAGGCTCCCGAGACGTCCCTGCTCTCGATCCTGTCCCCTTCGAGAGACCAGGGGCGGTAGACGAGATCGGGCAGAAGCGCCACGCCGGCGCCGGTGGCGACCAGGCTGCGCACGGCTTCGACAGAGCGGGTACGGAAGGCGACATGCGGACGCGCACCGAGCGCCGATAGAAGCTTGCCCGTGTTTTCCTCGATTTCGTCGACCGTGAGCATGATCAGCGGTTCGCGGGCGATATCCTGGACGGATATGATATCGGCGGAGACGAGCGGGTGGCCAATGGGCAGCCACAGCCGATAGGGCGAGGTTTCGAGGATTTCGGCCTGCAGCGCCATGCGATCACGCAGGTTGGAAATGACCATGACCGCAACATCCAGCTCGCCACCGACCAGCAAGTGCTCCAGATAGGAGCCGTTGTCCTCC
This sequence comes from Peteryoungia desertarenae, assembly GCF_005860795.2. Classification (GTDB taxonomy): domain Bacteria; phylum Pseudomonadota; class Alphaproteobacteria; order Rhizobiales; family Rhizobiaceae; genus Allorhizobium; species Allorhizobium desertarenae. The sequence continues at coordinate 71,347 of NZ_CP058351.1, forward strand.
ATCGCCGAGACCTCCACATCGGGACAGGCGCGGCGATAACGCGCCAGAAGGTCAGACAGGACATAACCAGCAACCAGGGATGTCACACCGATATTCAAGGTGCCACCAGTGTTGTTACGGGTGTCGTTGAATACGTTTCTGGCATCGGATACGTCTGCAAGGATCTTCGTTGCATGGCGCAGGAACTGGTGCCCGTTATGGGTAATGGTCAGGCCGCGCGGGTGGCGCTCGAAGAGCTCGACGCCGAGATCGCCCTCCAGTTCCTTGATCGCCTCGGTGACCGAGGATTGCGAGATCGACAGGTTCTGGGCGGCGCGCGTCACCGATCCCTGCTCGGCGACGGCGACAAAATACTGCAACTGACGAAAGGTGAATGCCATGCCGCCTATAAAGCATCGTATCGGGTCGCTGGACAAGATCAGCGACAGCTTTCGATGAATTCACGATCGCGTTCCGGTATGCTGGGCGGCTAAGGCCCCCGGGGCCTCAACGTGACCCTCGAACAGGGGTCAGATGTGGGGTCTGCCTCAAGTTTCTACAGCCAGTTCGTCCCCGCCGCCGCTTTGATCGACGGTCGACCAACTTCATCCGATCAAGCTGACAACGACGCGAGATTGTCCTTGAAAGCTGCCGGCAATCATCACTAAAACATCTTGTCCGACAACATGACAAATCAGCATGACGGACCAGCCCAAAAAAGGCTTCGCAATTGGACGGGAGGACGGCGTGAGGATCACATCAATCGAGACTGTGCGTATTGCGGAGCGGGCCAATCTACTATGGGTTCTGGTCCATACCGATGAAGGATTGGCCGGCCTCGGCGAGACCTTTTTCGGGGCCGAAACGGTCGAAGCCTATCTCCATGAATATGTTGCACCGCGCGTGATCGGACGAGATCCGCTGGAGATCGACAGACTGGCTTCGGATCTGGTCGGCTATGTCGGGTTCAGGTCCTCAGGGGCAGAAGTCAGGGGCAATTCCGCCTTCGACATCGCGCTCTGGGATCTCTTCGGCAAAGTCACTGGCCAACCGATAGCACAGCTTCTGGGTGGTTTCACGCGCCGCGAGATCCGTACCTACAACACCTGTGCCGGCACGCAATACATCAAGAAGGCGACGGGACAGACGACAGCAAACTACGGGCTGGCAGCCGGGAGTGATTATGACGACCTCAACGGTTTCCTGCACAGGGCGGACGAGCTTGCCCATTCCCTGCTCGAAGACGGCATCACCGCGATGAAGATCTGGCCTTTCGATGCGGCAGCCGAACAGACGCGCGGAAGTTACATTTCTGCCGGCGACCTGAAACAGGCTCTGGTTCCGTTCGAAAAAATCCGCAAGGCCGTTGGCGACCGAATGGACATCATGGTGGAATTCCACTCCATGTGGCAATTGCTGCCGGCCTTGCAGATTGCCAAGGCGCTCGCTCCCTTCCAGACCTTCTGGCATGAAGATCCGATCAAGATGGACAGTCTTTCAAGCCTCAGGCGCTATGCAGAGGTCTCACCGGCACCAATCTCGGCCTCGGAGACACTGGCCACTCGCTGGGGCTTCCGTGACTATCTGGAGACGGGCGTCGCCGGCATCGTCATGCTGGATGTTTCCTGGTGCGGTGGCATTTCGGAAGCGCGAAAGATCGCCGCCATGGCGGAAGCCTGGCACCTGCCTGTGGCACCACATGACTGCACGGGACCGGTTGTCCTGTGCGCCTCGACCCATCTGTCCCTCAACGCTCCAAATGCGCTTGTTCAGGAAAGCGTACGCGCCTTTTATCGGACCTGGTATCGCGACCTCGTGACGGCCTTGCCGGAGGTCAAGAGCGGCATGATCACCGTGCCGCCAGGCCCCGGTCTCGGTATGGAGCTCAATCCGGACCTTGATCGCGCCTTCACCGTCGCTCGCCGAATCTCGGACCAGTCTATCCTTTGAAGCCCCTGCTTCTCGTCATCTCTACGGAGCCACCATGACGACCTCAACGCCAAGCTCGCTCGGCAAAAACGCTCTTTCTGCCTATGCAGGACCCGCCGTCATGTTGCTCGGCATGCTTCTCTTTGCCCTCAATGACGCCATGGGAAAATGGCTCGTCGCCAGCTTCGGCCTGGGTCAGGTGATCCTGATCCGGAGCCTCGCAGCTCTCCTGATACTCGCGCCTTTTCTCTGGATGGCGGGTGCGAAGCCCATTCTGGAGGCAGAGCGGCCCTGGCTTCAACTTGCCCGCGTCGTCTTTTCCACACTGGAGCTCTTCTGCTTTTATTATGCCGTCATGTATCTGCCGCTGGCCGATGTCATGACCTATTGGCTGGCAGCACCGATCTATGTGGCTGCAGCCGCTCCCTTTCTGCTTGGAGAAAAGGTCGGATGGCGGCGCTGGACTGCCATCGCCATCGGATTTCTGGGTGTCATCATTGCGCTTGAACCGTCCGGCGCCATGTTCACGGCACCCGCCCTGATATCGATTATCGGAACGGCTGCCTTCGCCTTCATGATGCTTTCGGGTCGCTCGTTGCGGGCAACGCCAGACAAGACACTGGTCTTCTTTCAGACGGCAGGTGCTGCGATTGCCGGTCTTGTCTTTGCCCCCTTCGACTGGACACCGCTGACCACCGTGACGGACGTCTTGATGCTCGGTCTCCTGGGCATTGTGGCCATGAGCGCCCATATGCTGGTCAATCGGGCCTTGAAGATTTCAGACGCCGCCACGGTGGCGCCGCTGCAATACACCCTGTTGCTCTGGGCGGTGGTCTTCGGCTGGCTGTTCTTCGGGGATGTGCCGCGCACGACCATGCTGATCGGTGCTGCCCTGATCGTCGGTTCGGGGCTCTTCATCTTCTTCCGTGAGCAACAATTGAAGAAGCGGGACAAGATCCTGCCCGCTGTTCCCGAATGAAAGTTCCAACGGAGAAAAGGCAGGAGCCCGCAACGGTTCCCAATTTGCGGGCTCCTTCTGATCCAGCCTTTATGGGCTGCGACCAGGGAGATTATTTGCGGATCTCGGCAAGCTCGGCGAGGATCGAATCGACGATGTCAGCGCCGATCGTGTCCTTGTGCTTTTCGTAAACGACCATGGACTTTTCCCGAATCCGCTGCTGTTCTTCTTCGGACAGGACGTTCACCTGAAGGCCGGCGGCCTTGATCTTCTCCAGAGACTGCTTGTTCAGATCGCCAATGACGCTGCGCTGCAAGTCACGGCCCACGGCTGCGCATTCCCGCAAGGCAGCCTGTTCTTCTTGCGTATACGTGTCGAAGATCGGCTTTGAGAACAGGAACAGGAACGGCGTATAGGCGTGGTTCGTCTCGGTGATATAGTTCTGCACTTCGAAGAACTTCGAGGTATCGATCGTCACATAGGGGTTTTCCTGAGCATCGATCGCCTTTGTTTCAAGGGCGGAGAAAACCTCACCAAAAGCCATCGGGGTGGCGTTTGCGCCAAGGTTCTGGAAGGTATCCAGGAAGATATTGTTCTGCATCACGCGAACCTTCATCCCCTCGAAGTCTTCCCACTTGGTGACGGGTCGAACGGAATTCGACAGATTGCGGAACCCGTTCTCCCAATAGGCGAGATTGATGAGGCCGGCCGCTTCCAGCTTCTCATTCATCATATCCCCGAATTCGCCGTCCAAGATCTGATAGGCTTCCTGGGCATTGGCGAAGAGGAAGGGCAGGTCAAAGACGCCGAGAGCCGGTTCGATGCCGACGAGTGGTGACGATGACGTGACCACGGCTTCCTGGACGCCGGAGCGCAGAGCCTGGGTTGCCTGCAGGTCGCCGCCGAGGGCACCGCCCCAGAAAGCCTGCAGCTTCAGCTTGCCGCCGCTCTTTTGATCAAGGCATGCCTGCATGGCGGTGATGCCGTTGCCGACCGGGTGGTCAGCATTGACGCCGTTCGACACACGGATCGTGCGATCATTGAACTGGGCGAAGGCTGGTGCCGCCGCCGTGACGGCGAAAGCAAGCGCGGTGGTTGTCAGTAGCAGTTTTCTCATGATGTATCCTCCCTTGGACTTGGTATGAGACTGTTGAACCTGTGTCTGTCAGCGCAGCCACTGCGCCGGTATGATGACGATGTCCGGAAAGACAACGAGCAGCATCAGCACCAGCACCTGGGCCAGCAGGAAAGGCGTAATGCCGGTGACCACCCTCCCAAGTGGCACCCTTCCCACGCCGCTGACGACATTGAGAACCACGCCGACTGGCGGCGTGATGAGGCCGATGCAGCAGTTCATGATGAACATCACCCCGAAATAGACCGGGTCGATACCCGCCTGCTTGATGATCGGCATCAGCACCGGCGTCAGGATCAGGATGGTCGGCGTCAGATCGAGCGCTGTCCCGACGACGAGCACGAGCAGCATGATCACGAACATCAACAACATCGGACGATCGATCAGCGGCTCGATGAAGCGCGTGATTTCGCCGGGAATGTTCGCCGCCGTGATCAGCCAGGCCGAAACCAGAGCTGCGCAGACCAGGAACATGATGATCGATGTGGTTTTCGCTGCCTGCAGGATCACCCGTGGCAGATCCCTGAGCTTCAGTTCTCGGTAAATCACCGTGCCGACGAACAGCGCATAGGCCGCGGCAATGACGGCGGCCTCTGTCGGTGTGACCACACCCGCCTTGATACCACCCAGAATGATGACCGGCATGCCAAGCGCCCAGGCGGCACGACCGGTTGCCCTGAGGCGCTCGCGCGCCGGTGCCTTTGGCAGCGCCTCGACGTCGTCCTTCCGAACCACGATTTGCCAAGCGATGATGAGCGAAAGTCCCATCAGGATGCCGGGAACGATGCCTGCCATGAAGAGCTGCGTGATGGAGACATTGGCCGCGACACCGAAAATGATGAAGGCCATGGAGGGTGGGATGACCGGCGCGATGATGCCGCCCGAAGCGATCAGGCCGGCGGAGCGCGGCACATTGTAACCGGCTTTCGCCATCATCGGGATGAGGATGGCCGCAAGAGCCGCCGTATCGGCAGCGGCCGAGCCGGAGATACTGGCCATGATGATCGCCGCCATGATGGCAACAATGCCGAGCCCGCCGCGGATATGTCCGACACAGGCAATGGCGAACTCGATGATGCGGCGGGAAAGTCCCCCGGCATTCATCAGTTCGCCGGCAAGGACGAAAAAGGGAATGGCAAGCAGGGTGAAGGTATCGGCGCCGGCGATCATGTTCTGGGCAATGATCTGGCTGTTGAACATCCCCATGTACCACATGAGGGTGACGCCGCAGAACATCAGGGCAAAGGCCACAGGAACGCCGATTGCCATCGCACCGAGCAGAGAGACAACGAAGACGACCAGGGTCATGTGCTGCGCTCCGCATGCTGATCGACGCCGTGACGCTCGCCGGCAAAGGCTGCAATCTCGTGTTCAGTGACCCTGCCGGTGGCAAGGCGGAACAGGCGTTCAAGCGCAATCAGGCTGCATCCGGCACCGGTGAAGAAGCCGATCCCGTAGACCCAGCCCATGGAGAGGCCTGTGACCGGCGCGCTCATGCTGACATTGATCGGCAATTGCTTCCACGTGCCCCAGAAGAAGAGGAGGGACACACCAAGGATGACCAGATTGGTCAGAAACATGCAGATCTGGCGGCCCTTGCGGCCGAAGCGGGCGACCAGCGTCTCGACCCCCATATGGCCATATTCGCGAAATCCGACGACAGCACCGATGAAGGTCAGCCAGACGAAGAAGTATCGCGCCATTTCGTCTGACACCGTCAGCCCGGAATTGAAGGCATAGCGCAGAACGACATTGACAAAGACCATGATGGCCATGCCCGACAGGAGCAGGATCAGCAGGGTCTCGAGAAATCGATAGAACAGGTCGACAAGCCTGGTCATGATCACCTCATACCCGGTCGAGGAGGCCGCGCCGGGCCAGGTTCTGCATCAGTGCCCGCGTCCCGAAGGTCCATTCCGCACAGGCATCGGTCCGTTCTACCCAGTTGATCAGGGCACCCAGGGCAGGCGTTGAAATCTCGACGCGATCGCCGACTTCATGGGTGAAGCCGAGGCCTGCACCGCGTCTGTCCTTCACCGGCGCAAACATCGTCCCGAGGAAGAGGACGGCACCGTCAGGATATTGATGGTTGCGATTGAGAAGCTGCGAAACGAGATTTTCGGGCGTTCGGCTGATGGACGCCATGGCGCTTTCACCTGTCATCTCGAACCCGTCCTGCCCTGAAACAACAAGCGAAAGCCGAAGCGTCTTGAGCTCGTCAAGAGTGAAATTCCGGTCAAAGAGGCGGATGAAGGGGCCGATGGCACAGGCGGCATTGTTGTCCTTGGCCTTTCCGAGCAGGAGCGCCGAGCGACCTTCGACATCGCGCAGGTTCACGTCATTGCCGAGCGTGGCGCCGACGATGGTGCCATCCGACCTGACTGCAAGAACCACCTCTGGTTCAGGATTGTTCCACTCTGAGATCGGATGAATGCCAACAAGATCACCGCATGCGACGGCGGACATCGGCTGCGCCTTTGTAAAGATTTCAGCGTCTGGCCCGATCCCGACTTCAAGATACTGGGACCACAGCCCCATTTCCTGAAGCAGGGATTTCACCCGCGCGGCCTGATCCGACCCTGCGACCAGGCCCCGCAGACTGTCTCCCAGCACGGGAGCGAGGCGCGCGCGGATGTCCTGAGCCCGGCCAGCATCGCCCTTGGCCTGCTCTTCGATGACACGCTCGAGCATGCTGTCGGCAAAGGTGACCCCGGCAGCCTTGACCGCCTGGAGATCGACCGGTGCCAAAAGCCTGCCGGATCTTCCGGCCAGAAAATCATCGATGCTGCCGAGGACGGGCAATTCGGCGTCTATCTGTGACAGCCGCGTCACAAGGCCATCGATCTCGAGGAGACCTGCCATGGTCGCCGACACCGAAGTGAGATCAAGCACATGTCCGTCCCGAACCAGTACAGGACAGGGACCGCCCTCCACATCGCTCCAGACGCGACCGACAAGGACCGCTTCGGCGACGTCGCGCGGCAGGATGTCAACTGCCCTGAGGCTTTGTTCTGGCGCCAAGACTGGACCTCCTCCCCGTCTCAAGACAAGGCATCTCCCGTTGCCTTGCCCTATTGTCAGGATGTCTGACAACTACACCCGCAAAGTCATAAAACGAGATTCCCGCCCTGTCCAGCCTGCAATCGGCAGCGGTGCTTTTTCTGCCGCTTTTCGCCTTCCCTGCCGATGCGGGCGGCTGAACTCAGAACTGCTCCAGACTGAGATCGATCCGCGTCGCTGCCCCGTGCAAATGCTGGCGCATCGCCTCGCGCGCGGCTCGCGCATCGCGGCTCATGATCGCGTCGCGAAGCACGACATGCTCTGCGATGGTCACCTCGACGATTTCTTCGAGGACGGCTCTGGAGCGGGCGGCATTGATCGCCTGACTGATACGTTCGGCGATAAAGCCGATGAACATTGCAAAATATTCGTTCTGGGTTGCTTCAGCTACGGCGCGGTGAAACGCGAGATCGGCAATGATCCCCTCTTCCGTCCATTTTTCCGCACCCGACATTCGGGCTAAGGCGGCGTCGATCTCGGCAAGATCCTCATCCGTGTGATGTACCGCTGCCAGTCCCGCTGCCTCGATTTCAAGGGGAACCCGAAGCTGGAAGAGGGCCCGGAAACTCTGTCGGTCGAAAAGCTCTCCATCCTTGATCCTGATCGGGCGTGTCGAACGTTCGCTGACGAAGGCGCCGACCCCCTGGCGGGTTTCGACAAGACCTTCATTGCGCAATTGCGCGATTGCCTCGCGGATGACCGAACGGCTGACGCCCAGTGTCTTCGCCAGGACATGTTCGGTGGGAAGCCTTTCACCTGGCTGCAGTCGCCCCTCATGAATCTCGGATGCAATCTGTGCCGCAATTCGGGTCGGCAAGTGCTCGTTGCGCCGAATATGCCCCAGATTCATCTGCCCCAAATCCATCGATCGATCGCCCTTTTTCGGTTCGCATGCGAACCGGTTTTTCACCAAATGCCGTCAAAATTCAATTGGCAGCCGGGATTCATGATCCGGTCCGGATCGATCGCCTGCTTGATCGCCGCCAGAAGATCGGCCTGCGGCTTTGGCAAGCGCTTCAGAAAATCGTCCCGCTTCAGCCGTCCAATGCCATGTTCTGCACTGATCGAGCCCCCGAACCTATCAAGGACCTCGTTGAGGACCAACTTGGATTTCGCAATCATCTCGGCTTTTTCCGCCAAGGACAGGTCACTTGGCGGCAGGACGTTCAGATGGACATTGCCATCGCCGACATGTCCGTAGGAAACACACAGACATTCGGGCAGACGGGCCCGCACCGCCGCTTCCGCCTCGCCAACGAATTCCGCCAGTCGGGAGAGGGACACTGAAAGATCCGTCCGGAGATGCAGTCCTCTTTTTGCCTGCCCTTCATTCATGCCTTCACGAAAGAGCCAGAGATTGCGGGCCTGCAGGCGAGACTGAGCAACGACGCCATCAAGCACAAGTCCGTCTTCCATCACGGCTTCGAGGAAGCGCTGCATCAGATCATCCACATCGACGAGACCGGATCCGGAGATCTCCATCAGGACATAGGCCGGATAGTGGTCCTTCATCGGAAGGGGAAGATCCGGCATGGCCTCACGGGCGAGCGTGAAAGCAAGCGGCGGCATGAATTCGAAGGCCGACATCAAGTCGCAGCAATCGCGCCTCGCCCGACGATAAAGCGCAATCGCGTCATCAAGAGAGGCCAATCCGAGCAAAGCGGTCGCCACCTGCTCCACTTTCGGCATCAGTTTGAGCGAAACGGCGGTAATGATGCCGAGTGTTCCTTCGGCACCGATAAACAACTGCTTGAGATCGATGCCGCGATTATCCTTGCGCAGAGTCGAGAGACCTTCGAAGATGCTGCCATCGGGGAGCACGACTTCAAGGCCGAGGACGAGGTCCCGGGTCATGCCATAACGCAGGACATTGATGCCGCCGGCATTGGTCGAGACATTGCCGCCAATGCGGCAGGAGCCCTGCGCACCCAGCGATAGGGGGAAGAAGAGACCGCTTTCCTCAACCTTTTCCTTGAGGTCAGAGAGGATAACACCGGCTTCTGCGACCACGGAGAAGTCATCGGGCTCGAGACTGCGGATCTCCGTCATCCGCTCGAGACTGATGATCACCTGTCCTGAAGGCTGATCTGGTATTGCACCAAGCACCAGGCCGGTATTTCCGCCCTGGGGGACGATGGCCAGCTTAAGTTCTGCGGCGGCGCGAACCGATCTGACAACGTCCTGGGTATTTCGTGGCCGAAGGACAGCCAAAGCCCCGGTGGTCACATCGCCGTGCCAGTCCCGGCAATAGCCAAGAACTTCGGGACCGGACAGGACACAGTCCGGGCCAAGCCTTGCGGCCAGTTCCGCAACAAGATCATCGGCTCGCGCGGCCCCACCCGTCCCTGTTTTCCGTACTTCCATTTTGGTCCCCGATCTCCCGCGCATCAGCTGCCGGATGCGGATTTCGAACAATTCAGTTTTCAACGGCATGATATAAGGTTATCAGACAACCCTACAAATACTTTTTGTGGCAAAGCCATTGGTCCAGCCAAATGGTTTGCAAGAATGAGGAAGAGGAGACGCCAGCCCATGAAGATACTGATTATTGGCGCCGCCGGAATGGTGGGCAGCAAGCTGGCACAGCGGCTTACAACCGACGGCAGCCTTCAAGGCAAGGCTATCAACAGCCTGACCCTGGCCGATGTCGTGCCGGCACAGGCTCCGACGGGCTTTGGCGGCAAGCTCGCGATCAAGACCCTTGATCTGACGAGCCCGGATGCTGCCGAAAGCCTCATAAGGGAGCGACCGGACGTAATCTTCCACCTTGCGGCCATTGTTTCCGGCGAAGCCGAACTGGACTTCGAGAAGGGCTACCGGATCAATCTGGACAGTACCCGCGATCTTTTCGAGGCCATCCGCAAGGCCAATCAGGCAGACGGCTACAGGCCACGTCTGGTTTTTGCCTCATCCATCGCCGTGGTCGGGGCTCCCCTGCCCTTCCCGATTCCGGATGATTTCCACACCACGCCCCTGACCAGCTATGGAACGCAGAAGGCCATCTGCGAACTCTTGCTCTCGGATTATTCGCGAAAGGGATATTTCGACGGCCTGGGAATCCGGCTCCCGACGATCTGCATTCGCCCGGGAACCCCCAACAAGGCAGCCTCCGGCTTTTTCTCCAACATCCTGCGCGAACCCCTTGTTGGCAAGGAAGCCGTCCTTCCTGTCGATGAAAGCGTGCGCCATTGGCATGCATCGCCGCGTTCGGCTGTCGGCTTCCTGATCCATGGCGCCGGCATCGATCTCGAAAAGGTCGGGGCGAGGCGCAACCTCTCCATGCCGGGATTGAGTGCAACGGTCGGGGAGCAGATCGAAGCCTTGAGACGTGTGGCCGGAGACAAGGCAGTCAAGCTGATACGCCGCGAACCGGACGAAATGATCATGCGCATATGCGCTGGCTGGGCACCCGGTTTTGAAGCCAAGCGCGCACGCGAACTGGGCTTTACAGCAGAAACCTCTTTCGACGAGATTATCCGCATTCATATCGAGGACGAGCTGGGAGGCAGGATTTGACCGAGATAACGAAAACAACCGGGATTGCTTTTCTCGGCACCGGCCTGATGGGCGCGCCCATGGTGCGACGGCTGTTGAATGCCGGTTTTGCAGTCACGGTCTGGAACCGCGACATGGCCAAGGCTGAACCGCTTGTGACCCATGGGGCGAAGCTAGCATCAAACGTCGCAGAGGCGGTGGATGGTGCGGACGTCATCTTTACCATGCTCTCGGACGGGCATGCCGTTGAGGCCGTCCTGTTCGAAAGCGGAGCGGCAGAGCGGGTCAAGCCCGGCGCAACCGTGATTGATACATCGTCGATTGCCCCGCCCATGGCGCAGGATCATGCCGCAAGGCTGAAAGCAAAGGCGTCGCTCATGTCGATGCTCCGGTATCGGGTGGGGTGGTGGGCGCGGACGCTGGAACGCTCGCCATCATGGCCGGCGGAGATCCAGAGGTTGTAGCGAGACTTGCGGCCGTCTTCGAACCGCTGGGACGCGTCACCCATGTCGGACCCTCCGGGGCCGGCCAGATCTGCAAGCTCGCCAATCAGCAGATCGTTGCCATCACCATAGGTGCTGTGGCGGAAGCCATGATGCTGGTGGAAGCCGGCGGTGCGTCACGGGCAAAGTTTCGTGAGGCCATTCGCGGCGGTTTTGCCGAAAGCAGGATTCTCGAACTGCACGGGCAACGCATGGTGGATCGTCGCTTTGAACCCGGCGGTCCTTCCCGCCTGCAACTCAAGGATCTCAATTCTGTTGCGGCCATGGCAGAAAGCCTTTTGCTGGACTTGCCGCTCAGCAAACAGGTGCGAGCAGAATTCGAAGCCTTTGTGGCAGACGGCCATGGGGACAAGGACCACAGCGCTCTTCTTCTGCATCTGGAAAAGATCAATCACTCTGACGGACGGGAAGACCGGTGACGAACAACGATAGACCGAAACGCCGCCTGCGCTCGCAAGACTGGTTTGACAATCCCGACCATCTGGACATGACGGCGCTCTATCTGGAGCGGTTCATGAACTTTGGCACAACGCCCGAGGAACTGCGGGCCGGAAAGCCGATCATCGGCATTGCACAGTCTGGCAGTGACATAAATCCCTGCAATCGTCACCACATCGAGCTTGCCAAGCGGGTACGCGACGGTATTCGCGACGCGGGCGGTATTCCGATCGAGTTTCCCTCTCATCCTCTGTTCGAAAACTGCAAGCGCCCGACGGCGGCCCTTGACAGAAACCTCGCCTATCTGGGGTTGGTCGAGATCCTTTACGGCTATCCGCTGGATGGAGTGGTCCTGACCACCGGTTGCGACAAGACAACTCCCTCCGCTCTGATGGCCGCATCCACGGTTGATATTCCCGCCATTGTCCTGTCCGGCGGGCCGATGCTGGATGGCTGGCATGATGGGGAACTGGTCGGCTCCGGGACCGTCATCTGGCGCTCGAGGCGCAAATATGCCGCAGGCGAAATCACGCGCGAGGAGTTCCTCGAAAGGGCGCTGGATTCGGCTCCGTCCATCGGCCATTGCAACACCATGGGTACGGCTTCCACCATGAATGCCATGGCCGAAGCGCTCGGCATGTCTTTGACCGGCTGTGCGGCGATACCGGCTGCCTATCGCGAACGCGGGCAGATGGCCTATCGCACCGGTCGGCGGGCCGTGGAACTGGTGCTGGACGATATCCGACCATCCCGCATTCTGACGCGCGAGGCCTTTCTCAATGCCATCCGGGTCAATTCGGCCATTGGCGGCTCCACCAATGCGCAGCCGCATTTGATGGCCATGGCAAAACATGCAGGTGTCGAGCTGACGCCCGAGGACTGGCAGATCGAGGGTTTCGACATTCCGCTTCTCGCCAATGTCCAGCCGGCCGGCGCCTATCTGGGCGAACGCTTCCACCGCGCCGGAGGCGTGCCCGCCATCATGTGGGAACTGCTTCAGGCTGGCAGGCTAGACGGTGACTGTCAGACCGTGACAGGTCAGTCGATCGGCCAAAACGTGAGGGAACGAGAATCCACCGATCGAGACGTGATCAGACCCTATGGGCAGCCGCTGAGGGAGCGCGCGGGCTTCCTGGTGCTGAAAGGCAATCTGTTTGATTTCGCCATCATGAAGACAAGTGTGATCTCAGAAGCCTTCAAGGCGCGTTATCTTCGAGAGCCGGGCAATGAAGGCGTCTTCACCGGGCGCGCCATCGTTTTCGATGGATCGGAAGATTATCATGCCCGCATCAATGATCCGGCCCTTGATATCGACGAAAACTCAATTCTGGTCATTCGTGGTGCAGGTCCGCTTGGCTGGCCCGGCTCGGCTGAAGTCGTCAACATGCAGCCACCGGACCACCTGATCAGACGCGGCATCTTGAGCCTGCCAACGATTGGCGATGGCCGGCAATCAGGCACGGCAGACAGTCCGTCCATCCTCAATGCCTCACCCGAAAGTGCAGCCGGCGGCGGTCTTGCCTTTGTCCGGACGGGCGACATGATCCGGATCGACCTCAATCAGGGTCGATGCGACATGCTGGTGGATGATCAGGAATTGGCAAGGCGAAGAATGGAAGGCATTCCTGTCGTCCCCGCAGATGCGACGCCCTGGCAGATGATCTACCGTCAGACGGTCACGCAATTGAGCGACGGCGCTACGATCCGTGATGCGGAACAGTTTCGGGCGATATCGAAAACACCACCGCGTCATAATCACTGATCACGGGCACTAACGACTTTCCCGATCGTAACTGGGAAGGAGTAAATGGATGTGACACATATTACTTTTGCGGCTCCATTCCCTTTTCCCGATGCTCCCGCTATACCCCTGCAAAAACCGGAATTGAGGGAGGAATACGGGTGAAGGAACCTCTGGTCCTGATCGCAGGCGGTGGTATTGGCGGTATGGCTTTGGCCCTGACGCTGCACCAGATTGGCGTGCGCTGCAAAGTTTTCGAATCCGTCCGCGAACTCAAGCCGCTTGGTGTTGGCATCAATATCCAGCCCAACGCCGTCCGCGAGCTTTACGATCTCGGGATAACCGCAGACATGCTGGACAATGTCGGTGTCGCGGCACGCGAATGGGCCCTGGTTGGCCGCAACGGTCAGGAAATCTATGCCGAGCCGCGTGGGCTGGAGGCCGGTTACAACTGGCCGCAATATGCTGTCCACCGGGGCGAGCTGCATATGCTGCTCTATGAAACCTTCCGCAATCGAGCAGGCGACGATGCGGTCATGCTCGGTACGAAAGTGACCGGTTACCGCAAAGGCGTTGACGGCGGCGTATCAGCACTGTTGCGCCATGCAGATGGCACGACCAGTGAAGAGAGCGGTAGCCTGCTGATTGGTGCCGACGGAATACATTCCGCGATCCGCACCCAAATGCACCCCGATCAGCCACCGATCCACTGGGGTGGCGCGGTCATGTGGCGCGGCACGGCCATGGCAAAGCCGGCGCGCACCGGCTCGTCGTTCATCGGGCTTGGTTCCCATCGACACAGGATGGTCATCTATCCGATTTCGCCTGCCGATCCTCAGACCGGTCTTGCCCGCATCAACTGGATTGCCGAGGTTACCTATGACGACATCAGCAAGCGTGATGCGACCGGCTGGTTCCGTCAGGTCGAAGTCGAGGATTTCTTCCACCACTTTGCTGACTGGACCTATGACTGGCTGGATGTTCCGGCTCTCCTGCGGGGCGCAGATGTGGCCTATGAAAACCCGATGATCGACCGCGATCCGGTCGAGACCTGGGTGGACGGTCCGGTGGCACTGATGGGCGATGCGGCCCATGCCATGTATCCGACGGGCTCCAACGGTGCCAGCCAGGCCATCATCGATGCGCGCATGCTGGGCGTCATGATGCTGGCCCATGGCGTCACACCGGAGGCACTTTCCGCTTATGACGCCAAGCTCTGCGGCCCCGTCTCACAGCTCATCCTGCGCAACCGCGGAGCTGGCCCCTTCGGACTTCTCAACATGGTCGACGAACGCTGTGGCGGTGACTTTGACAATATCGATGAGGTGATTTCACCTGAAGAGCGCCACAGCTTCATGGGCGCTTACAAGGCCGCCGCCGGCTTTGCCAGGGATGCCCTGAATGCCGCGCCGCGCATGATCGCTGAAGGTGCAAAGGTGCCTAGCCCTGCCCCTGTGTGAAACCATGGAAGGAAGCCGCGAATGACCAGCCATACACCGGAAGAGCTGGGCCGGGAGGCCCCTGCCCTTGCTGCCCCGCACCTTGTGCATGTCTGTGATCTCAGGGTCGAGGTCGCCCCGCCCCGCGCCTTGGGCCAAGGGCGCAGCGGCGAGCGCAAGATCATGCAGATCACCGGAGGTACGGTTTCAGGGCCCCGGCTCAATGGCCGCATTCTCGACCTAGGCGCTGACTGGCTGACGCTCCATGAGGGCGGTCTTGCCGTTCTGGATGCCCGCTATGCCTTCGAGACGGTCGATGGTGCCCTCATCGAAATGCGTGACAGCGGCTTCCGGCATGGGCCCGCAGAAGTTATGACTGAGCTTGCCAAGGGTGGCGATGTGTCCCCCGATGCCTACTACATGCGATCCTCCGCCCGGCTTGAGACGGGCGACCCGCGCTACCAATGGGTCAATCGAACCGTCTTCGTCAGCCGTGGTGCCAGGCTTGGCAGAGGCGTGGTGATCAGTCTGTTTGCGGTCGAGTGAGACTGCTTCATGATCTCCAGCTCCAGACGCCCGCCTCTGCAGGGGTGGTGCTAGTCGATATCGTTGTCATCATGTTGAGACACGACAACCGGCCCGTTGTCGATGACCTCCCGTGACAGCAAGCCAGCGTCCTCCAGTGCTTCGATGTCGGGAAGATCCCGCAGGGTCTCCAGGCCGAAGGCCGACAGGAAGTGGCGGGTTGTAACATAGGTATAGGGTGCGCCCGGTGTTGGGCTTCTCGGTCCAGCCGCTAGGAAGCCTGTGCCACGTAAGGCAGCAATTGTATCGCGGCTCACTTCCTTGCCGATGATCTTGGACAGGCCGGCCCGCGTTACCGGCTGGAAGTAGGCGATTGTCATCAGCACCAAGGATTCCAGTTCCGACAATGCGGAGCCTTGCCCCCGCGTCGACACCTGTGATGTCTTGATGGTGTCGCCAAATCGCGACTTCGTCCTGTGCTGCCAACCGCCAGCAACTCTGATAATCTCATAGGGTCGAAGATCAAGTTCCGCATTGATATCGTCGATCAGCAAATCCACGCTGCAATCGCGACCGACGACGCGGGTCAGTACCTCTCTCGGCACAGGCTCACTGGAAGCAAAGAGCACGGCCTCCACGCGCATCATCCATTCGCGCCAGCGCTTCTCCGGCAAAAATGCCTCAAGTTCACGGTCATAGGGTTCGGCCGCCGCGGTCTTGCCCCTGCCATGTCTCTTTTGCTCGGCCTTTGCAGATGTCATCTTCAAAGACCATAGATGCGAAAGGAGGGACGGCCGGAAAGTTCGCGCACGGCTCCATGAACCTGGAGCCGATCGAACAGACGTGTTGCGGCCCAGCGGGACAGGCCGGTACCACTCGCCGATGCCGAGACGGCATCTTCATTCAGCAGCTTCTGGAAGACCGCAGTACCTCCCTTGGTTCGGATTTTGGGCGCAACTGCACACAACGTCTCGGCGCGTCGGGCGATCTCTGCGGCAGAACGAAGTGCAGCGTTGGCGCCATCGACCAAAGCCAGACAGACCGCTCGGGGAAAGCCAGGATCCCCTGGCCTGACCTTGCCCCGCCCACCATCTCCTCGGAAGGAAGGGCCATGGCGTTCACCAGCCAGCAATGGCACGGGACGAGACCATTTCAACATTGACGCAATCAGCATATCGCCAAGGGCAAGAGCAAGCGTTTCGGCGTCAGGCCGTGTTCGAACGACTGTCGTCATGAAGCCTGCGGCTGCAAATGGCGCACTTCCCCCTTCGCGAAGCGCTGTCTGAGCCAGACCAACGGCTGTCATCAGGTCATCATTGATAGCCAGGTCGAAGCAGGCACAGAGTTCGGCGACGAAGTCTGTCGACAGATCCACCCTTTTCGACGCCAGTTTTTTGAAACCCAGATAGATTTGACCATCAGGTCCCGGATTGGTGCCTGGGGGCGACAAGAGGACGGCGTCGCGCAACCCTGCCAGATCTTCACCCCGACCAAGATAGCGAACAGTTGCCCCAGCGCATCTGAGGGCCTGTCGATCCCGCCAGCATCCAGACCAGTCTGGCGTTGCGTGAATGACATCGTCGAGGGCTTTCAGGGCGACCCCGGCGGCGAAGGCTGCTTCCATGTCGCTGATATGCCTTGCAGGGGAAAGCGCCCAAGCTGGCAAGATCGGGATGGATTTTTGTGTGGTTGAGAGAATCAGCTCCATGTCAGCAACATATCCGTTGCGAGCAGTTTTTGCCACAGGACCGGCCAAAAGCGCACAGGTGACAGATAATTAAAAACGTCCGATAATCTTGCAAATGGTCCCGTCTTGCGTTCTTATCCAAAGCAGACGCCTTTAACGGTTGGAACATTGTCACCATGAGCGACAAAGAGTGCCATCCCCCCTTGATTGCCATCACAAGGCGTCGCGATGAGGGCACATCAATACAGGAAGCTCTCGGCGTTGACAGAGGCGACCCGATCACCACAGGTTCTGTCCACACGCGCCGAGCCTATGCCAGCGACTGGCAGCATTTTTCGCGCTGGTGTCGGCATCATGGTCATGCAGCCCTCGCTCCCGATCCGGCGGTCATCAAGCAGTACATCGAAGCTTGCGCAACAGGGGAAGGGAATTCCCTTTCGACAATAGAACGGCGACTGTCTGCTCTCGTCTGGAACTATCGCCAACGGGGCCTGAGGCTTGATCGCCGTGATGAGCGCATCAAGCATGTCATGCAGGATATCCGAACCAAGCGCGATCGTGCCACTCTACCAAAACAGGGCGTCGATGCTGCAGATATCGTGGCGATGATCAGCACACTGGATCCTGGAACCCTGCGCGGCATTCGCGATCGAGCAATGCTTCTTCTCACCTTTGCCGGCGGGCTGAGGCGTTCCGAACTTGTCGGGCTGGATCTGGGGCCGAAACAGACGACAGGGTCACTAGGGTTCGTTGAAATCTTGCCCGAGGGGATACTGATCAAGCTGGCCACGAAGACAGGATGGCGTGAGATTGAAGTCGGGCGTGGTGTCTCGCAGCAGACCTGTCCGGTGACAGCTCTTATGCGCTGGATTGAATTCTCGAGGATCGCACACGGTCCCTTGTTTCGAAGAGTACGTGGCCGAGGAAAGCAGGTGGGGCCTGATCGATTGAATGACAAGGAGGTTGCACGACTAGTGAAGAAAACGGCACTGGCAGCAGGACTCTCTGCACATCTGGGCCATGTGGAACGGTATTTGCGCTTCTCGGCCCATTCGCTGCGGGTGGCACGGAATGCAGCCGACAAGACAGAAACTTCCCCCGAGCAGCCGGAGAATTTTCGGTTCAACATCACGCGTCAGCTCGGTCTGTGACACCCTCCCCTTTGATCTTTGGAGTCGGTTTCGATGGTCGCTTGTTCGTCCAATTTCCCCAAGGTGAAGCCCTGAACCCCAGCTCATTTCACTGCCCTAGACCTGCCTTTTGGAAAAGGTCAAGCTGACGGCCTCCGGGTGGCTTGACGGAAGCTGAATCTTGGCCTTTTCCTCGCGCAATCAGACAGGAGCAGCATATGCGCGATAAACTTATCAAGACACTCACTTCTCAATCCTGGGAACGCTTCATTATTGGCGTCATCCTGGTGAATTCGGTGACTTTGGGACTGGAAACGTCAACCACCGTCATGCAGCATATCGGGCCGATTTTGCTCACTCTCGACAAGCTTATCCTCGGCATTTTTGTCATCGAGATCCTGTTGC
This sequence comes from Peteryoungia desertarenae, assembly GCF_005860795.2. Lineage (GTDB taxonomy): Bacteria > Pseudomonadota > Alphaproteobacteria > Rhizobiales > Rhizobiaceae > Allorhizobium > Allorhizobium desertarenae. The sequence goes on from NZ_CP058351.1 coordinate 89,771, forward strand.
GGCTTTACGCCTTTCGGTTTGCCTTCTTCAAGGACCCCTGGAGTATTTTCGACCTCTCGATCGTGACGATTGCCTTGATACCCGCCACAGGCCCATTCCAGGTCTTGCGCGCGCTCCGCATTCTGCGTCTTTTGCGGTTGATATCGGTGGTTCCCTCGCTGCGGCGCGTGATCGGTGGCCTGATAGGCGCCCTCCCCGGCATGGGATCAATCATCGTTCTTCTTTTCCTTCTTTTTTACGTATCCGCGGTCATGGCCACCAATCTCTTCGGTGCATCGTTCCCGGAGTGGTTTGGAACCCTCGGCGCGTCACTCTATTCACTCTTCCAGATCATGACGCTTGAGAGCTGGTCGATGGGTATTGTGCGGCCCGTAATGGAGCAGCATCCCAATGCATGGATGTTCTTTGTTCCCTTCATCCTCCTGAGCACCTACTCCGTGTTGAACCTGTTCATCGGTGTCATCGTATCTGCGATGCAGGAGCAAAGTGTTGAACGCACGGACGCGGAACTCAAATCCATCCATGACGACAACAGCTTTCTGCTGGACGAGATCCGGGCTCTGCGCTCTGAAATCGCCGCCCTGCGGGCTGAGGGGTCGGTAAAACAGTGACATCTCTCGCTGGGCCCGGATCCTTGCGTGTTCTGGGCTCAGAACTGCCTAGCTGGCGGACATCAGACCCTCCCGATTGTGCCCTTTCAATAAGGCCATGAGCATCGGGCCAACCGAAAACTCGTCGATTTCGGCACGTCTGCTCAGATCCTGCAGATATGCGCCAGGCGATGCTATCACGGCTGCCCGGGCGAGAATGGCTGCCATGGTTATCGACGCATTCTCCCGGCCCATCACCTCGCAGGCACGCTGAAACGTGGCTGGTGCAATGCCCATCATCGATCGCACCACAATTGCGGCCCTTGTGAGATCCTCCCAGCTTTTAATTGCTCCCATGGGTCCATAGTCAGCGATCTCGGGGCATGCCCGCAAGACAAGGCTCAATGGATAGTTTCGGATCGTCTGCTGCTGTTTTGAACGCTTGTTTTCTGCATTTGGGTTCGGGTTCGAAGGCAAATGCTCTTCAAGTTCAGTTATGGATTCGGTTTTTGAATTCTGTATGTGGCGTTCATTTTGAACATGATTGGCAACCGGTTCTGACGAAAAATGCGTTTCTGTCAGGACTTTAACCACTCCGTCACGCAAGCACTCCAGTTCTGTGAGCGCTTTGGCTAGCTCCTCCAGAGAGGGTGACCTGGGAAGTTGGTCCAGTACGGCCTGCAAGTGGTCTTCAACCAGGTGCCACTCGCCCTTGACGCCTTCCAGGCGGACCGCCGAAAGCAGTTTGCGCAGGTCACGACGGCAGATGCTCAGCCGTTCCTTTGTCTTGAGGAAGTGTCTGCGCTCCTCGACCACCTGCTGCGCGAGATGTGCCAGCTCATCGGAGCGTGCCAATAGCGGTGCCAGGCTGAAGCCGTAGGCATCCTCTATTTCTCCCCACTTGTTCTTGTGGGCATAGCGCTTGCCGTTGGGACTGTCCTTTCGAAGGATCAGACCGGCCTCAACGAGTGACCCGAGATGACGTCGCAAGGTCGTACCGGCGATCCCGTGGGCACGCAAAGACAGCTGGGCATTGGATGGAAAGACGACGAGCCCGTGTTCCACAGCAAGTTCATTATGCGGATAAAACGTCAGCAAGGCATCAAGGACGGCGAGCGCACGATCCTGCAGTCCGAGTTTGTTTCTTGCTTCACTGACATCCCGGAATACTTTCCACTTTCCGATGGTCTTGCCCTCGGGCAAGGCCGCAGCTTTGAGCTGACCTTTCACCAAGGCAAGCGTCATTGTCCGCCGCCCAAAGGGCGTCGTTACATTTCCTGTTGGCATTTTTCAGTCACCTTTCGACAGGCAATGAAAAAGTGTCCACCAAAGCGGTGCCAAGACTCTTGACTGTGATTCCAGGAAATGCGATTCTCAAACTGCTACGATATGAGGAAGGCTTCCGGGACGGCTACGTTTTGGGGGCCTTTTTCTTTTGCGGTTAGTCTCCTTGAGATTTGACGGATTTCAGAAACTCTTCATGCAGCTTTTCGAGGTTCTCGGCGATGAAGCGCCCGAACCGAACAGCGTCTCTTGACTTCAGCGATATCGAATAGCTTTTGCCGGCACCTTTGAACTCAGCGGTCACCTTTGCATCCGCTGATGCCCATTCCCCAACAGGATTCGCCTTCTTTGCCGGACGTTTGGCCTTCTTGATCTCGGACAGTATCAGGTCGAACCGCGCCTCCGAAGAGAGGGATGCGAAGCCATCGGACAAGATCAACTGTTCAGACAAAGCGAGTGCTGTCGGATGCTCAATCTGCTGAGCCAGATCAAGCCAGCGGTCACGTCCGATGCCCTTGGCTGAACCAATGGCGGCAATGACGTTCTGCGGTACCCGGCTGGTGACGGACAGCATGCGCGTCAGCATCGGCGGATCGACCGATAGCGCCACCTGAATGATGCGGCGATCATGCCCCAGATTGGTCAGGTTCTGCGCAAAAGTGGCTCGCTCGATGAAAGAGAGGTTTTCCCGGGCGGAATTTTCCTGACCCTGGGCAATGACATGGTCGATATCCGACACGCCTTTGACCACCGCCTTGACCGGACGCTCAAGAAGCTTGGCGGCGCGGACACGGCGGTGACCAAAGACAATCTGATAACGACCCTCGGACGTCGGGTGAGGGCGAACGAGAACCGGGGTGTCCTGTCCGCGTTCCCGGATCGCCTCGACCAATTCCTGGAAAGCCGCCTCATCTTCGCCCATGCGATCCGAGACGAAGGACGAATCAAGAAGCGCCGGATCCAGTTCGACGACGGCTTCGCCGGCTATCGACTGCTCCGCAAGAGCAGCCTTCTCGGCGAGCTCACTCAGCGAGTTGATCATCGAGCGGGAAGCTCCGCGGGTGGCATAGCCCGGTGTCGTCTTCCTCTCGGGGGCAGGGCTCTGACTGGCCGTTATGTTTGCAAAAATGTCCTTGCGGGCCATCTATCTGTCTCCAATGCTCTTCAAATACCTGTATTCATTGGGAAAAACGGTGATCTGTACGGCTGACAATTCATCCCGCATTGCGACGACCCCAGGACATGTTGATCAGGTCCACCACTTCGGAATTCACGGCATCCATGGCCTCGCGGGCGCGATCATAGGTGGAGGCGGTGAACTGCGAACGCTCCACCTCGTAAAGTGTCTGCTTGGTCAGGCCCGCATCCGACACGGCAGTGGACTTGACCATGTGGCTCTTCATCATCTGCTGGGCGAACATCGACTGCATGAAGCCGACCATCTGCTGCTGGGGGATGTCCATCGGCTCATAGCGCGTGATCAGGTATCGGAACCAGTCGAGTGAGACATTCACGCCGGCTCCCTCGACGCTCTTCAGGATGTCTCCCAGCATCAACAGGAACTGCGACATGGACATGATGTCGAGCATCTGCGGGTGAACCGTAATCAGCACCGAGGTGGCTGCCGTCAGCGCGGTCAGCGTCAGGTAGCCGAGCTGGGGAGGGCAGTCCAGCACGACGACGTCATAACGATCATCCACTTCGTTGAGTGCTGCCCCAATGCGGGTGTAAAACAGCTTGCCCTCGGCCGTGTCCTTGCGCTGCATCGCAAGCGGCGTTTCATACTCATATTCTTGCAGCTCAAGATTGGCCGGAATCACATCCAGATTCGGAAAATTCGTGGGCTCGATGATTTCCGTGATCGAGCGACGTCCTTCGTCATAACGGATCGCTTCGTAAAAGGACGGTTTCTCATCCAGTTCTGGCTGGATCCCATAAAGCGCCGTCAAGGAGGCCTGTGGGTCGAGGTCGGCGGCCAGCACCCGATATCCGCGAAGGGCGAGGTATTGCGCCAGATGGGCTGCAGACGTCGTCTTGCCCGAGCCGCCCTTGAAATTGACGACTGCGATAACCTGCAGCTTGTCGCCGTCCTTGCGGTGGGGAACGCGGTCCAGCAAGGCGCGCAATTCATTGATCTGGGACGCGCTGTAATACCGTCGCCCGGTGGCTGTCACACTGGGCTCAACGCCCTTGCCTTGCAGATGAAGTTTCTTCAAATAGCTCTGGGAGACACCAATGAAATCGGCGACCTCAGCCAGCGAGAACTGCCTCAAGGTCTTCTGGGCGTTCGGCGGGAACTTTTCGATCCGCAACATGTCGAGTTTCGACGAGATCTCGCTACCTTGTTCAAGGATAATGTCAGCGAAACTCGTTACAGATTCCGAAACTGCTCTTTTCACGTTCATTTTTCGAGAGGCCCTTTGTAACGATATTCTTCCGATAATGGCGGAATTATCGTGACTGTTATCCGATTCCCTCGTCTTGGCAAGGAAAATAGAGTTAACAGCTTATGAAGAGACAGACTCGGGTATAGGTGCTAAGGACCAAGGATTGCCAATCCTGGCGGTCGGGCGATAAAGACCGGCTGGCCCGCCAATCCTCAAGCTGCGAATTTCCCCCTCAGGCCACTTCTTGTAGATTTCTTGTAAAGATGCCTCCAACCACCGATCATCTATTCGAGCCGCGCGAGCCCCTTGAGGTCCTCAAGAGAGTCTACGGCTATCCGGCCTTTCGGGGCCGCCAGGCGGAAGTGGTCAGTCACGTCATGTCGGGCGGTGATGCGGTCGTCCTGTTTCCAACAGGTGCCGGCAAATCCCTTTGCTTCCAGATCCCGGCCTTGTGCCGCAAGGGGCTGGGCATCGTGATATCGCCCCTGATCGCCTTGATGCGTGATCAGGTGGAGGCATTGAAGCAGGCCGGGGTGAGGGCTGCCGCGTTGAATTCGTCGCTGACCCGCGAAGAATATCTCGATGTAAAGTCTGCCGTCAGCAGAGGCGGGCTTGATCTGCTCTATGTGACACCTGAGAGAATCATGCGACCTGAATTTCGCGATTTTGTCGGGCAAAGCCCCATTGCGCTGTTTGCAATCGACGAAGCCCATTGTGTGTCACAATGGGGACATGATTTCCGGCCCGAATACCGGGAACTGGGACGCCTGGCGGAGCTTTTCCCCTCAGTACCGCGAATGGCGCTGACGGCGACGGCTGATCCTCATACCCGCGAAGATATCGTCGAGCGGCTTCATCTTCGACAAGCCAGGGTCTTCACGACATCCTTCGACCGTCCCAACATCGCCTATGAGATTGTGGAACGCGATCAGCCCCGGCAGCAACTGCTTCGCTTCCTGTCGCGTCACGAGGGCTCGAGCGGCATTGTCTATTGCCTCTCGCGCAACAAGGTCGAGGATAGTGCGGCATGGCTGAATGATCAGGGCATTCGCGCCCTGGGTTACCATGCAGGCATGGACAGGGCGCAGCGGGACGCCGCGCAGGATGCCTTCCTGAGAGAAGAGGGGCTCTGTCTTGTCGCGACGGTTGCGTTTGGTATGGGGATCGACAAGCCGAATGTCCGCTATGTTGCGCATCTGGACCTGCCTGGTTCCGTCGAGGCCTATTATCAGGAGACGGGCAGGGCAGGGCGTGATGGTCTCCCGTCGGAAGCCTGGATGGCCTATGGCATGGCAGATGTTATCCAGCGCGGTCGGATGATCGACGAAAGTTCGGCGGGCGAAGATATCAAACGGATCGAGCGCTCGAAACTGAATGCCCTGCTTGCCATCTGCGAAACGGCTGGATGCCGCCGACAGGCGATCCTGGCACATTTTGGTGAGGCTCACAGCGGTCATTGCGGCAACTGTGATACCTGTCTCAAGCCGGTGGAAACCTGGGATGGCACCGAGGCTGCCATCAAGGCGCTGGCGGCTGTCTATCGAACTGGTGAGCGATTCGGTGTCGGCCATCTGATCGACGTGCTGACTGGCGAGGAAAATGAAAAGACCTTGCGGTTTGGTCACGTCGATATGCCGGTCTTTGGCGCAGGCCGGGATATTGCGGCCAGAACCTGGCAATCTGTCTATCGACAGCTTCTGGCAGCCGGGCTCGTCAGGGTGGATCACGGCGCTTTCGGAGCGTTGCAGCTCGATCCATCGGCAAAAGCGGTTTTCCGCCGCGAGCGGCAGGTGCGTTTCCGTCAGAATCGCCCGAAAGCAGGAAAGAGGCGTGTTTCTGGAACCGCCTCCTCGACTCTCGCCAAACTGGACCTCGGCTCTGAGGAGCTTCAGTTGTTCGAGCGCTTGCGCAGCGCGCGGACAAGCCTGGCAAGAGAGCATTCCGTACCGCCCTATGTCATCTTTCCGGACACGACACTGATTGGCTTCGTGAGACAGCGGCCGCAGAGCCTGGATGAAGTGCTGGAAGTGACCGGAGTTGGTCGCTCAAGGCTTGATCGATACGGAGCGACCTTTTTGCAGATCTTGCTTTCCCGTCCCGGTGAGCAGAGTTGATGCTGCTCTGCATCAAATGCATAGCTGCACTGCAACATCAATCATTCTCAACCATGGGCCGTTGATGTATTTCTTTATTCATCAAAGCGCTGCATCTCCTCCCGCGGCGCCGAGAACGCAGAAAGCCTTACTCCTCCTCCCAAAGGCCTTCTGTACGAGCAGCAGCTATCCTCCTCCCGCTGCTGCTTACATATGATCAAGAGCCTGTCGCACCTCCTCCCGCGACAGGCTCTTTTCGTTTGTGGCTGCAGCCAATGCGGCGCATGGATTGCCCACACCTCATGGATTGGAACAACCCGCGCTCAGTCTGTGTTTCTGGTCTTCAGGAGGACTTCACATGACCCGATCGCTACCTGCGCTATCCATCTGCCTTTTGCTCGCTGGCCCGGTTGATGCCCAGTCTCCCTGTCAGGAGGTTGAGCAACGGGGCAGCGAGGAGACCCTTCTGCAACTGGCCGAGCGATGCGGTGTATCACTCGATCGCCTGTTGGACGCAAACAATGCGAATGATCTTGATGACTTGCGGACACGGGGTGAACTGGTCATTCCCCAGGAGCGCAGCGATGCAGACTGGCTTGATCGTGCTCGACAATCGGTTGTTGAGGCCGGAGAGCGGATTGGTGATGGAGCGACGGCCGCGGGTCGCAGCGCTTCGGATTATCTTCGTGATCAGCCTGATTTGAACGAAGACATCGTACGTTTTGGCGAACAACTCGGGCTTCCCGGTTTCGAGACGGGATCAGCACGTGGAGCCCAGCTGGATGTGCGTGGGGAGGAGGGGAGCCGGCTGACTGTTCAGGCTCGCGGACTTCCTGGCGATCAGGAGGTACGACTGGGCTGGCTGGATGAGAGCGTCTTCAAGCCGGTAGACGTGCTCAGAACAAGTCGCAGCGGCGAGATCAATTCCAGCCTGGAATGGCCGGAAGGCTTGCCGGCAGGAGAGGCGGTTACCTTTGTCCTTCAGACCGAGGATGGAAGATTGCGCCTTGCTGCTGACCCCGTCACACCGGACTAGCAGTCTTCATTTCTGACGAAGCCCGGTTTTTTAGTCGCATGGCGCCTGATCCGATGATTCTTGGTGCATTTGACCTTCAGGGCCTCAATCAAGAAATTATCGGACGTTTTGTCGCTTCGACGGGCCGTGCGGTTCTGATGACGTGTTTGGGCCGAAACCGCACACAACCAGTGTGATTCACAGCAGGCCATCTCTTGCCTCCTGCCATGGAACCCAGCGCTGGACCTGACGTTATCCATGCGAAACCAAGGAGAGAGCAAATGAACAGCATCATCTACATAGTCGGTCTTGTGGTCATCGTCATCGCAATCCTGTCCTTCCTGGGACTGAGCTGAGCCGCAACCATGGACCGGGGCTGGCAAGGACCAGCCTCGTTCGCCTCCAGTCTTCAGGCGGCGCGCTGGTAGAATGCATGAAGCGTTGCGACCTCAACGCCCAACAGGGTCAAGGAAGCATGTGCCGTCATGTGATGCTCGTCATGAAAGAAGAAGCGGTCGTTGAAACCGAGACGTGTTGAGGATCCGTCCTTCCCCGGTACGTCGCGTCGATACTTCCAGCAGAACAGGCTGTCGTTCTGTATTCCGCGCGCTGACCCGGCGATCCTGGTCTCAAAGCCTTGGTAATCTTTGCCGCTGCTCTTGATGATCTTCCAGGTCAGATCGTCCTGATGTCCGTCATCGAAGAAATAGGTCTCGTATAACTTGAGGGTCCGGCTGACCGGGTTCCACTCCCCTTCTGCCTGCAGCGTGAATCTGTTCTTCTCCCCGCCAAACCTCCCCAGCGTCAAACCCCAGCCCTGAAGGCGGCCGGAAAAGAATTCCTCCAGAAGGACGGACGAACTTGGCGGATCCGATGGTACCACGGGTATCGCTTTCCTGATTGCGGCTGATCTCCGGTCAACGGGCAGCAAAGCCGGTGGTTCCCTCTCCCTTCCGATTGGCGCAGACAATGTCAGCCGCCCTTATCAATCACGGCAGTTCGGTAAGCCAGGTCAGGCCTTCCTGCGTGCCTCGGCATGGCCGGTATTCGCAGCCGACATAGCCCTTGTATCCGATGGCATCGATTTCCTCCAGGATCAGACGGTCGTTCAACTCACCTGTGAACGGTTCATTTCGATCGGGGACCGAGGCGATCTGGATGTGTCCGATCAGATGGGCATACTGCCTCAGTCCCATGATGACGTCGCCATGCAGGATCTGGCGATGATAGATGTCGAACTGAAGTTTCACATGGGCAGCGCCCACCGCTTCGATAAACTCTGCGGCCTGCTCGAAATTCTGCAAGAAGTAACCTGGCATATCACGACCGTTGATCGGTTCGATGGTGAGACCGATGCCATATTCGCCGGTGCGTTCGGCTGCCAGCTTGAGGTTCTCGCGATAGGTGTCGATGGCCGATCGGTCGTTGGAGGGTGCAATTCCTGCCATCATGTGGAGGAGGGGGCTTCCGATGACTTGGGCATAGGAAAGCGCCTTGTCGAGCGAATCCCTGAAGTCACGCTTTCGCTCCGGCAGGGCAGCGAGACCGCGCTCGCCCAGGTGCCAGTCCCCTGGTGGCATGTTGAACAGGGCCTGTGAAAGATGGGAATGAAGAAGTTGGTCAGCAATGACTTCCGGCGGATGTTCATAGGGAAACAGATACTCCACCGCTGAAAACCCGCAACTTGCAGCGGCCTCAAACCGGTGCAGAAACGGAACGTCATTGAACATCATGGTCAGATTGGCGGCGAATTTCGGCATCGATACCTGAAGGGGCTGGAGGCTGGTTCTGTTGCCCGGTCGTTCCGGCAGCTTTGCCATCATCCCGCGGGGAGGAAACCACTGCAAGTCCCGACGTCGCACAAATGGCAGTCAGAACCGAACTCATCTTCCGCTACATAGGACCGGAAGAAACCGGTCCGGCTGGACATCTGACAGGTCATCGACCCTGCCATCCACGCGTCAGTTCACAATCCGACGGCAGCGGCAGATGAACGATCTCACCCTTGCGCGCGGACTGGTAAATGGCCGTGATCAGTTCGATGGATTTTTCAGCCTCGCCAAAAGATGGCAGGTAAAGGTCACCGCCACCATTGAGATGCTGATGGATGTCACGGAATTGCCCTGCGAAACGGGCTCTGTTTTGGATGTACTTGATGGCTGCGAGGAGGCTTCGGCACGGATACGTCACGCGGGTTTTGAGTCAAGATGCTGCGCGATCATCGCAATGACTTCGGGGAGCGCGCTTGATCCACCCGAGGATGGCTCCGCTTGTAAAAGAGTGTGTGACGAGCGTGGCAGGGACCTTCGGCTTCGCGTTAACAGACAGACTACTGTCCACACTCCGCTATCTCGATCGGCTAACTTCCGCAAAGGGCTTTCGGCGGGCAATAAATTCGCGCAGAAGCGGTAAAAAGAATGCCTTGCTAAAGTGACCAAGCGGAGGCTCAGGCTCCAAATAGAATGACCGGCCTATGATATCGCTGTTGAACTCATCCAGGATGAGCCACAGCGGAAGATCTGCATCAAGACCCGCGCGTCGCTTTTTCGATGGTTGGAATCACGACGGCAAAACGATTACGATCGGGCATCTTTGTCGTGATCGGAAAAAACAAGACAAGATCGCCACCCGACCTCGCGATCCGCACGCCGACAGCCACAGGACGGTTCTTGCGCCCTTCTGTTTCTCCCTCGTTTGCTTCATGGCTCCACAGATATGGATATCGAACGACCGCAGCCGTCTGGACCTTCTCATATGCGCTCATCTGCTCGTCTCATCAGACCGGGCGTAGGCATCGACGGCCTCTTCAAATTCAGCAAACAGCTCGTCGGGCATGGTTTGTAGTGTGGCTACAGAGCGACGATCCGACTGGCGCATGAGACGTTCGTAATCGTCTATGTTCAGCAACACCAATCGCGGCTTGTTGCGTTGGGTGATCGTGACAGGGTGTCGGAGTGCCTCGGCGATGATATCTCCGGATTTCCGAGAAAGGTCGCTTGTCGTGTAGGAGCCGTTCCTGTTTGTTATGTGGCCAGCCTCAATACGATTATGGTGAAAGGGACTAAATACTATTTATACAGCATATACAGCATATACAGCATTGCGTAGGTCGGCCCGCAGTTCTTCGATCTGGATTTCGAGTTCGTGTGTCATCTTCGTTTCCTGACGTTTGTGAAAGATGACCGATGGGTCCGAGAGGGGATGGCGGGGTCGAGGATCGCATGCGCGACCGGCAGAGCCGGGGAGTGGGGGAGCTGATTTGCGGAATCCGCCCTCGAGGGCAGGTGGAGCAAATTGGGGAAACCGCTCAGCCTTGAGGCGGGCGTCGCCGCTTGGCAGGATCAGGCATTCTGAGCAGCTTCCCGGCTCACCGTATGCTACCAAGAAATCCGGGCCTGGCTCGATGCGAGCTCCGGCTTTGGTCTTTCGGCAGGAGAGTGCTCCGCCGGTGGCGGGGTCTCGTGATCCCGATCAGTTGCGGTTCGGGCGGGACCAGATGGGCTGGCGGCCTTCCTCGTCTTCGACCTCGGCGAGCGTTGCGTAGGTCGGGCCAGGGAGCTCGGCTCGTCGAGCTTGACCGGAAAATAGTCGCGGCCCTCACGGGAGGTCTTCTGCCAGACCGCGCCGAGCTCAACGCGGGCACCCATCATCTGTTCAAGGTTGCGGTCGCTCACCCCATAGCGGCAGTACCAGCGCCCCCAAAATCATCTCACCCCAAGAATGCCGCCACTTAAAATCGCCCACCAAAGCTCTCGCTGATAATTGCCAGGGCTATTTCCGCCCTTGATCAATTCTCTGCAAAAGCGGCGTTGATCATGCCGTAGATGTGACCGTGATCGATCCCGATCACGCCGATGCGCAATGGTGCTGTCATCAGAACCTATCGTTCCAGCGTGATGCCGTGAGCGCGCAGCATGGATTGAATGTTCACGAGTGAACCGGTTTCGATGGAGGCATTTGCGGCAATGCCTGCCAGGATCGACCAGGCGCCGGCCACGTGATCGGATGCCCGACCATAACGATCCGGTTCCATGCCTTCGGGATCGAAGATATAGCCGAGCATCACCGGATCTGCGCCCCCGTGATTGCCCTTTGCCTTGGGCACGTCGAGCATGCGCGGTGCCTCGCCGGCCAGATGCAGTTCAGTTGAAACCGCGTCTTCATCGGCATGGGCGCGTTCACCGCCAAACACGCCATGGACTTCCACATGTCGGTGGGTGATGTCGCCTTTGGTGCCCTGGAACTTGATCTCCAGCCCTTCCCAAGGAGAATAGGCCGTCAGCGTGTAATTCGCCGTGGCACCGGACGCGTATCGGATATGCGCCTGCATGGTGTCCTCGATGCCGATTTCCTCATCGAAGACGCAAAGGTCGCGGACATATCCATCTTCACCCTCGGCATCCAGATAGAGGCTCTTCAGTTTTTCATCGGCGGACAGATCAAGCTCGAAGTCGCATTTCTCGGCCACTGGACAGAGATGACAGCGGGGCCCACGGCCTTCAAGCCCGAACGCCACAGCCGTCTCGGGACGATAAAAGGCGCGGCGACCAGATGCCAGAACATGCGTCGGCACCGTGCCGAGCCACCAGTTGAGAAGGTCGAAGTGATGGGTCGATTTGTGAACCAGCAGACCGCCGGAATTCTCTTTCTGGCGATGCCAGCGGCGGAAGTAGTCAGCGCCATGGACGCGGTCGAGATGCCAGCGGAAATCAACCGCCGTCACCTCGCCGATGACGCCGGAGGCGATCATCTCCTTGATCTGGGTTCGTGCCGGCGAATAGCGATAGTTGAAGGTGACCTTCACCTGGCGTCCGGTTCTTGCCTGCGCATCGATGATCATCTTCAGGCGGGAGAGATCGATCGTGAGAGGCTTTTCGCAGATGACATCGCATCCGGCTTCGAAGGCACGCACGATGTAGTCCGCATGGAGAAAATCCGGGGTTGCAACGACAACCGTGTCCGGCTTCTGCTCGGCAATCAGCTGGTCGAAATCAGGGGCGAGATAGGTCGGAACACCATTTGTGCCCGGCCTTGAAATGGCGCGGGCTGCCTCGCCAAGGCGGTGCGCGTTGACGTCGCACAGGGCAACGATTTCATGTTTGTCCGCATAATCATCGGCAACGGAATCGCGAAACATCTTGTGCCGCGAACCACATCCTACAATCGCAATTTTCACAGTATCTGACTTTCATTCAGGTTTGGTTCGACGCGCTGACCGTCGGCGTCGACATAATCAAGTTCGCAAGGTTTTAAGCCGATGCCGTGCGTCCGTTCCCATCCGGCCTGGTCCTTGGCGTCGATGCCCCGCCCGTCATCGAGCCTGAACAGGAACTCTCCGGTCTTGTCCTCGACGGGGATGAGATTGTCGACAAGGCGATCGATCAGGTCGCAACCTGCATCGCGCTCCCGGATCTGTTGCTTTTGTCGCAGCAGCGGATGCATGCGCTCAATTCCCTGTAAAAAATTTCGGAACGTTGTTCCAGAAAATAAGAAATCACACTCCTAAACAGTTTTCAACGCCCTTTTGGCTGCCCAGTCTGGATGCCAAAACGAGTTTTCCGACATGCCTACCCGTCATGCGTGCAAGTTGACAGCTTCTGACAGAAAAACCAGAATGCAATTCCGAAAAATGCAGAATGAGCCATGTCCGACACTCTGCCGAAAACAGAAAACGTGGCCGCCGTCCTTAAGGTCTTTGCGGTGATTGAGGCGCTTGTGGAGGAGAAGCGGGTCGGGCTTGCTGACCTGGCACAAAGGGCCATGACGTCGAAGACGACGGCGCACCGTTTGCTGCAGACCATGGTCGAACTCGGCTATGTCGAGCAGGATCCCGAGACAGAAAAATATGGCCTGACGCTGAAGCTTTTCAGCCTCGGCGCCCGTTCTCTGACCGAGCAGACCGAATTGTTGCGCGTCGCCGATCAGGCGATGGGCAAGCTGTCGCGTGCGACAGGAGAGACGATCAATCTCGGCATTCTGGATGATCGTGACCAGCGGGTGGTCTACATCCACAAATATGATTCATTCTATGGCCTGTCGATGAAGTCGACACTTGGATTGCGCAATCCCCTCCACAGTACATCGCTCGGCAAGGCGCTTCTGGCCTGGCGCGATGACGAGGAATTGCGTGAACGGATCGGCAGGATGGACCTCGTCAGGCGGGCGCCCAATACGATCACCGATCCGGACAGGCTGATGGCGGAACTGCATGAAACGCGAAAGCGCGGCTATGCCGAAGAGACCGAGGAAAGCGAGGCAGGGGTCCGCTGCATGGCGATCCCGGTCTTCAACTATCTGGGCAAGCCAATTGCCGCCATCTCGATCGCCTTTCCGCTGTTTCGCTTCGACGAGGCGCGCAAGGCTGACTATATCGACCTTTTGAAGACAGCAGGATCGTCGGCTTCCCGCGGTCTCGGTTATCGTCCCGAAGCCCACTGAAACCGATAGACGGCATCGAGACCTAAGAAAATGTCTCCCCGAAGCTCTTGGCAACAAGAGCGGCGTATCGTTCGTTGTTCGGGCAGTTCTGAGGGAGCCATGCGTGATTGAAAAGATTCTGCCGCTTGTCATCGTCTTCGTATTTGCCGCCATCCATCTTTTCGGCTGGCGCATCCGGTCGCTTCAGGCGCAGCCGCGCAGTCGCTGGCTCTCCCTTGGGGGTGGCGTCTCGGTTGCCTATGTCTTCGTCCATCTTCTTCCAGAACTCGCAAGCCATCAGGGCCGCTTTGAAGAAATCGTGGATGGTCAGGCGGGTCTCATCGCGGAAATCGAAAGCCATACCTATCTGATTGCCCTCCTCGGTCTCGTTGTCTTTTACGGCCTGGATCGCTTAGCCTTGCGTACGAAGCCCGAGGCTGACACGGCGTCTGGTTCCCCATCACTTCAGGACGACGGCGCCTTCTGGCTCCATCTATGGTCATTTGCCCTTTACAACAGTCTGATTGCCTATCTGCTACTCCATCGCGAAGAAGATGATCTGAGAGGCCTCATCATCTATGGTTTCGCCATGTCCTTGCATTTTCTGGTGAATGATCAGGGTCTGCGGCACAGCCATGGTGCGCTTTACGATCACAGGGGACGCTGGCTCCTTGCCGTCTCGCCTTTCCTAGGCTTCGGCCTCGGCATCTTCGTGACCATTCCCGAACTTGCCATCAGCGCCCTGTTTGCCTTTCTGGCCGGAAGCATCGTGATGAATGTCATCAAGGAAGAACTGCCAAAGGAGCGGGACAGCCGTTTTCTCGCCTTTGTCAGCGGTGCCTTGGGCTATGCGGCTTTGCTGCTTGCGACCGGTTGATCGAGAAGCAATGACAGGCCGCTGTCAATACAGCCATGAAAGGCTGGCTTTGCAATCGCACAGCCGAAGGTTGACGTTGCTTCATCTTCAGTGGCATAGTCCACGAACACCTTGACTGGCGCCGGTGGGGGCATTCGGGCGACCGCATTCACGATTTGGGAGGATCGGGAAGGGGATGATGCATGCCCTTGTTTTTCAGCTCTGCTTGAAGTCTTCAACATGCATCTCGGAGGAGCTGGGCCTTGCTGCGCGCAGGCTATGCCACAAGAGGGTTTCGGCTGTTCCTCTGCTCAAGCCTGTGTCGCGCGCCTTCCGGCCACTGTTGGTTTCAAAGGGCCAACAGCCCACTCGCTTCACATCATCAGTCTTAAGGAGCCTGCAATGGTGCAACTCCTGGCACATGTCTCAAGGAGACCGGTCCACCAGAACCCGCAACTGAATGCTGCACCGGCAGCAAAATGGGAGGTCATCACCATGAAAACGAAGCAGCTGTTCAACACCGTCGCGCTATCAGCCTTTTTGGCTTCCAACGCGGCAAACGCACAAACGGAGCTCAGTCTTTGGTATCATGGAGCCGGAAATCCGACAGAGCGCGCGATCCTCACCGGGATCATCTCCGATTTCAATCAGTCGCAGGGAGACTGGGTTGTTACCCTCGAGGAGTTCCCACAAGCCGCTTATAATGACTCGGTAACGGCAGCGGCCCTGTCCGGAAATCTGCCGGACATTCTCGACATGGACGGACCCAACATGCCGAACTGGGCCTGGTCGGGTTATCTCCAACCCTTGGGCCTACCGCAAGAGAAGGTCGACCACTTCCTGCCCGGTGCTGTCGGGATGTGGAACGATCAGCTTTATTCGATAGGGCTTTGGGATGCTGCCGTTGCCGTTTTCGCCAGACGGTCTGTGCTTGAAGACAACAATATCCGTATACCGACACTGGACGAGCCATGGACGGGCGAGGAGTTTACTGCAGCACTTGAGACGCTCAAGGCGACGGGAGACTACGACTATCCTCTTGATCTCGGCATGTCTGACAAGACCGAATGGTACACTTATGCTTTCAGCCCGTTTCTGCAGAGCCATGGCGGAGATCTGATTGACCGCGACACCTATCTCACGGCCGAGGGAGCGCTCAACGGCGAGGAGGCCATTGCCTTTGGCAACTGGTGGCAGTCACTCTTCGAAAAGGAATTGGCACCCGGAACGTCGCAATCGCCGTCCGACCACGAAACCGGGTTCCTGGATGGCAAATATGCGCTTCAGTGGATGGGCAACTGGGTTGCCGTGAAGGCGCTTGAGAAGTTTGGGGACGACCTAGTCTTTCTTCCAGCGCCTGATTTCGGTGCAGGTCCGAAAATCGGAGCAGGGTCGTGGCAATTCGGCGTCTCAGCGACCAGCGAGCACCCTGAAGGGGCAACAGCCTTTATCGATTTTGCCACGCAGGACAAATATCTGGCTCAGTTCTCAGATGCGATTGGCCTTATTCCTGCGACGGCAGAAGCCGCCAAGATGACTGAGAACTACAAGGAGGGCGGGCCGCTGGCGGTCTTTTTCGATCTGTCGGAAGCCCAGGCCACGCTGCGGCCTGTAACCCCTGCCTATTCGTTCATCTCACCAACCTTCCAGAAGGCGGTTTCGGACATTGCGGATGGTGCCGACGTAGCCTCTACGCTCGATGCCGCAACCGATGAGATCAATCAAAACATCGAGCGCAATAATGGCTACGGGTTCAATGAGAACTGACCGCCGTTCCTGAGACAGGGAAGATGGGGCCGAACAAAGAGCCTCATCTTCTGTCCAATGCAAAACCACGGGGATGGAAAAACCATGACAGGCAGTAGACAATACCGCTTGGCCCGGCGGGAGCGTCTGGCAGGTTGGCTGATGGCAGCACCGGCCCTGTTGTTGATCACGGTGTTTCTGGTCACCCCCTTTGTCCTTGGTCTCGGACTTTCCTTTACCAACCAGAGATTGGTATCGCCCAATCCTGCCGCATATGTGGGGCTGGAGAACTACCGGAACCTGGTCGGCCTTGGGGTTCTCGTGTTGGAGCCAGAGCGAGACGGGAACGGACAACTGCTCCTGCGAGACGGTAAGGGCCCGATCTATCCCTCGGTCCGCAGCTTCACCCGCAACAATCCGGACTATCCCCAGTATCGCGGGATGCGTGAATTCACATCCTTTTCTCTTGGTCAAGATCGTATCGTCATTCTGGCGAGAGACGTGGTGTTCTTGAAGGCAGTCTTGAACACGGTCTTGTTTGTTCTGGTCGTCGCCCCGCTTCAGGGCGGGTTGGCTCTCGGGCTCGCGCTTCTCGTTAATCAGCGCTTGCCGGGCATCAATATCTTCCGCGCCATCTACTTCATGCCGGTGGTGTTGTCGATTGTTGTCGTCGCCTTGCTCTGGCGCTTCATCTATGCGGGCGAAAACGGTCTGCTCAATGCTCTCCTGTCCTTTCTGACCTTCGGGCTGTTTCAACCGATCGACTGGCTCGGACGCACCGACACGGCCCTTTGGGCCATTCTCGTCATGTCGGTCTGGCAGGGCGTGGGTTTTCATATGGTGATCTGGCTTTCAGGCCTGCAGACGATCCCGCTTTCGCTTTACGAGGCCGCCGATATCGAAGGCGCCAGCAACTGGCAGAAATTCCGCTTCATCACTTGGCCGCTCTTGCGCAATACGGCAGTGCTGGTGCTCATCGTCATCACCATGCACGGCTTCGCCCTGTTTGCCCAGATTGATGTCATGACCGGCGGAGGACCTCTCGATTCCACGCAGTCGATCGTCTTTCAAGCCGTTCAGCGAGGCTATGTACGCCAGGATATTGCGACCGGTTCGGCGATCTCGGTCATCCTCTTTGTGATGGTGCTGTCCATATCATTATTTCAACGCTATCTCACCCGGGAGCGACGCTGATGGCTTTTGCCGGCAAGGGGCGGAGCGTTTCCGCGTTGATAGTCCGCTATGGAGTGCTGACGGTCATTGCCGCCATCTTCATATTCCCGCTCGTCTTCATGGTGGTTTCATCACTGAAGCCAGATGGCCAGCTCTTGCGGGACGCAAGCTCCATCCGTGCCTTTTTGCCGATCGGCGAGATCTCTTTTGACAACTATTTTGCAGCCTTTGAGCGTGCGCCGATCGGGCTCTTCGTCTTCAATTCCGTGACGATCACAGGGCTTACGGTTGCAGCTTCTATCCTGGTCGGCTCTCTGGCCGCCTTCGCCTTCACCTATATGGACTGGTCTGGGCGAGACTTCCTGTTTTCGATGGTGCTGGCCACCCTGATCATCCCCTTCGAAACCATCGCCATCCCGCTGCTACTGGAGGTCAACAATCTGCCTTGGATTACATCGGAGGGGCTGGTGACCGGCTGGCTGAATTCCTACCATGTGCAGATCATACCCTGGATCGGTGATGGCCTGACCATTTTCCTCTTCGTCCAGTATTTCAAGGATCTGCCCAGTGAACTCATCGATGCTGCCAAGATCGACGGCGCCAACTGGCTGCAGATCTACTGGCTCGTCATCATGCCTATTTCTGGTCCTGTCATTGCCACAGCAGCCATTCTGAAATTCCTGATCATGTACAGCCAGCAATATCTCTGGCCACTGCTGGTGACCCAGTCAGAGGAGTATCGGCCGGTGATGGTCGGTCTCCAGTATTTCTTCCAGCTGAATGTCGCCTGGGGCGAGGTCATGGCCTATCTGTCGATCATCACGGTGCCTGTGCTGATCTTTTACCTTTTTCTGCAGCGTGCCTTCATTGCCAGTATTGCATCAACGGGTCTGAAAGGCTGATCGATCAGACCGTCTGGCGGTCAATGACCACAATCTCGTCAACTGTTGGGGGAGCGATAAAGACGATTTCGCCCTGACGAGGGACGATCCCCGTCAGCCTCGTGATGTTGACCAGGTGGGTGACAAGCACGATGGGCTGGCTCTGATCCTGTCGTGTGAGCCACTCGATCAATTCTTGCGTCTGCGCAGGACCGCGCGAGGCATTGTCAAAAAAGGAGTTGAGCGCGGGCAGTTCGTTCACCGGTCCAAGTCCCATGAGTTTGGCCGTTTCAAGACAGCGACACCATTGGCTGGAATAGATTCTGGCTACCTGTATACCCTCTGCACGAAAAAGCGCGCCAAGCCTTCGGGATTGCTCTCTTCCCTCATCCGACAGGTTGCGTTGCGTGCTGCAGTCGCCGATCCTGAAGTTCGCAGGATCACCGGTTCCAGGGGCCTGGGCATGTCGTATCAGGGCAATTGCCTCTCCCTGAGCGAGGGCTCGCCAGCCTTGCTCGCTGCCATGCGTCTGGCTTGCAATGAAGGCAAAAGGAAGGGACAGGATTGTGCGCCGCTTTATCTTGGTGAGGGTCATCATGTCTGCTCGCAAACGAATGCATTTTTCTTGCGAATCATTACGACCAGGGGGTGTCACCAGTTCAGCGGCGGTGCGAGGATCGTGAATCGACCAACGATGTAACATGGTCGGTGAGACTGGCCACCTCCTGATCGATCGTTGAACAGGCAAAGCTCAGGGCAAAAATCTGCTGCATTTGCTCAAGAGGCAGGTTCTCCAGCTGGCTTCGGTCGAGGCTTTGACGCTCGGCGCCCTGGTCTGCAAGTGCTTCCGCTCTCCAGTTAGGTGCTGGTGCATGTTGGCTCATGCTGTCCGCCAGTTGGTGAATGTGTTCGGCTGCGTCTTTCATGACCTTGAGGTCCTGTAAGGGGACGGCAGACTTGATCCCGGCCCTGATGGACGGTGAGCGCAGCCGATCTATGAGGGTAAGTGTGTACCAGAAGCGCTGTACCTGATTGCGCAGGTCATCGCGGGCCCTCTCATCCGGTCGTCCTGGAACAAAGCGCCTGTGAGCCTGTGCTGCCATCTGTCGAGCCTTGTCCAGTTCGTCTTCCACGTCGGACTGAAGCGCCGCAAGGTCCCGATCTTGGCCGGCGGCAATACAGGAGGCATTTAGCTTCAGAAAGTCGCCCACCTTATGCAGTACTTCCGCCAGATGCAGGTCTGCTTGTCGATGTGCGGCCCGGGGAAAGACGACGAGCGATGCAGTGGCGCCGCAGACAGCACCCAATGCAATTTCGACAGCCTTGATAAATGCACCTTCAATGACTTCGATACCAGGCGCGAGAATGAGCATTGTAACCGTAACAAGGCCATAGCTGAGACCTGGTTTGGCGGCTGCCACAAAGCCCATGGCGGCGCTGCCTGCCATCAGCGACCACAGGGTGTCCCAACCCCCGCTGCCGAGTAGGAAGATTGCGACAAGTCCGAGCACGAGGCCCAGGCCGGCGCCCATGATGCGCCAGACCGCACTCTGAATGGTCCCGCCGACACTGGCCTGGATGACAAAGAGGGCGGAAAAGACGGACCAGGAAGGCTCGGGCAGGCCTGCATATTGCGCAATCAGATAGGCAGCTGTTGCACCCACGGTCGTTTGCGCGGCAAGTCGCAACGGTTCCTTGCGGAGGATGCCCATCGGCTGTCTGGTTCGGAGGAAGAGTCCATGGATCGACGTTGGGCTGGTGGGACTGTCCTTTTCATGATTGGTGTTGTTTACCATCGATAGTTCAGTGAAGGTTTCAAAAGATTGTTTTGAGAGTGAGACGAGCACTCACCAATGCCGAAGGCCGTGGGGTCCCCTGGTCCTGATCTGAACATAATCCAGTCAATGTGGTTCCATACCGGAAAAAGACTGGTGACCACCATGATGACCTAAACCATCATCTGGGACACGACAAATCGGGACGTTGACCGAACTACCGAAAATCCTTCGTCTGCCGGCGGAGCATTCGGGACAATTGGTCAATTACTCTCAGTTCGGTTCAAGCATCAATGTCAGCCACAAGGCAGGGCAGCGCTACGTGGCGCTGCTGGAGCAGTTCTTCCCGTTTCACCAACGGCCATATGAGGGACGGCGAGCTACCGCTGACGGACCTTAACGCCCGAACATACGTTGTTGAACGGATACACGCACAGGAGACAATGATGATACGGCCAATCTTGATAGGTCTTGTTGCAGGACAGCGTTCCATGATGCCGCTGGCAGTTCTTGCCAGTGCCGCTTGGCGCGAGACGCTTCCCTATGACACAGCCGAGGCACGACTGATGCATGGGCGCCTTCCGGCTGCAGTTGGGATCGTCATGGCACTGGCTGAAGTCGCAGGAGACAAGATGGCATCGGCGCCTGACCGCACGGTCTTTCTTGGCCGATTGGCCCGGATGATAACCGGTGGCTTTTCGGGTGCAGCCCTTGCACCGCAGGAGCGTCGCCTAACCGGTGCAGCCCTCGGCATCAGCGCAGCGCTTGGCTCTTCTCGTCTCGGTCTGGCCATTCGCAAGTGGGCGATCCGAAGGTGGGGGCAGTCAGCAACTGGCTTCGTGGAGGATGCCTTTGTTTTCTCTATGGCCATGGCAGTTGCAAACGGCAGCGCCCGTAGTGTTAAGAGCGAACGCAATCTGAACCCTTGAGTGCAACGCAGGATGTCGGCACTTGCTGCCCCTGTTATCATACCCCTGTTGCTGTTGCGGAGTTGTGTTTGCTCTCCAATCGCATAGTGGGGTTGATTACAACAGAAAATAGCGTGCCAATCCATAGACATAAAAAACGGCAAACATGATGTTTAACCATTTGAGTTGCGGTTCCCTGTGAAGCCAGCCGCAATAGCTCCAGATGAGACAAAATGGCAGGCTCAGGCACATTGCCAACAGGACCCAACCCTGAACCACGGCCAGTGTCGAGCCAATACCCAAAACAACGGCGACCCGTTTTATCGACTGCTCATAGGCAGCCAAAGCCATCAACCCCTTCATTCCTTGCTCCGTGTGTTGCCCACATCGTTGACCCGATGCGGGGCACACAGTGGCATCTACAACAGCTTGAATGTTTGGACAATGGCGACTGCTGGCAAGCGTGCTGGTCTGAAGCAGCCGTGCGAATGCATCTGCGGGAGAGTCTTCCGGCAAAGCGCTTTGTTGCATGCAGCTCCTTTTTTTCGTGCGATCATCAGGGCGACCGGGTCATCCTGATGACAAGGCTCGGCCCGGGCCTGACCTGTCGCAGCAAGATGCACCCTGCCCGCGATGCGGCGGCCAGAGCGAAATCTTTTGTCCTGACGCAGGCCATCGCCGAGCCTTCCATGATTTCAGATGACGGCAGATCGGATCATGAAAAAAGCTCGGTCGGCAAGCCTTGGCAAGTCATGCACTCACTGTGCCGCACGCGGCTTTGTGTTTTCCAGGGCTATGAAGGCTCGCCAGCCGCCAAGCTCGGTAATCTCCTGCGCACCCTGGATGGCATGGGCCTCGCAGAGGAAACCGGAGACCTGGCTACCGTCGTCGAGCGTGACCTTGCCGATACCGAGCGGTGAGGGGATGTTCTGGACGAAGCGACCGAAGGCAGCGGGCGTGACCTTCCAGACCTCCACCTCCAGTCCT
The DNA here is from genome assembly GCF_005860795.2 of Peteryoungia desertarenae. GTDB lineage: Bacteria > Pseudomonadota > Alphaproteobacteria > Rhizobiales > Rhizobiaceae > Allorhizobium > Allorhizobium desertarenae. The sequence continues at coordinate 111,883 of NZ_CP058351.1, forward strand.
TGACCCACAAAGCCCGGCTCGCGGATCAGCCCCGGCTTGGGTGGTGTGGTGTTGGGCAGGACGAAGAGGCGGTAGTCGCCGGCCGTGCGGCATGTCTTCACCAGCTTCCCGCCGGGGCCTGTCAGTTCGTGGTTCAGCGGCATGCCGGTCAGATGCGCGCCGACCACCATGATCGTGACGAGACCATCGTCCGTTTCGGCAAGCTTTGAGGCTTCCGGCAGGGCTGCAGTCCTGTCCTTGCCCATGCCGGACCGGGCGGCGCGGTGCATGGCATCGGCAAAGGGCGCCAGCGCATCATCCGAGAAGGAGGGGCCGAAGAAGGTGACGCCACTCGGCAGGCCATCCGAGCCGAAGCCGCCGGGCACGGCAATCGCGGCATAGCCGAAGAGATTGGCGAAGTTGGTATAGCGACCGAAATGGCTGTTCTTGACGATCGGGTCTGCGAGCATCGCCTCGACCGTATAGGTGGTCGGTGAGGTCGGCAGCATCAGCACATCGAGCTTTTCCCATTCGACACGTGCCTTCTGGCGGAGATGCCCGAGCTTGTACTGGCCCTCGAATGCCGCAACGGCATCGTAACCCCTGGCGCCCTCGATGATGGTGCGCACGGTCGGATCGAAATCATCGGCATTAGTGCCGATGAACTCTTTCACCGCAGCGAGACGCTCGGCAACCCAGGGGCCGTTATAGAGCAGTTCGGCGGCCTGCCGGAACGGCGCGTAGTCGAAGGGGATGATGGTGGCGCCAAGCGATTTTGCCCGCTCGATTGCCTGATCGTAGAGCGCCTCCACCGCCTTGTTTCCAAAGAATTCGCGCTCGGCTCCGTCGAGCACACCGATGCGCAGAACTGAACCCGGTAGAACCACTGGCGACGCCTTGCGGGAATAGGGATCACCGGCGTCATAGCCATCCATCACCTTGCGGATCGCGACACCATCGCCGACGGTTGCAGCAAAGACCGTGACGACATCGACGCTGCGGCAGGCCGGGACGACGCCGACATTCGGCACGAGGCCGGGCGTCGGCTTGATACCGACGAGGTTGTTGAAGGCGGCGGGCACACGTCCGGAACCTGCGGTATCGGTACCGAGTGCAAAGCTTGCGAGACCCGCCCCAACCGTAACCGCCGAGCCGGACGAAGAGCCCCCGGAGACATAGGCCTTGTCGAAGACGGAGCGCGGAGCACCATAAGGAGACCGTGTGCCGTTGAGGCCTGTGGCGAACTGGTCGAGGTTCGTCTTGCCGATGACGAGGGCACCCGCAGCCTTCAGTCTCGCAACGACGGTTGCGTCCTTCTCCGGTTGGTAGGCGAAGGCCGGGCAGGCTGCAGTGGTCGGCAGGCCGGAGACATCGATATTGTCCTTGACCGCGAAGGGCACGCCCCAGAGCGCCAGACTGTTCGGCTCCGGTGCGCGCTCCATCAATGCCCTTGCGGCTGCCCGCAAATCATCCTCCGGCGTCTCAGTGATGAAGACCGCAGGATCTTCGGAGGCCTTGCGGCGGGCGATCACCTCCTCGACGAGGTCGAGCGGGGTGAGCCCGCTGGCATAGGCGGCTCTGAGCGAAGCGAGATCAAGAATAGTCGGCAGCATTACAAATCCTCCAATACGACCAGGACATCGCCGGCCTTGACGTTGCGACCCGGCCCCGCACGCAGATCCCGGACTGTTCCGGGCGCATGGGCGGTGACGGTGATTTCTATTTTCATGGATTCGATGATGGCAAGCGTATCGCCTGCGCTTACGGATTGGCCCTTTTCGACCAGCAGTTTCCAGACATTGCCGGGCACGGCAGTTTCCACCCCGAAACAGCCTTCGGGGATATCGCCACCGAGGCTTACCCCCGCGCCGTCATCCACCTGGAAACTATCGAGCCCCTCGTCCTTCCAGCGCTTCCGCTCCGCCTCGAAGGCCGCCTGCTGGCCCTGCTTGAAAGCGGCGATCCCGGCTGCATTCTTCGCCATCTCTGCCTGATAGTCGGCATAGGAGAAGGTGTTCTCCTCGATGCGGATCGGATAGCCGCCATGCGGGAAGGCGGCGCGGGCTTCCGTCAGGTCTTCGTGGGAGACGGGGAAGAAGCGGATCTGGTCGAAGAAATCGAGCAGCCAGGGCTTGTCCTTGGCAAAGACATCCGTCTGCCGCCATGTATTCCAGACCTGGATCGTGCGCCCGAAAAGCTGATAACCGCCAGGTCCTTCCATGCCATAGATGCACATGTATGCACCGCCGATGCCGACGGCGTTTTCCGGCGTCCAGGTGCGGGCCGGATTATACTTCGTCGTCACCAGCCGGTGGCGGGGATCGATGGGGGTTGCGACCGGCGCGCCGAGATAGACATCGCCGAGGCCCATCACGAGATAGGAAGCGTTGAAGATCGTGTCCTTCACCGCCTGCTCGTCGGGGAGCCCATTGATGCGGCGGATGAACTCGATGTTGGAGGGGCACCAGGGGGCGTTGGGACGCACGAGTTCCTGATACTTGCGCATGGCCAGTTCCGCATCGGGATCGTTCCAGGAGAGCGGCAGCCATACGGTCCGGCTCGGCACCTTGACGGTGGAGACCGGAGGGAGGCTCTTCTCGATCTCGGCGAGGGCGGCGAGAAGTTTCGAGCGCGACAGCGTGGTGCTGTCATAGTGGATCTGCAGCGAGCGGATGCCGGGTGTCAGATCGATCAGGCCCTGAAGCTTCGCTTGCTTGACCGCCTGCATCAGCAGATGGACGCGCATGCGAATGCCGATATCGAGCTGCATCGGGCCGTATTCGACCAGCAGGTTGTCATCGCCTTGGCGGCGGTAGACGACGAGGATCGGGCCGGCATCGTTGGAGGCCAGGATCGGGGAGCCGAAGGCGGTTTGCCGAGCCTTACCCCCCTCTGCCCTGCCGGGCATCTCCCCCACAAGGGGGGAGACTGGCACGACGTCGGCCTCGCCCGATACTGCAGATGCGCTTGCCTTCAACTCAACCGAAGCGGCAGGCGAGACGGCGGCCTCCCCGCTCTCCCCCCTTGTGGGGGAGATGTCCGGCAGGACGGAGGGGGATAAACCGGGCACGGAACCTGCGGAAAGGACACCATCCACTTTCCGCACCACGGCATGAAACCGGATCTTATCCCCCGGCTTGAACTGGCCCATCTTCCACTGCTCGTCGCGGGCAATCACCGCCGGGCAGACGAAGCCGCCGAGGCTTGGGCCGTCGGGGCCGAGGATGATCGGCATGTCGCCGGTGAAATCGATCGCACCGATCGCATAGGCATTATCATGCAGGTTAGAGGGGTGAAGCCCCGCCTCGCCGCCATCGGTGCGCGCCCATTTGGGGGCCGGGCCGATCAGGCGGACACCTGTGCGCGCCGAGTTGAAATGCACCTCATAATCGGTTGAGAAGAGTGTCTCTATGTCCTCTTCGAGGAAGAAGTCGGGCGCACCATGTGGGCCGTAGAGCACCCCGACCGACCATTCGCGGGTCAGTTCCGCCGGTTCCGTAGCCGGTAGCACATCGGTCTGGTTACGGCGGGCCAGGCGCAAGACATGGCCTGCCCGCAACGTACCGGTGGCATTGCCGCCGAACTGGCCAAGCCCGAAGGTGGCGCGGGAGCCCATGACCAAGGGCGCGTCGAAGCCGCCGGAGACCGCCAGATAGGCACGCTGGCCGGCACCGGTGATGCTGCCGATTACCAGCGTCTGGCCGGCCTTGACCTCGACCGCCTGATCATGGGGCAACTCGACACCGTCGAGCGTTATCGGCATGAGCGCGCCGGCAAGCGCAATCACGGTATCGGAGAAGAATTTCAGCATCGGCCCGGAGACAGTGAGTTCCAGGGCCGCCGTATGATCGTGGTTCCCGACCAGACGGTTGGCATGGCGGAAGGAGCGTTCGTCCATCGGGCCGGATGGCGGCACGCCGACATGCCAGAGCCCGAGGCGGCCCGGCAGCTCCTGAAGGCTTGATTGCGCACCCGGGGCGATCACTTCGACCACGTCCGGCACGAAGGCGAAATCCTTCAAGGCCGTTGTCGCGACATCACCGCTGCGGAACAGGTCGGAGGCGGCGATGGCCTTCAGGTATTCGAGATTGGTCTCGATGCCTGAAAGCGAGGTTTCTTCCAGCGCGGACGAGAGCGCGGCGATGGCTGCGTTACGATCCGTACCCGAGACGATCACCTTGGCGAGCATGGGATCGTAGAAGGGTGTGACCTCGGTCCCTGTTTCCACCCAGCCGTCGACACGGATACCGTCTGGAAAGACCACTTCGGTCAGCAGGCCGGCACTCGGGCGGAAGCCGGCATGGGGCATTTCGGCATAGACGCGCGCCTCGATCGCGGCGCCCTTCGGCGCGAGGTTTTGCCTGCCCGTCAGCACATGTTCGCCAGCAGCCTGGCGGACCATCCATTCGACGAGATCCACACCGAAGACGGCTTCCGTCACCGGATGCTCGACCTGCAGACGCGTGTTCACTTCCAAGAAATAGAACTCCTCCCGGGCGGGATCATAAATGAATTCGACCGTGCCGGCCGAGGCGTAAGCCACTTGGCTGCCGAGCGACACGGCGGCGGCGTGCAGGCGCTGGCGCACGGCATCAGACAGACCTGGTGCCGGCGTTTCCTCGATCACCTTCTGGTTCCGGCGCTGCAGCGAGCAGTCGCGTTCGCCGAGCGCAATGACCTTGCCCTTGCCATCGCCAAAGATCTGCACCTCGACATGGCGGGCCTTGGAAACGAAGCGTTCGAGATAAACACGGGCGTCACCGAAACTGGACTTTGCCCTGCGCTGCACCGTGTCGAAGGCTGCGGCAAGCGCCTCCGCATTGTCGCAGAGCTGCATGCCGATCCCACCGCCGCCGGCTGTCGATTTCAGCATCACCGGATAGCCGATCTGCTCCGCTGCGGAGAGCGCCTCTTCCCGGCTGTCGAGCAGGCCGGAGCCGGGCAAGAGCGGCACGCCGCTCGCCTTGGCCAGTTCGCGGGCCGTGTGCTTCAGGCCGAAGGCTGCGATATTGTCCGGCGTCGGGCCGATGAAGGTGATACCTTCCGCCTTCAGCCGCTCGGCAAAGCCGATGTTCTCCGAGAGGAAGCCGTAGCCGGGATGGACGGCTTGCGCACCCGTCTGGCGGCAGGCGGCAATCACGGCATCGACGTTGAGATAACTTTCACTGGCGGGTGCGGGTCCGAGGCGCACCGCCTCGTCTGCCATCAGAACGGCCTTCGAAAACCGGTCGGCATCGGAATAGACCGCAACGCTTGCGATCCCCATCTTTCGAAGCGTCTTGATGACGCGCACGGCGATCTCGCCGCGATTGGCAATCAGAACCTTCCTGAACATCAGGCTGCCTCGTCGTCCCAGACGAGCACCCGGATGGGCGTCGGATCGAAGCCGTTGCAGGGGTTGTTGATCTGCGGGCAATTGGAGATGACGAGCAGCACGTCCATCTCCGCCTTCAGCTCGACATAGTCGCCGGGGGCGGAAATGCCGTCGACGATGGTCATTTCGCCTGAGGGTTCGATCGGCACGTTCATGAAGAAGTTGATGTTCGGCACCACGTCGCGCTTGCTCATGCCGTGCTTCGATACCTCAATGACAAAATTATCGCGGCAGGCATGCAGGTATTTCGTGTAATGGCCGAAGCGGACCGTGTTGCTCTCGCAGGAGCAGGCGCCGGCTGAGGTGTCGTGCCGACCGCAGCTGTCGGCGGTGACGGTCAGCATCACCCGGCCTTCGTTGGAGATGACCTTCGTACCGGTCGAGATATAGGCTGCACCCTGCTCGCGCATGGTGTCCTGGCTCGAATAGCGCTCGGAGAAATCATGGGCGTTGTAGAAGAGCGTATCGACGGCCTGCTGGCCATAGCTGTCCTCGATGCGGACCACCTGACCCTTTTTGATGAAGGTCGAAAACGGTGCTTCGGCAGCGATATAATGATCCTGCGCGGTGTTGGAGAGCGTGCGGGTGGGAGAGGTCTGGATAAAACTCGTCATGGTCGCCTCTCCTCTCACAGGGCCGCAAAAGCGTTGTTTTCAAAGCCGCGGATGGCTTCTGCAGTCGCGGTCTGGCACAGATCATCCGCTGCTGGCTCAAGGGCCGCGATCCTCAGGATGCTGACGGGATTGGGGGCATAGACCGGGTTTGGATCGAGCGGATGCGGGCAATTGGAGAAGCCGACGATCATGTCCATCTCGGCCCGCAGATCGACATAGTCGCCTTCGGACACGAGATCCGGTTTCCACTCGAACCTGCCATCAGCGTCAACGCGGACGGGTGCGAACAGGGCGAGAGCTGCCGGAATGTCGCGCTTGTCGAGGCCGGCCTTGGTGGCGATCAGCACGAAGTTGTCGCGGGTGTTGCGCAGTGCCGGACCGTTCTGGCCGGCATATTTCTTCGCGTTCGAGGAGGCTGTCGAGCCGCCCATCAGAACGTCATGGGCGCCGGAGCTATCCTCGGTGATCGAGAACATGACCTTGCCCATGTCGGAGAAGATGACACGGCCCTTTCCAAGCCCGGTGGTCCACTGCACCTTGACGGTGTCCGGCAGGTTCATGCGCTCGCTCGGGTCTTCGGCATTCCAGGCGACGACCGACACGGTCGAAAAACCGTCGTCGAGCGCGATGCGCAGCGTCTCGTTCAACTTGACGCGGGTCCACCAGTACCAGCCGCCGGGCAGCTTTTCCTGGTGCATGATTTTCTTCGCATCAATTGCGGGTGCAGGCTTGGCGCTCTTTCCCGGCAGCGCCTTCGGTGCGAATTCCAGCCCTTTCTTCTGATGCTCCTCGTAGCGCGCCCGGTTGGCGGCGATCTCTTCATCGGAACGTCGGATATGCATTGTCATCTCCAGTGGTTTCGTTGACCGGGCCGTCCCGGTCGGGGCGAATGAGGGAGGCCTCGCCCGCTCTGCGGGGCGGCCAGATGGCGATGTCGCGGGTGATCGTCGCGCCGTAGCGGAGCTTTTCCTCCGGGCGGTCGCGGGGGCGCTCGAAGGCGACGACGCGGGTGGCAAGCGTGAAGGCCTCGCGCATGTCATGAGTGACCATGACCACGGTCATCGGCGCCTCGTGCCAGAGCGTCTTCATCAGTGTGTGGATTTCAGCCCGAATGCCGGGATCCAGCGCGCCGAAGGGTTCGTCGAGCAGCAGAACCTTGGGCCGCATGATCAGCGCCTGGGCGAGCGCCAGTCGCTGCTGCATGCCGCCGGAGAGCTGGGCCGGATACTTGTCTTCGGAGCCGGCAAGCCCGACCGCCGCGATCATGCCGCGGGCCTCTTCCTCGACTGCACGACGGGCGGAGCCGAACAGCCGGGCGGCGAAGCGGGAGGCTTTCAGTTCCTTGCCAAGCATGACATTGCCGAGAACGGTCAGATGCGGGAAGACCGAGTAGCGCTGGAAGACGACGCCGCGATCCGGCCCCGGCTCCTTCGGCAAGGCCAGACCATCGAGCAGGATTTCACCCTTGGTCTGTGTTTCCTGACCAAGAAGCATGCGCAGAAAGGTGGATTTGCCACAGCCGGACGGGCCGACGAGAGCGACAAAAGCTCTGGATTCGATCTCGATCGAGACATTCTCCAGCACGATCTGGTCGCCATATTCCTTCCAGAGGTTTTTGATGGAGAGGGCGCTCATTTGCCCTTCTCCAGTTCGGACCAGGGGAAGACCGCGATGCGCAAGCGATCGAGCAGGATGTCGGTGAGGATCGCAAGCAACGTGATCCAGAGCACATAGGGGAAGATGACGTCCATCGACAGATAGCGACGGACGAGGAAGATGCGGTAGCCGAGGCCGCTGTCGGAGGAGATCGCTTCGGCCGCGATCAGGAAGAGCCAGGCGGGGCCAAGCTGCAGGCGGAGCGTGGTGATCAGGCGCGGCAGGATCTGCGGCAGCACGACACGCAGCGCAATCTGCCAGGAGGAGGCCGAGAGCGTTTCGGCCTTGACGATCATCTCGCGTGGCAGGGAGATGGCGGTCAGCGCCAGGTCGCGAACCATGATCGGCGCGACGCCGATGACAATCAGCGCGATCTTGGAGGCCTCGCCGAGCCCCATGACGATGAACAGGATCGGCAGGAGGGCGAGCGGCGGAACCATGGAAATGGCGCCGACAAATGGTGAAAGCGCTGCCCGCGCATAGGGCAGGATACCGATGATCAGCCCGAGCAGGAGTGCGATCCCGGTGGCAATGCCAAGCCCTGCTGCAAGGCGTGTCAGGCTTGCGGCGGTGTCTGTCCAGAGTAGATAATCGCCTGTGCGGACATCAGGCGTGAATGCCATGCGCTGGATGGCATCACCAAGGGCATCCAGGCCCGGCAACAGCTTGTCATTCGGATTGTCTGCCAGCCTTTCGGCTGACCCGATCATATAGGCGGCAAGCAGCAATATGAAGGGAAGCAACGCCAGTGTGAGACGTGCGCCTTGTCCGGGCTTGGTATTGATCCAGCGCATCTGGGCTGATCCTTAAAGGCAAATGGGGAAGGGCCGATCTGTCGATGCGGCCCCACCATCTGGCTGTCCTTGCTCAGAGTTCACCCTTGGCGGCCATGTCCATGTAGGATGTCGTGAAACGGAACTTCACATTGGCCGTGTCTCCAAGGACAGATCCATCCGGCATTTCGATGCCGATGACATCGGCCGAGGGCGCGCCGCTTCCCAGAAGACCCTTCTCGAACAGGAAGTTGCGGACAAGGTCCATGGTTTTTGGAAGCTCGGGCGAAGCGGTGAAGGCGACAGCATCGGCCGGCTTGTCGAAGAGCTTGGTTGCGGCCATCTGCGCCTCGAAGCCGGCGAGGTCGGTTCCGGAAGCAGCCCCCATCGCGGTCCGTGCAGCGGCACCTTCGGGCGTGTCTGCGGTCATGATCGCCATGGTTTCATACCAGATCCCGGCCAGTGCCTTGCCGAAATCCGGATTGGCATTCAAGACCTCGGTATTGGCGACCATCAGGTCGATGATTTCGCCCGGAATCTGCGAGCTGTCAAAGACCTTGTTGGCGGAAGGTTCCTCCAGGATGGTCGAAACAAGCGGGTTCCATGTGACAACGGCTGTGACATCAGGAGTCTGATAGGCGGCGACCATGTCGGCATCCGAAGTATTGACCACCTTCACATCGCGTTCCGAAAGACCGATGCTGTCCAGGGCTCGCGCCAAAAGATAATGCGAGACCGAAAACTCCACGAGGTTGATGTTCTGGCCCTTGACCTCCTCAAGCGATGTCTTGTCCTTGAGGATCAGGGCATCATTGCCGTTGGAAAAGTCCCCGACGATGACAGCGGTCGTGTCGACGCCACCGGCTGCCGGAATGGAAAGCCCGTCCATATTGGTGAGCGTCACCGCATCATAAGCACCGGCGGTATACTGGTTCATCGACTCCACATAGTCGTTGAACTGTGTCACCTCGATCGTGATTCCGTATTTGTCGGCCCACTTCTTCACGATGCCGGTGTCATTGGCATAACCCCAGGGCATCCAGCCGACATAGATCGACCAGGCGACCTTGAAATCTGTCTTCTGTTGCGCTTGTGCAGTCGACAAACCCGACAGTGCCACGGTCGCGCTCAGGAGCGAGATGGATAGAAATCGCGAAAAAGTCTGCATGTTCATTCCCCTTCTGGCTTTTCGAGAAGGGATCGGCATCGACCATCGCGCCGCCAATCCCTTGGCTTACGAGGTCTCCCGGGCTTTTGTCCCGCCGTGCATCCGGAAGGGATGTCTCCCCCGCCGGTGGCAGCTCTCGGACCAGCCATGCAAAACGCACCGGAACCCTAGCCGCCAAACTCTGAATCTAGTGAAGCAAGTGCCATGCCAGTCCGTCAATCGGCGCTGGAGCCCCGGCATCTGAGGGTCCAGGGTCGGCTGGTGACTGGAAATGCGGCAAAGTGGTGAGCGCTGAGCCCAATCAAGAGGCAGTCTTGAATGGGCTGGATCGGTCCATCTATCAGAATACACCGATACGCATTCCACCAATCAGGACCACGCGTCGATCGCTTTTCACACTGCATCCTGAACAGCCATCAGAAGCGTGGTGTCCATCAGGTCAAGGTTTAAACCCTGTGCTTCTGCCATCTTGCATAGGCTTCCAGGCATTCCTCGCGCGTCGGCGGATAAAGGCCGATCACGGGATCGCCGGCCATCACTCTTTCCAGCACGAAGGCTTCGAAATCCTCCATCCCGAGGCATTCGTCGGCGATTTCCTCTGCAAGATGTGCGGGAATGACCATGACACCGTCCCGGTCACCGACAAGGACATCGCCGGGAAAAACGGCGACCTGACCACAGGCGATCGGGACATTGATATCAATCGCCTCGTGATGGGTCAGGTTGGTCGGTGCCGAGGGTCTTGCGAAATAGGCTGGCATATCAAGGGCGGCGATGCCTTCGGCATCGCGAAAACCGCCATCGGAGACAACGCCTGCCGCTCCCCTCAGCGCCAGTCTCGTAATGAGGATCGAACCTGCTGTTGCAGCCCGCGCATCCTGGCGGCCATCCATGACCAGCACGTGACCTTCTGGACATGATTCGATGGCGACACGCTGCGGATGATCGGGATCTCGGAACACCGTGATCGGGTTTCGATCTTCGCGCGCGGGAATATAGCGAAGGGTAAAGGCCTGGCCCACCATGTTGTCTGGTTTCGCAGAGACCGGCACCACGCCCTGGATGAACTGGTTTCGGAGATTGCGCTTGTACAGAGCCGTCGCGATGGAGGCTGTCGAGGTCTTCTTGAACTTGGCGCGGGTGGTATCGGACAGGACATAGTCGTTCATGATGATCCTCGCTCAATAAATGTCGGGTTCGCCGGCGGCCCGGCCAAAATCGGTTTGCAGGAAATCGAAATCACAGCCTTGGTCAGCCTGGGTGACATGTTTCGAAAACAGCCATCCCCAACCCCGTTCGTAGCGTGGCTCGGGCGCACGCCACTGTGCCTTGCGCTGCGAAAGTTCGGCGTCATCGACCAGCATGTCGAGGCGACGGTTGGGGATGTCCAGTCGAACCGCGTCGCCGGTCTTGAGAAGTGCCAGGGGGCCTCCAATGAAGCTTTCGGGCGAGACATGGAGGACACAGGCACCGTAGGAGGTGCCCGACATCCGTGCGTCGGAAATCCTGAGCATGTCCCGATGTCCTTGCTTGATCAGTGCCTTCGGGATGGGCAGCATCCCCCATTCGGGGAAACCTGGACCACCAAGGGGTCCGGCATTGCGAAGGACCATGACGTGATCCGGCGTCACGTGGAGGTTTTCATCTTCGACCGCGGCCTTCATCTCCGGATAGCTGTCGAAAACCAGTGCCGGGCCTTCATGGACATGGAAGCGCGGGTCGCAGGCGGCAGGCTTTATGACAGCTCCGTTGGGACACAGGTTGCCGCGCAAAACCGCCAGCGAGCCCTCGTGATAGACCGGATTGGACAGCGGGCGGATCACATCTTGATTGTAAACCTCGGCTCCCTCGATGTTTTCGCCAAGGGTGCGTCCATTGACAGTCAGGGCAGAACAGTCGAGCCGTTCTCTGAGCTGGTTCATCAGCGCGCGCAATCCGCCGGCATAATAGAAATCCTCCATCAGATAGCCCTTGCCCGCCGGTCGCACATTGGCAATGAGCGGCGTTGTGCGTCCGAGTTCGTCAAGGTCATCCAGAGTGAGCCGAATGCCTGCGCGTTTGGCAATGGCAATGAGGTGGACCACGGCATTGGTGGAACAACCGGTGGCCATGGCAACGGTGGCTGCATTCCGGCAGGCGGCTTCGGTGATGATCCGGTCAAGTGTCAGGTCGTCCCAGACCATCTCGACAATGCGTCTTCCGCAGGCCGACGCCATGCGGTGATGGTTTGAATCGACCGCCGGTATGGACGAGGCACCGGGCAGGGTCAGTCCCATTGCCTCGGCGATTGCCGTCATCGTGCTGGCTGTTCCCATGGTCATGCAGGTTCCGGCGGACCGGGCAATGCCGCTCTGGATCCCCACCCAGTCCTGGTCTGACAGATTGCCTGCCCGACGCTCATCCCAGTATTTCCAGGCGTCGGATCCCGAGCCAAGCGTCTTTCCGGCAAAATTGCCACGGATCATCGGTCCGGCTGGCACATAGATGGCCGGTACGCCTGCAGATATCGCACCCAGAACAAGGCCTGGCGTCGTCTTGTCGCAACCGCCCATCAGCACCACCCCGTCGAGAGGATGGCAGCGGATCATCTCCTCCGTCTCGATCGCGAGCATATTGCGAAACAGCATGGATGTCGGCTTCATATTGCTCTCATCGACCGAGAGCGAAGGCATCTGGACGGGGAAGCCACCTGCCTGGAGGACCCCGCGCTTCACATCCTGGACGCGCTCGGGAAAATGGGCATGGCACGTGTTCAATTCGGACCAGGTGTCCATGATCCCGATGACTGGCCGACCGCGAAACTCTTCCTCGGCATAGCCAAGCTGCATCAGCCGCGAGCGATGACCCATGCTGCGCAGATCATCGGGTTCAAACCATCGGGCTGATCGAAGACTTTCAGGTGTTTTCCGTCTCATGTCATCTTCCGCTTCTATGCGCATCGGCGAGGGTCTTGCTGCTTCGCCCTTGGCGACCCTTTTTGGCCCATGCCTGATGCCGGGCTGCCCATGCATTCAAGAGAGAAATGCACTGATGCATCAGTGCATTTCTTGTTATCTCTACGCAGAGGTTGACTGCAGATGCAAGAGGGCGTTTAGAAAATTTCATCGATTTCAGTATCTTGTTGACACTAATGCATTAGCGCAATAGTGTCGGCCCACGGCTGGAGGAGCCGCCATGTTTTGGAGGAAAGTTATGAGAGTAATTACATTAGGTTTTTTGGCGGCCGTTTCAGGCCTCATCTCCGCACTGCCATTGGCTGCTGCCGATTACACGCTGAGCATCAATACGGCTCTGACAACGGATGATCCGCTCTACAAGGGGCTTGAGAGTTTCCGCGATTCTGTGGCGACCCGCAGCAACGGTGTTCTGGAAATCAAGCTCTTCCCGAACTCGCAGCTCGGCCCCGACGAGGACGTGCTCGAGCAGGCGCGGGCTGGGGTGCCTGTTGCCGTCGTCGTTGATGGAGGCCGACTTGCGGTGTTCCAGAAGGAATTTGGTGTTCTTGGCGCGCCCTATCTCGCTTCTGGCTATGAGGGTATGCGCAAGGTTGTTACCGATCCGGTTTTCGAGGAATGGGTATCTGCTCTGCGTCAAGCCTCCGGCCACCAGATCCTGTCATTCAATTGGTGGCAGGGGGAGCGTCACTTGTGGACGAAGGAGCCGGTCACGACGCCGGCCGATCTGTCAGGAAACCGTATGCGGACGCCGGGCGCTCCTGTCTGGGTTGAGACCATCAAGGCCATGGGCGCAACGCCCACACCGATGCCCTTTGCCGAGGTTTACTCGGCGCTTCAGCAAAATGTCATCGATTCTGCAGAGGCGCAGCTCCCGGCGGGGAAGGGGGCCAAGCTGTTTGAAGTCACCAGCGTCCTGACCAAGACTGGGCACATCAACCTGATCACCGGCTTGGTGACAAGTGCGGCCTGGTTTGACAGTCTTCCGACAGATCTTCAGGTCATGCTGCGTGAAGAGGCGTTGAAAGCTGGCGACGTTGCATCCTACGGAACCCGCGACGTGCTTGCCCGCATCGAAGAGGAGCTGAAAGCTGGCGGCATGACGATCGCCGAGATCGATGTAACGCCATTCCGAGAGGCGACAGCGAGTGTCTATGATGTTTTGGGCTATGCCGACCTTCGTGACAAGCTGCAGGCGATTGCAGCGCAATAACTAATCGGCGGGGGCCTCAAGGCCCCTGTTTTCTCATTTCAGGGTCTCCCATGTTTAAAAGATTGGCTGCGCTGGAGCTTCTTGTTTCGGCATTCATCCTTCCCAGTATTGTGGTTCTCGTCTTCGTTGCGGCGATCATGCGTAGCTTTGGCTATCCTCTCATCTGGTCCATGGATCTCGCCCAGCTTTTGTTTATCTGGCTGTGTTTCCTCGGAGCCACGCGCGCCATGCGTGAAAAGGCCCATATTGGCATTGATCTTGCCGTGCGCTGGCTCAAGCCCCGGTCCCGGCTGAAACTTGAATTTGCGATTTCTCTGATCATCCTTGTGTTTCTTGCCTTTCTCATGATCGAGGGCTGCCGCCTCACGATTTTGAACACCGAGCGCAGATTTGGCGACAGTGGCCTGTCCTATGCCTGGGTTACCGCGGCGGTGCCGCTGGGTTGCCTGATGATTGCCGCGGCTCTCCTCAAGAATATGGTCGAGGCCTGGCGACAGAGGCCTGATGTGGGGAGCTTCGTCTATTCCCGCATTGAATTCGAGCCGCCAGTCGAACGGGATGCCTGACATGGGACTGATCACATTCATCTTCTTTGCCTTCATGCTGGTCGGAATGCCGGTCGCCTTCGCCATCGGCATTGCCGGTTTCGTCTTCTTTCTGAACGATCCGGCAATGCCGGTATCGATTGCCGTTCAGAAGATTGCGACGATGAGCCAGAGTTTTCCGCTCCTGGCTGTCCCGTTTTTTGTCCTTGCCGGACATCTGATGAATGTCAGTGGCATCACCGACAGGCTGTTCAGGTTTTCGTCGGTCGCCGTCGGCTGGATGGCGGGAGGTCTGGCGCAGGTTACCATTGTCTTGTCGACTGTAATGGGTGGTGTTTCCGGCTCTGCTGTCGCGGATGCGGCAATGCAAGCGCGCATCTTGGGGCCGACCATGATCGCCAAGGGTTACGGACGCGGTTTTTCGGCTGCCGCCATTGCCGTCAGCTCTCTGATCACGGCCACCATACCGCCGAGCATTGGCTTGATTCTCTATGGTTATGTTGGAAATGTCTCGATCGGTCGCTTGTTCCTCGCCGGCATCATCCCCGGTGTGCTGATCATGACCGGCCTGATGGTCACGACCTACATCATTGCAAAGCGTCGCAATTATGTGGTTGCCGATACCGAGCCGCCGACATTCGGCGCCCTCATGCACGCATTGTGGGATGCCAAATGGGCGTTGTTTTTCCCCGTCGCGCTGGTCCTGACAATTCGTGGTGGTGTCTTTACACCTTCCGAAGTCGGCGCCTTCGCGGTCGTCTACGCCGTCTTCGTTGGCGTTTTCGCCCATCGGGAGCTCGACTTCGAGCGCGTCAAGCTCGCCTTCGCCAATGCCATTTCCGACATTGGTCTGATCATGATCATCATCCTGATGTCCGGGATGGTGGGCTTTGCAATCATCTATCTCCAGGTGCCTCAGGATGTTTCGAGCTGGATGCTGTCCGGCATCGAAAATCCGGTGGTCATTGTTCTCTTGATCCTGCTGTTCCTGCTGATTGCTGGCTTTTTTATCGAAAGCACCGTCCTGGTCCTGCTGCTGACGCCGATCTTCGTGCCGATCATCACCAAGATCGGCCTTGATCCCGTTCACTTCGGCATTCTGATGATGAGCATCGTGACTTTGGGCGGCATGACACCACCTGTCGGTGTTGCGATGTATGCGGTCTGCTCGCTGATGAATGTCAAGATTGAGGAATATCTGATCGAGGCGCTGCCGTTCCTCTTCACGGTTCTGGCTGTTATTGTGGCGCTCCTGTTCCTGCCGGGCCTCGTATTGTGGCTCCCGGAATTGGCCTTTGGTTGATCGCACATTCATCCAGACAGATCATCGGAATATGCGATCATGCAGCGAAAGAGATCGTGAGAGCCTCCTTCAAAGCCGGATCCACGGCTTGCATGAGCGGAACGAGATGTGCATCTAGTCACTGTCGGCGAAGCGGACACGGATTTGGGCCAGGGCAGGACGAGCAAAGGATATTCTATTGAAGGTCAAATCGAGAGTGGGAGGTCTTGATCGCTGGCGTCAGGTTGGACCTCAGATCCTGGAAATCCTGCGCATGCGGATACTCTCGCTGAAAATGCCACCCGGCACGGTGATTTCACGGCTCGCGCTGCAAAGCGAGTTCAACGTAAGCCAGACGCCAGTGCGTGATGCCTTGATCCGGCTGGAGGAGGAAGGTCTCGTTGAGGTCTTTCCGCAGTTTGCAACAGTGGTCTCGAAAATCGATGTGAAGCTGGCAATGGAGGCCCATTTCCTGCGCCTCTCAATCGAGCTCGAGGCTGTCAGGCGGTTGGCGGCCAATCACCCGGGCGAGACGGCCCAAGCGCTGGAAGCCATCCTGTTGGAGCAACAGGAGGCGATGTCCCTGACGACCTATGATCGCTTCGATCAGCTCGACAAGGAATTTCACCGCGTCTTGTTCGAGAAAGCCGACATAGTCGGGCTTTGGGAGACGGTTCGGCGCCAAAGTGTTCACCTGGACCGATTGCGCATGCTCAACCTGCCCATGCCGGGCAAGCTTCATCAGGTGCTGACAGATCACAAGGCGATCATCGAAGCGGTGAGGGCCGGGAACGGGGATGCTGCAGTCACAGCGCTGCGTGCCCATCTATCAGGCACCTTGTCGATTGTCGACGACATCTGCAACAACCATCCGGACTATGTGAAGCGCGCCTAGCAGAGGCGATCAGTCAGTCCTGCGAGCCCGTAACACGTGACCTGACATGTCGCTTACATTGGCGGGCGCTGTTCGCCGGGTGGTGATCAGCAGGCCATCACCCTGGTGCACCAGCTTTGTTGGATGGGTTACAGGAACCGGGATCGGCTCCAGCATATCGCCCGTCGGTGCAAAGCGGAGGATCTGAGATCCCCCCACGCCTGCAATCCAGTAGACACCGGAATCATCCACAAAAGCTCCGTCCGGACGTCCCTCGACATGCTCCGTTCTTGCGAAGACGCGTTTGTTGCTCGGGTTGCCGGACGCCAGGTCATAGTCGCAGACCCAGATGGTCTGGATGGAGGGGTGGGAATCCGAAAAATACATGCGCGCCCGATCGGCATCGAAGGCCAGGCCGTTCGGCGTCCACAAGCCGTCGAAGAAGCGCTTGTGCGTCAGATCTCTCTCGACGCAGAAGAGTGCGCCTGCCGGCTCGGTAATGTCGCGATGCATGGTGCCGGCCCAGAACCGTCCAACCGGATCCAGCGCACAATCGTTGAAACGCATGTCATTGCGAGTTTCAGGGGAACAAGCTTGCTGGAAAAGCCCTGTCTGGGGATTGAAGATGAAGAGACCGGAGGCAAGGCCCGCGAGAAGCGTGCCGTCGTCACGCAGAGCGATGCAGCCTATGATTTCCGGGGTTTGCCATGTTTCGGTTGCGCCGGTTCCCGTGTGCGATCGCAAGAGCCGCCAGCCTTCGGTATCAACCCACCAAAGATAGTGTCCGTCCTTTGAAAGAACGGGGCTTTCACCAAGATGCCCCCAGGTGTCAGAAAGAATTTCGAATGAGAATGTCATATGGCAGTCTGCTTTGCCTCGTCATTCTTGCAGTATTTGCAAACGTCAGATTCTATGGCTCCCTGTCTACGGAGGGATGACGAAAATACAGACAAGACAATGAAAAGGTTGAGAAACATGATTCTGATGCACTAGCATATCTCAAATGCACCTTCAAATCCTAAATCTCCTGAGGAAGTCGCAATTTTGGATCAAGACAAGGGCGCCGTCATGGTGGTTGCCTACAGGATCTGAGTGACCTGCCTCTAGGCCGCTCGTTTACGAGCCCTGTAGCCTCGTCTGCGCTTTTGACGGAGCAGTTTCAGGAAGAGGGCGATTGCGGCCTGCTCTTCATCGAAGGCTGCAAGTTTTTCGCGGCCTCTGGTGCCGATGCGCCCCCATTTGCGACGCAGCAGAGTGTTGCCAAACAGATCCCGGTCTAGCTCCAGGGCGTAAAACCGGGCCATGTTGCGATGGGAATCGACCCGTTCGATGTAAATTTGAAGGTTCTCTATCAACATGGGGCAAGTCTTGCCCAGGGACGGAAAAGCGTCCAACGACACTTTTGAATCGAAGCGCCGCAATCGATTCATCCGATTGATCAATTGGTTGCGCGGACAACCTTACCGCCAATTCTCGTGACCCGGGAGCCATGACTGCAGGCTTTGCCTATGCGGTGACGCTCAATAAAGCCTCGTTCCGGTATTGACTATGATCGATTTAAAGATAACGTATGACGAAATACGAAAATCGTCAGTCATTAAATGATGAGCGCCATGACCCCGGTAGAGCACAGAGCCGATCCCTCACATGTGGAGACCGTCGAACGGATTGTCGATGCAGCCGAACGCGTCTTCCGCCACTATGGATATTCGAAGACGACTGTTGCCGACATCGCCAAGGAGCTGGGGATGTCGACGGCCAACATCTACCGCTTCTTTTCCTCAAAGGTTGAGATCCACCAGGCACTCTGCGCCCGGATGCTGGGCGACAGCATGCAATTGGCCATCCAGATCGCGGCAAGGCCGGTAAGCGCCACTGATCGGCTGCGCGAGTTCAGCCTTCGACAGTATCAATTCATGGTTGAACGGATGCTTGACCAGGAAAAGGTGCACGAGATGGTCCTCGTGGCCATTGAGCGCGACTGGGATGTCATCGATCGCTATGTCGATGAGCTCCAGGTGATTGCCGCAGGGATCATAGCCGAAGGCATAGCTGCAGGTGAGTTTCGCAATATGGACCCGGCTCAGGCGGCGCAACTGTTCTTTTCTGCGACCATCAGTCTGCACCACCCAATGATCATTTCCGAATGTACCCGTAAATCCAATCGGGCCTCTCCCGAGGACCTGACAGATTTTGCCTTGCGGGCCCTCAGGGCCTGAACGGCGTCCACCACCGAATGGTTCATCATGCTCAGGGAGCAAACCATGCCTGTCTTCGGCCAGACCACGAAATTCCTGTTGCCGCTTGCCTTCGTCATCTCCCTCGCGGGGTGTTCGAATGAGGTCGAAGAGACGGTCCAGGCCCCTGAACTCAGACCCGTCAAGGTCATCGAAATGGCGTCCGTGTCAACGACCCGCGCCTTGCGCTATTCGGGTTCCGTCACGGCACGGAGCGAAGCTGCCACTGGCTTTCGTGTCGCGGGCAAGATCGTCGAGCGCAGCGTGGAGATCGGAGACAGGGTGCAAGCGGGCGATGTGATGGCACGTCTTGATGCAACAGATTTCGGTCTTCAGGTCCAGAGTGCCGAGGCCAATCTTGAAGCGGCAGAAAGACAGGTCGAAACCAGCGAATTTGCGCTGAAACGCACCGAACAACTCTTTCGCCAGCAGGTGACGACAAAGGCACAGCTTGAACAGGCCCAATTGGCCTACAACCAGTCAATCGCCAGCCGCAACAGTGCGAAGGCCGTTCTCGAGCAGACCCGTAACCAGGTGGAATACAGCCGGCTGACGGCTGACCGGGACGGGATTGTCACGGCCATCGATGCCGATGCCGGTCAGGTGGTCGCCGCCGGCAGTCCCGTGGTCACGGTGGCCGCCGATGGTGAACGTGATGTCGTCATCGCAGTTCCGGAAACTGACATTCTCGCCTTCAGCGCGGGAAAGCCGGTTGATGTCACCTTCTGGTCCAATCGATCGCTCAAGCTTCCCGGAACCGTGCGCGAGGTGGCCGGAAGCGCCGATCGGCTGTCACGGACCTTCACGGTTCGAATTGGTCTGCCGTCGGATCCTTCCGTGCTCCTTGGAATGACTGCCACGGTCGAGGCGACAGCACCGGTTGCCGCGCCCTATTACGATGTACCCCTTGCTGCCCTTTCCCGTGACGAGGCCGATGCCATGATTGTCTGGACGGTCAACAGGGTCGACGGAACCGTGCAGGCTCGGCCCGTGACGGTTGAGGAATTCTCCGACACCGGTGTCAAGGTCACGGATGGACTTCGAACCGGTGATCTGGTGGTTATCGCCGGGACACAGTTTCTCTCTCAGAACATGCGGGTGAGGCTTGCAGATGAAGAACTGGCCCGCTCGGCCCAGTTAACTGATCGACCTCGCATCGTCGCAACGCGCTGACTGATCGCGCCCGGCCGAAACCCCAAACCCTATCCGGACTTATCGCCATGAACACTCAGCCTGTTGAGCGGGGCTCATTCAACTTGTCCAGATGGGCGATTGAGCACCCAAGCATTGCCCGTTTCCTGTTCGGTCTCATCCTCATCTCCGGGTTGTTCGGCTTGATGCGGATGGGCCAGAAGGAAGATCCGGATTTCACCTTCCGCGTCATGGTGGTGCAGGTCTTCTGGCCCGGCGCCTCGATCACCGACATGCAGGACCAGGTGGTCAACAAGATCGAGCGCAAGCTGCAGGAAACTCCGCATCTCGACTGGGTGCGGTCCTATACACGCGCCGGATCCTCCATCATCACCGTGCAGATGGAGGGCTATACCAATGCAGAGCAGGTTGCCGAGTCCTTCTATCAGGTGCGCAAGAAGGTCGGCGATATCGAGAACGAATTGCCCGAAGGTGTGGTCGGCCCCTTTTTCAATGACGAATTCGGGGACACGTTCATCACGCTCTACTCCCTGTCTGGCGAGGGCTATGATTATCCGGAGTTGAAGCGTTTCGCGATCAAGGCGCGGGATGTGCTGCTGTCGACCCCTGGCGTGGAAAAAGCCGTGATCCTCGGCGACCAGCCGCAGAAGATCTTTATCGATGTGTCGTCGAAGGTTCTGGCCGAACGCGGTCTGACATTCAATGATATCGAGGCCGCTCTTGCCGGACGAAATGCCATCGATCCGGCAGGTTCGATCGACACCGGATCCCATTCCGTCAGGATTTCCGTTGATGGCGGTTTCACGACGGCGGAAGACATTCGCGAACTGACCCTGCGTACGGGTAATCAGGTGACGCGACTTGGCGATATCGCCTCCGTCAGCGAAGGGCTGGAAGAACCCTTCCAGCGCAAGTTTCGCTTCAATGGCCGGGATTCCGTTCAGGTCGGAGTCGTGATGGCAAAGGGATTCAAGGTCACCGATGTCGGAACCGATGTGCGCGAAACTCTTCGCCAGTTCGAGGCAACCCTGCCGCTCGGACTTGAGGTAAGCCAGATTTCCGACCAGCCTGAAGTTGTCCGCGAAGCCATGGGCGAATTTGCCACGGCCCTTGGCGAAGCTCTGGTCATTGTCCTCGTCATCTCCCTGCTTTCGATCGGCTGGCGCTCGGGTTTTGTCATTGCCATCGCGATCCCGCTGGTGCTCGCTGCGACCTTCGCGATCATGTACGAGATCGGGATCGACCTGCAGCGTATCTCGCTCGGGGCGCTCATCATTGCCCTTGGCCTTCTGGTTGATGACGCGATGATCGTTGTCGAACTGATGGAGCGCAAGCTCGAAGAAGGCCTGGACAAGATCGACGCGGCAAGCTTTGCCTATCGCTCTACGGCTTTTCCTATGCTGACCGGCACGATGATCACGACCGCGGGCTTCATTCCGGTCGGGTTTGCGGCATCGACGGCGGGCGAATATGTCAGTTCGCTGTTTTATGTCGTCGGCATTTCCCTGATGATTTCCTGGTTCGTCGCCGTCTATTTCACGCCCTGGCTCGGCTTCATGATCCTGAAACAGCGGCATCAGGATGGTGCGAGCCATGATGTCTATGACAAGCCGGTCTATCGGCGCCTGAGAGCCCTGGTGGCCTGGTGCGTTCGACATCGCATCCTGGTCATTGTCCTGACCCTTGCCACCTTCGCCGCAAGCCTCTGGTCCTTCCAGTTCATTCCGAAGAACTTCTTTCCGCAATCATCGCGTCCGGAAATCCTCGTGGATCTGTGGTTGCCGGAGGGAACTTCGATTGCCGAAGTCGAAAGACAGGCACGGATGCTGGAAGCGGAAATCCTCAAGGATGAGGACCAGCGCTTCGTCGCCACCTATATCGGCGAGGGCGCCCCCCGCTTCTTCCTGCCCCTCGATCAGCAGTTGCGCAATCCCAATTTCGCCCAGTTGCTTGTCATGGCACGCAATGTCGAGGCGCGCGAGCGTTTGATCGTCAAGATCCGTGATTTGCTGGCTGAAAACCATCCTTCGGTCCGTGGCAAGGTCGACAGGCTTTTTCTGGGTCCCCCGACAGGCTGGCCGGTGCAGATGCGTGTGACGGGTCCTGATCGTGAAGAAGTCCGTCGGATTGCCGATGCCGTGAAAATGGCCTTCAACGAGGAGCCGCTTCTCCAGTCCGTCCATGATGACTGGCTCGAGCCTGTGCCAGCCATGAAACTCACCATCGACCAGGATCGGGCAAGAGCGCTGGGTGTCAGTTCGCAGCGGCTTCGCCAGATGCTGCAGGCATCCATGAGTGGTGCTCCCCTTGCCGATTTCCGCGCCGGGGAAGAGACGGTCTCGATCGTGGTCCGCGAACCCGAAGACAGCCGCACGATCCTGACTGCCGTCAACTCGGTCTATATTCCGACGGACCTTGGAACCTTCGTGCCGCTGTCCCAGGTTGCAAGGATCGAGCCTGTGCTGGAGCAGGGGATCGAGTGGCGCCGGGACCGTCTGCCGACCATCACGGTTCGCGCAACGGTTCCTGATGATGTTCAGTCCAACGATGTCGCGCTTGCCCTTTTCGAGCGGCTTGAGCCTCTCCGTTCTGGCCTTGACGACGGTTACCGGATTGAAATCCAGGGTGGTGCCGAAGACAGTGCGGAGAGCCAGCAATCGATTGCCGCAAAGGCGCCATTGATGCTGCTGGTGATCGTCGTCCTGCTGATGATCCAGTTGCAGCATTTCGGCAAGGCCATGCTGGTGCTTGCAACCGGACCGCTGGGTGTCATCGGTGCGGCTGCCGCGCTCCTTCTGTCGGGCGCGCCCTTCGGTTTCGTAGCAATCCTGGGTGTGATCGCCCTTCTCGGCATCATCATCCGCAATTCCATCATCCTGATCGACCAGATCGACCAGGATATTGCGGCCGGGATGGAGCGCACGGAAGCGATTGTCGGCTCGGCCGTTCGCCGCTTCCGACCGATCATGTTGACGGCTCTGACTGCGGTCCTGGCCCTCATTCCGATCTCGCGCGGCGTCTTCTGGGGTCCGCTTGCCTATTCGATGATGGGCGGCATTCTGGTGGGTACGGTCCTGACCATTCTTGTCCTGCCAGCCGCCTATGCACTCTTCTTCGGTCGCACTCCCCAATCATCAGCGACCGAGTGAGGGCAGGGAGGCGCATCCCCAATTGTGCCTCCCTGCATATTTTTACCAGTTGATAAAATCTGGCGGATTAGCCATCAGGCTGGCAGATTGCCCGTCGTTCCCGAAAACTGTCATTTTGCGACGCACAAACAGCTGAAACCCCTCCAAATACGGCTCTATGTAGAATCGCTTAAATTCATTCTTTTCGCCTTTTTGCTGCCCAATTGGCGATAAAATTGCATCGCAATAAGGGAAAAACGGCGAATTCCCGTTCGAATTTGGCAAATTTCGCGAAAATTTCTCTCTTTACAACGTTTTTTAAGCGACTAAGACAATGCGCAATCAGCTACCGCTCATGAGGTCTTGATTGTCCATTTGCGACATTCGGGAGGGGATCGTGCGTGCTGTGGGAACCGCGGCTGGTCGTCGCGATCAAAAGCACTTGGCGCCGAACAAACGGCGCCTCAGGACCACAATCGGCGCCCTTGCCCCGGCGGTAAGACGGCGCCCACGGGAGAATGACCATGAAATACAAGTTCGGTTTTGCCGCAGCCCTGCTCGCGGCCACCTTCCTTTCGACAGCTGCCAGCGCAAAGACCTTCGTCTATTGCTCGGAAGGTTCGCCGGAAGGCTTTGATCCCGGCATGTATACGGCCGGCACGACCTTTGACGCGTCTGCCCATCCGATCTACAGCCGTCTGATGGAATTCAAGCCTGGAACAACCGAAGCGGAACCGGGCCTGGCGGAAAGCTACGAAGTGAACGAGGACGGCACGGAATATACGTTCAAGCTGCGTCCGGGCGTCAAATTCCATACGACCGAGTTCTTCACGCCGTCGCGTGACATGAATGCCGATGACGTCATCTTCTCGCTCGAGCGCCAGATCAATGCTGACCATCCCTGGAATCAGTATGTTGCCGGCACTTCCTGGGAATATGCGGCAGGCATGGGCTTCCCGGACCTGATCAAGTCGATCGAGAAGGTCGACGACATGACGGTCAAGTTCGTGCTGAACCGTCCGGAGGCACCCTTTCTTGCAAACCTGGCCATGCCTTTTGCCTCGATCGCTTCCAAGGAATATGCAGACCAGCTCGAAGCCGAAGGCAAGAAGGAACAACTGAACCAGATGCCGGTAGGCACCGGTCCCTTCTCCTTCGTCGCCTATCAGCAGGATGCCGTCATTCGCTACAAGAAGAATGCGGATTACTGGGGAGGCGCGCCGAAGATCGATGACCTGGTCTTCGCGATCACGACGGATGCGGCTGTCCGTTATCAGAAGCTCAAGGCTGGCGAATGCCACCTGATGCCATTCCCGAATGCGGCTGACGTAGCCGCCATGAAGGAAGATCCGGCTTTGACTGTCCTGGAACAGGAAGGGCTGAATGTCGCCTATCTTGCCTACAACACCACCCAGGCGCCTTTCGACAAGGCCGAAGTGCGTCAGGCTCTCAACATGGCGATCAACAAGGAAGCCATTGTTGATGCTGTCTTCCAGGGCATGGCAACACCTGCCAAGAACCCGATCCCGCCGACAATGTGGTCCTATAACGAGAACACGCCAGCTGACACCTATGACCTGGATGCGGCCAGGAAGGCACTGGAAGACGCTGGCGTTACCGATCTTTCCATGAAGATCTGGGCCATGCCGGTCTCGCGTCCCTATATGCTGAACGCGCGCCGTGCTGCCGAAATCATCCAGGATGATTTCTCCAAGATCGGTGTCGACGTCGAAATCGTCTCCTATGAATGGGCCGAATATCTCGACCGCTCCAAGGCGAAGGACCGTGACGGTGCCGTGATGCTGGGCTGGACCGGTGACAATGGCGATCCGGACAACTTCCTGGACACGCTTCTGGGCTGCGATGCCGTCGGTGGCAACAATCGCGCCCAGTGGTGCAACGAGGAGTTCGATCAGCTCGTCAAGAAGGCGAAGGTCACCTCGGATCAGGCAGAACGCGCCAGGCTCTATGAAGAGGCTCAGCTCGTCTTCAAGCGTGAAGCCCCCTGGGCAACCATCGACCACTCGCTCTCGGTTGTTCCGATGCGCAAGGAAGTCACCGGCTTTACCCAGAGCCCGCTTGGCGACTTCACCTTCGAAAACGTCGATATCGCCGAGTAAAGCGAAACCATGTTCGGTTCCTCTGCAATGTCAGGAACCGACCCACCAGAGACCGTCGGGTGAAGCCCGGCGGTCTGCGGTTTTGGGAGTTGTCCGTCGACCGTGGCTCTGCGGGCGCGATTGCCGACACGGATGGACCAACTCCCGCTTTTCCAAGGATTAACAACAGGTCGTTTTCATGTTTGGCTTTCTGTTGCGCCGATTGGCAGTCTTGATCCCGACGTTCCTCGGGGTCTCCATCATTGCCTTCGCCTTCATTCGTCTCCTGCCCGGCGATCCGGTCGCACTTTTATCCGGCGAACGCGTGATGTCGGAAGAGCGCCATGCGCAGATCAGCGCGCAGCTTGGTCTCGATCGTCCACTTGTGGTCCAGTATTTTGACTATCTCGGCGATGTCCTGACGGGAGACTTCGGTACGTCGATTGTCTCGAAAAGCTCGATCACCGACCAGTTCTTTGCGCTTTTTCCCGCAACAGTCGAATTGTCGCTCTGTGCGATCCTGATTGCGATTGCGGTTGGCGTTCCCGCCGGAGTGATTGCCGCGATCAAGCGCGGCTCTGCTTTTGACCAGACGATGATGGGCATTGCCCTTGTCGGCTATTCCATGCCGATCTTCTGGTGGGGTCTGCTGCTGATCATTCTCTTTTCGGGCATTCTCCAATGGACACCGGTCTCGGGCCGCATTTCCCTGATGTTCTACTTTCCGCCCGTAACCGGCTTCATGCTGATCGACAGTCTGCTGTCGGGACAAAAGGGCGCCTTCAGTTCCGCCGTCAGCCATCTGATCCTGCCATCGATCGTTCTTGCGACAATCCCGCTGGCCGTGATTGCGCGTCAGACCCGGTCAGCCATGCTGGAAGTCCTGTCCGAGGACTATATCCGCACGGCCCGCGCCAAGGGGCTTTCTCCCTTCCGGGTCGTCAGCCTTCATGCGCTTAGAAACGCAATGATCCCGGTCATCACGACGATCGGGCTTCAGATCGGCGTGATGCTGGCTGGTGCGATCCTGACAGAGACGATCTTCTCCTGGCCGGGCATCGGCAAATGGATGGTCGATAGCGTCTTCCGCCGCGACTACCCGGTCATCCAGGGAGGGCTGCTGCTGATTGCCGGCATCATCATGATCGTCAACCTGATTGTTGATCTGCTCTACGGTCTGATCAACCCACGTATCCGCCACTAGAAGGGGTTCGTCTGATGGCCGAGATGACTTCCGACCAGGCGCTCAGCAACGGTGCCATGCGCCGGCAGATGCTGTCCGAGTTCTGGTTCTATTTTTCCGAAAACCGGGGCGCCGTCATAGGCCTCGTGGTCTTTGTCGCCCTTGTTCTGACGGCGGTTTTTGCCGCTTTCATCGCGCCGCATTCGCCATTCGAACAATATCGCGACGCCGTGCTGCTTCCCCCTGCCTGGCTCGAGGGTGGCAGCTGGACTTATCCGCTTGGGACCGATCCGGTTGGTCGTGACATTCTTTCGCGTCTGATCTATGGCGCGCAATATTCGCTGTTCATCGGCGTTTTCGTCACCACCCTGTCCTTGTCCAGCGGCATCGCGATCGGGCTGATCGCCGGCTATTATGGGGGCTGGCTCGATACGCTGATCATGCGATTGATGGATATCATCCTGGCCTTTCCTTCGCTGCTTCTGGCGCTTGTTCTCGTGGCCATTCTGGGACCCGGCCTCACCAATGGCATGATCGCGATTGCGCTCGTCCTGCAGCCGCATTTCGTGCGGCTGACGCGTGCCGCCGTGATGACGGAGATGACACGGGAATATGTAACGGCGGCGAAACTGGCGGGAGCCGGTCCCTTCCGGCTGATGTTCAAGACGATCCTTCCCAATTGCATGGCGCCCTTGATTGTCCAGGCAACGCTGTCCTTTTCCAATGCCATTCTGGATGCCGCAGCGCTGGGCTTCCTCGGTATGGGTGCCCAGCCTCCCGCGCCGGAATGGGGCACGATGCTGGCCGAGGCGCGTGAATTCATCCTGCGCGCCTGGTGGGTTGTCACATTCCCGGGCCTTGCCATCCTGATCACCGTGCTTTCGATCAATCTGATGGGCGATGGTCTTCGCGATGCGCTTGATCCCAAGATGAAGAGGTCCTGACATGGCGCTGCTGGAAATCGAAAATCTGACCGTTGAGTTCGAGACCGCGTCGGGATGGTTCAAGGCGGTCGACGGGATATCGCTTTCTATCGAGCCGGGTGAGGTTCTGGCGATCGTTGGTGAAAGCGGATCGGGCAAATCCGTGGCCATGCTTGCGGTCATGGGGCTCCTGCCCTGGACCGCGAAGATCACGGCAGACCGCATGTTGTTTCAGGGCCGCGATATCCAGGCCATTCCCGCTGCCGAGCGGCGCAAGTTGATCGGCAAGGATGTGGCGATGATCTTTCAGGAGCCGGTCGCAAGCCTCAATCCCTGCTTTACGGTGGGTTTCCAGATCGAGGAAGTGCTCCGCCTTCACCTCAATCTTGGAAGGGCAGAAGCCCGCAAGCGCGCAATCGACCTCTTCCGCCAGGTCGGACTTCCCGATCCGGCAGAGCGCCTCAGCCATTTCCCGCATCAGCTGTCCGGCGGCCAGTGCCAGCGGGTGATGATAGCAATGGCCATTGCCTGCAGTCCGAAGCTTCTCATTGCCGATGAGCCGACAACGGCACTCGATGTGACCATCCAGAAGCAGATCCTTGATCTTTTGATGTCGCTTCAGGCGGAAACAGGCATGGGCCTGATCATGATCACCCATGACATGGGCGTGGTGGCCGAAACGGCGGACCGGGTGATCGTTCAATACAAGGGCAGAAAGATGGAGGAGGCCGACGTGCTGTCCCTTTTCGAAGCCCCCAAGAACCCCTACACGCGGGCGCTGCTCTCGGCACTGCCGGAAAACGCCACAGGAAAACGATTGACCACCGTTTCGGATTTCATGATGGCAGATGCGGGAGGTGCCGAATGAGCGCGATCGAAAACGCCAGAAGGTCGAACAACATGCTGGAGATCCGCGACGTGAAGCGGGACTACCGCGTTCCACAGGGCCTCTTCAAGTCGGACAAGATCGTACATGCCGTCAAGGGTGTGTCATTCGCGCTTGAAGCTGGCAAGACCCTGGCAATTGTCGGTGAAAGTGGCTGCGGCAAGTCAACCCTTGCCCGGATCCTCACCTTCATTGATGAGCCCACCTCCGGTGACATCATCATCGATGGTGCGAAGGTCGATACGCGGCCGGGTCATCTGACCAGCGAGATGCGTCAGAAAGTACAGATCGTCTTCCAGAATCCCTATGGATCGCTCAATCCGCGCCAGAAGGTTGGCGATGTGCTGGGCGAGCCGCTTTTGATCAATACGAAGATGACGGCGGCAGAACGGCGCGAAAAGGCAACCGAGATGCTGGTGAAGGTCGGTCTGGGCCCGGAGCACTACAACCGTTACCCGCATATGTTTTCGGGGGGACAGCGTCAGCGTATCGCGATCGCGCGCGCCCTGATGCTCAATCCGAAGTTGCTGGTGCTGGATGAACCGGTCTCGGCACTTGACCTGTCGGTCCAGGCGCAGGTCCTGAACCTTCTGACCGATCTGCAGGAAGAATTCGGTCTGACCTATGTCTTCATCAGCCATGATCTTTCGGTGGTTCGTCACATCGCCGATGAGGTGATGGTGATGTATTTCGGGGAAGCGGTGGAATATGGAAGCCGTGACAGGGTCTTTGCAGATCCGCAGCACGACTATACACGGTCGCTTTTCGCCGCGACGCCACGCGCGGATGTCGAAACGATCAGGGCACGTCTGGCAAAGCGCCGCAGCGCCACTTTCGAAAGGGCTTGAGAGCTGTGGTCGTTGACGCCGCTCATCGCCCTGAAGATAGATCGTGAGCGGCCCTGCGAAGAATATCAATGACTTCGGTACGCACCGAAGGCGGGCTCAGCGTGTGATCGGCGTTTTCCAGAATGATGTGGCGCAGATGGCCGAATGCAGCAGCGCCCCTGAGGTCCTTGCCGAAATACAAGACGTGCTGGTCAAGGCTGCCATCGGTTCTGCAGATGACGAATGTGACAGGAACCCGTCGCCTCTCCAATGTCTTCAGAAGTGCGAACAATTCGCCTTTCAGCCGTCCCAATCGGGTCAGGCCACCGAGATAGGGTGAGAAAATTCGCGAGAGATAGGCGCGGGCATAGCCGGTTATATGCCGCGATGCCTGAACCATATTGATCTCACCGGCGAGAAGCCGGCGATAGGTTTGCGTACTGAAGGCCCGGCGCTTGTAGTCACCGATGGGTCGCGCTCCGGCCTTCAGGGTGGTTTCGATGTCCTCATCCGGATCGAGAACAAGCCGCAACTGGTTGATCGAGACGACGCCAGCCACATCAGGGCTCTCTGCCCCTGCATAAAGTGCTGAATGGGCGCCACTGCAGCCTCCGGCCAGAAGGATGGGTGCCTTGATGAGTTTTCGAACATGAGCGATGACGATCTGCACGTCATCAAGCTGTCTTCTTGAATAGATGACCTGCTCCGGCCCCTCAGGATGGGCCGGGCTGTCCCCGATGTTGGAAAGATCGACCCTGAAGGTTGCTATGCCATCAAGCGCCAGGTGTCTGGCAGCCTCGACCCAGAGCCCGCCCCAGCCCGTATGCGGTGCATAGGCCATGTTCAGAAAGACAATGACGGCGCTGGGCGTGTCATGCGCCGGTTGGCAAAAAACCCCAAAGAGACCCGTATCCAGTTGCTCGGCGGTTTCGCAAAAACCATCGCCATTCAGGTGTCTGACAGTATCGACCGGAGCAGGGGAGGCATCTGTTTCAGGCTTGGTCTCGTTGAGTTGCTGTGTCCACAGAGCGATCTTGTCGATGAGCTCCAGGGGCATCGGCGAAGTGACAACGCCGTCCAGCATGGCACCATAATGGTCAAAGTCGAGGCTCTCGACCGGCACTCCCCGGCTCTTCAGCTGGTCGGTGATCTGCCTGTCGGAGAGATTGTCCGGACGGGCGAGGACAAGAACGGGTCGATCATCGGGAAGATCCGTTAACTCGACATCGAGCGACTTCACGTCCATGGCGAGTTGCGGATCCATGACGTAAGCAGCAAGCACTGTTGCGCCGGATGGATAGCCAAATTCTATGTCGATACCGTCTTCAATGACTTTTTCACGGAGTGCCACTTCCCGAAGATAGCGACGGCCATTCAGGGACGCGCCTGCAAGGATCACTCCGGCGAGATCGGGATCACGGCATCCGGCCTTCACGGCAACGGCTGCCCCGATCCCCATTCCGTAATAGACAATCCTGTCACATCCGCTCCGTTGTCGAAGCTCTGCTCCGGCCGCAAGAGCTGCCACAATCCAGCTTTCGAAGCTCACAGGCCCTTCAAGAGGAAGAGAATCGCCTTCTCCCGGATAATCGAACCGGATCGATGAAATCCCGTTCCTTGCCATTTCGGCGGCAACCAGCCGGTGAAACTTTCGTGTGCACAATTCATCGAAACCCCAGGGATTGCAGAAGACAACTCCGGTGGAGCCATCAGCGTGATGCACATGGCCGAGCATCCTGTTGAAAGCGACCGGTATTGCATAGGGAGAAGCCGACTTTTGATGATTGTCGCCTTGTCCCAGTTCTGCGTTTTTCCTGTCCATGACTGGGTCGACACCATTCTCATTGGATCTTCAGAGGATCCGTCGGATCCTTTGGTCTTACCTATGAATGGCCTTCCTTAAGATATAAGCAAAAATCAATATCAAACCCAACACTGCATCACGAATTCCGTCCTCCAGTCGGGGGCGCCTCATAAGGCCGGACTGGGGGAAGAAAAGCCGGTTGTTCATGGCTTCCCAGTCCCGAGGGCACTGCCAAGTTGTTTGATCGGCCTGTTGCGGCTATCGGTTCGGCACGAAGAGGCCTGGCCCAATTCGAGGGCTGAAGGGGTTTCGTTTTCCGCGTGCAGCCATCGCCCATGCGGTCTGGGCCTGTCACCGCTTTGCCCTGAGCACGGCCGATGTGAAGGATCTGCTTGCCAAGCGCGGGGTCATCGTCAGCCGGGAAGCTGTTCGCCTCTGGGTCAACCGCCTTGGCCGGCAGTTTGGCCAGCCGCGTCCTCGTGACGAACAAGCTTGGCAGCGACGTCTCACCCATCCGGACCATCGCTCCAGACGCCGATCATCGGGCGCACAAGGATTTGAACAACAGGATCGAAAACGCCCACCGGTTGACCCGGAAATGCCAGAAGATCATGGGTGGGTTCAAGACGCCGCGTCAGGCACAGCGCTTCCTGTCAGCCCATGACCAAATCAACACGATCTTCCGTCTCCGCCGCTGCGCTCGGACTGCCGTCCCATACCGCCATGCAAGGGCCGATGCATTCAGCCTGTGGGCTGACTATGCCGCTGAGATGGCTGCCTGAAGCTCCCGCCACCGCGGCATGTGCAACCAAAGCCAGACAACTTGGCAATGCCGCATGACTGTCTCTTCATGACAGGGCAAACCGCACCAAGGAACAGAACGGTCACGATACCGGCCAGCCTATGTCGGTGTGAACAAAGTCTTCGCCCTTATAGGCAACTTTGGTCCGGTAGGCTCTGGCGCAAGCGTAGCTGAAACAGTCACCCATGTTCAGCTTGGCCGGATGATTGATGATCTTGCCAAACCGTTGCGCGGCCTCGACGGCCTTGGTCCCGACGTCGCCGGATACAGGAACCTCGCGCGCCTCCAAGTCTGCGATAAATTGTTCGACAAGGCTGCGTGCTGTTTCGAACATTTCAGGTGTTGTCGGATTGTCCTTCCCGGCCAGACGGCGAGCGACGGAGAGGGTCGCTTCAAGCCTCATGACCGCGGAGACGTAATAGGGGCCACCTTCCCGGTCCAGACGTTCCATTAGGGCCACACAGTCCGGCTCGTTCGTGATGATTGACACGGCCACCGACGCATCAATAAACAACATCAGTCTTCCTCGCCCCACATTTCATCGGATTCCTGCTTGTGGTCGCCGGGATGAAATGGACCTGCGGCCTGAGCCATGGCCAAGGTCTTTGCCAAGCGATCTCGGACTTGCATATTGGCCTTGCGATTGGCGATTGCGTTCTTGAGCGCATCTTTCACCGCATCGACCTTGGTGGATTTCGTGAGGCTGACAAGCTCACTTGTCAGTCTGTCGACTTCGGGGTCTTTGATGTAGAGCGGCATGGCAGCATATCCTTTCGAGGATATTATCATATCCAATTTTGCATATGCTCGCCAGCAAAATGTTGATCCAACAGGCAAAGCCGAATACGGCGGGAAGGGGTGTTCGAGTGGAGCGGGCGCGGGGCAGTGTATACTGACCAAGAACCGGTCAGGTCTTTCGCCCTTTGCTTCCGGTCATGCGGTTTGCAAGCGAGCGATCTTACTCCACATTTGCATGGCTGCGGTTCTCAGTTCACGGTGATGGCGGGACGGAATATCGTGGCCTGGAATGTGGAAGAAATTGGCGACCGGGTCATGGATGGAGACGAAACGCTGGAGATGTCGAGCTGATGTGAATTGTCCACCCGGTTATTCAATCTCTTGTGCGGACGGTGTTCGACGCCCGGCACGATGTCGCCTTTGGGCGCGCCGCAGGATTCAAGCTTGTCGGTGAGCATCACACCGGATGCATGACACTGCCCCTTCAGGGGCTTTCGCATGGCATTGCCAAGTTGTCTGGCTTTGGTTGCACATGCCGCGGTGGCGGGAGCTTCAGGCAGCCATCTCAGCGGCATAGTCAGCCCACAGGCTGAATGCATCGGCCCTTGCATGGCGGTATGGGACGGCAGTCCGAGCGCAGCGGCGGAGATGGAAGATCGTGTTGATTTGGTCATGGGCTGACAGGAAGCGCTGTGCCTGACGCGGCGTCTTGAACCCACCCATGATCTTCTGGCATTTCCGGGTCAACCGGTGGGCGTTTTCGATCCTGTTGTTCAAACCCTTGTGCGCCCGATGATCGGCGTCTGGAGCGATGGTCCGGATGGGTGAGACGTCGCTGCCAAGCTTGTTCGTCACGAGGACGCGGCTGGCCAAACTGACGACCAAGGCGGTTGACCCAGAGGCGAACAGCTTCCCGGCTGACGATGACCCCGCGCTTGGCAAGCAGATCCTTCACATCGGCCGTGCTCAGGGCAAAGCGGTGACAGGCCCAGACCGCATGGGCGATGGCTGCACGCGGAAAACGAAACCCCTTCAGCCCTCGAATTGGGCCAGGCCTCTTCGTGCCGAACCGATAGCCGCAACAGGCCGATCAAACAACTTGGCAATCTGAAGCTTCCGCCATGGCGGCATCTGCAACCAACGCCGAGCAATCTGGCAATGCCGTCCCGGCACGGTCGCCAATGCAGCAGCTGTCATCACAGCATCTGGCCCTTAAGGCAGATAGCCGTAGGAAATTTTGGGGCTGTCGAAGATCATCGTCGAGCGAATGGTCTTGATTTCCGCGAGACGGTCAAATTCCTGCCAGATCAGGCGCTTGAAATCCGCCATGTCGCGGACCGAAACCTTCAGAAGAAAATCGAAATCGCCAGCAACGGCATGGATTTCCACTACTTCGACCATGCGCTTCACAAGGTTGATGAAACGTTCTCCGACCTGCGGCGTGGTCCGGTCCAGCGTGATCTCGACATAGGCCTGCAGGCCGAGGCCGACGCTTTGCGGATCGATGACGACCGTCTGGCGGATGATCCCCGAGGCGTAAAGTCTAGA
Organism: Peteryoungia desertarenae; assembly: GCF_005860795.2. Lineage (GTDB taxonomy): Bacteria > Pseudomonadota > Alphaproteobacteria > Rhizobiales > Rhizobiaceae > Allorhizobium > Allorhizobium desertarenae. The sequence goes on from NZ_CP058351.1 coordinate 145,642, forward strand.
AAGACGACGGGACATGGGTGCCGCAGTCAGTCCGACGCGCTCGGCCAGTTCCGCATTGCTCATCCGCGCATCACCGCGCAGGGCATCAATGATCTTGCGATCGATACGATCGAGGTCCGGGGGAGATTGGGTCATGGAAGCGCTCGCGAACTGATTATTGCCTGATCCTGAGCAAGTTTCTATGGCCGCAAGCCGATTTCGCGCAAGGCCTTGCATTTTGTTTCCCATGCCGCCGATAAATCATAGGCGACTTTGCGGTGATCTGTTGCTATCTCTTTTGCACAGGATCACACGCTTGAGACGAAGGTTCTCCATGTTCGATACGCTCGCTTCCCAGCCGAACGACCCCTTGCTGGCCCTGATCGGGCTTTATAATTCCGACAAACGTGCCGACAAGATCGACCTTGGGGTGGGCGTCTATCGCGATGACCAGGGTCGCACACCGGTGCTCAAGGCGGTCAAGGAAGCCGAAAAGCAGCTGCTTGCCACCCAGGAAAGCAAATCCTATGTGGCGCCCGAAGGGGACCGGCAGTTTCTTGATCTGCTCTGGCATCTGGTCGAAGGCGGACAAACCGGCCGGTTTGCGGCAGGTGTCCAGACGCCGGGCGGATCGGGTGCCTTGCGCCTTGCCTCGGACCTTTTGGCCCGGGCAGGCGCGAGACGGCTTCTTCTCGGTGTGCCGACCTGGCCCAATCACCCGGGCATTTTTGGTGCGACCGGGCTCAATGTTGAAACCTACCCCTTTTTCGATGTCCCGACCCAGTCGATCCGCTTCGCGGGCATGATCAAGGCCTTGAGCGGTGCACAGAAGGGTGATGCGGTCCTCCTGCATGCCAGCTGCCATAATCCGACGGGAGCGCCACTGAGCGCTGCCCAATGGGACGACCTGGCGGCCGTCATCGCGGAGCGAAAGCTGATCCCATTGATTGACTCGGCCTATCAGGGGTTTGGTGAAGGGATCGAGGAGGACGTGTACGGTCTGCGCAAGGTTTTGAGGGCGGCCGATGAGGCACTGGTGGCCGTGTCCTGCTCCAAGTCGTTCGGGATCTATCGTGAACGCACAGGTGCGATCTTCGCCGTTGCGGGTGACGCGCGGACGGCAGAGATCGCACGCTCCAACCTCGTGACCATGGCCCGTACCAGCTATTCCATGCCTCCGGATCATGGTGCTGCGGTCGTGCGCACCATCCTGTCGTCTGAAGAACTCAGGCGGGTCTGGATGGAAGAGCTTGACAGCATGCGGAACCGGCTGAATGGGTTAAGGCGGGAACTCTCCGCAGCGCTTGCCGACAGCTGGCAATTGGCACCCCAGATCGATGAACAGGAAGGCATGTTTTCCCTGCTTCCCCTGGACCAGGCCGATGTCCTGAAGCTGCGCGAGGAGCACGGTCTTTACATGCCCACGTCTGGCCGCATCAATATTGCCGGTCTGAAAAGTGCCGATATCGGGCGAGTGGCCGAAATCCTGAAGCCGCTTCTTCGCTGACGATCGGAAAGATCAGACCATGACGAACACACCTGCCGAACGGCACCGCCTCTATGAGGATGTGCTGGCGATGATCCTTGGCACACTTTTCGTCTCCTTCGGGACATTGATCTATACCCATGCCATGCTGACGGTCGGCTCATCGGCGGGGCTGGCTCTGCTCCTGTCCTATGTCACGAACTGGGGCTTCGGCCCGATCTTCTTTGTCGTCAACCTGCCCTTCTACATTCTTGCGGTCAGACGCATGGGATGGGCCTTCACGATCCGAACCTTCACCGCAGTGGCCCTTGTCTCGCTGCTTTCGAAGCTGAACAGTCAATGGGTCGATTTCGGTTACCTCGATCCGCTCTATGCGACGATCATCGGGGGAGGGCTCATCGGCACGGGGCTGCTGATGCTGTTTCGTCACCGAACGGGTCTTGGCGGCATCAATATTCTGGCGATCTATCTGCAGGAGAAGACCGGTCTCAGGGCCGGCTATTTTCTCCTTGGTGTGGATCTTTCGATCCTTGCTGCCGCCTTCTTCATCTTGCCAGCAGACCGCTTGGCTCTTTCTATCCTTGGTGCTGCAATCACCAATCTGATCATCGCGATCAACCACAGGCCCGGTCGCTATATGGGGCTGAGCTGACGAGACCGCTTACAGGGCGGCATCGACAATGATCTGGGGACTGCCTCTGGTACAGGGTTCGATCCGGGCTTCAACCCGCCAAGGCGTCGCGCAACAATGCCGGCGTGATGGCGTCATGGGTCGTGCCAGACGACACGAGCTTGCCGCTGCCCTCCGGAAAGCTGGCCCAGGTCTCGAAAGCCAAGGTCCGTGAACCCCAAGGAGGCCAATATACCATCGATTTCGACCGGTTCCTGATCTGCAACCTGCCAGTTTGTCCCCTGCTTGGCAGCAAGAAGGACGGATTCGTAGACGGTCAGCACCGCATTGGCAGCGGTATCCTGGGGCATATAGCAGATCGGGTTTGCCGTCATCTGGCCGTCCAGATGTACGACACCGTCACCCTTGATCAGTCCGGCGAGATTGATAAGCCTGCGACCAGTAAGAGCCCTATAGCGATCCCGTCCGCTCAGTGCGGTTTCACGGGATGTCAATGTGGTCATTGTGCCAACTGCGATTGCCGGGGGCGCCCGACAGGGGCTTTTGCCTCTGTCGAGCATATGCCTGTCTCGTGTGGGATCAGACGATCTCCGAACTGATCTGGCCGCTTGGCCCGAAGCCGACCGGCGCCCTGATCAATGTCCGGCCTTCAGCGAGGCGAAGTAACTGGGACGATATTCCACAGGCAGAAAACGCTCATGCATCTCCCGGAAGGTCTGGTCCGCATCGTTATCCTTGAACAGGTCCGGATGCAGCCACTTGGCGATCTGCTGGATCGCGACGAACTGGTCGGGCTGTTGTAGAACTGATGCCAGATTGCATGCACATTGCCGTCCTGCACGGCCTTGACGTCGGTGAAGGCCGGACGTGCCATCAGGACGGCGGGCTTCTTGGATGCCTCTGCCTGGTCGGCTCGATTCTTGGTCCGCACCCTGTTCCCTTATCTCAGATACTAGTATATTAATTTTCGGAGGACTGGAGGAGGGTGACTATATGACGGGCGATAAGGTCGGGCAGCGTGTTCGTCGCGCACCTGCACTTGCTCCGGACAGAAGTGCCCGCTCCACGGCACCGCGCGCGGCAAGCAGGATCTATGACGCCCTGCATTCGGATATCGTACATATGCGGTTGCGTCCGAAGACACCCCTGATCGAAAAGGAACTCTGCGAGCGTTTTGCCGTCAGTCGGACACCGGTTCGAGAGGCGCTTCTCAGGCTTTCAGACGAAGGGCTTGTTGACATATTTCCGCAATCGGGAACCTATGTCGCGCGCATACCGCGCCGCGCCCTTTATGAGGCGATCCTGATCAGGCGTGCGCTTGAAGCAACATCCTTGACCCTCGCCATGGTCGCATCAACGCCGTCAGATTTGATGAGACTGGCTGACAATCTCGACAGGCTGAAGGCTGCCGCAAGGACAGGGGACATCGAAGCCTTCCACCTGATCGACACCGCGTTTCATCGATCCATTGCCGAGATCGCCGGTTATCCGGGTATCTGGAATGTGGTCCAGCAGGTGAAGAGCCAGATCGATCGCTACAGGACGCTCACCCTGCCGCGCGATGGTCGCCTTGATCTCGTCGTAGAGGAACATCAGGCCATTCTCGATGCCATGAAACAGTCAGACTGCAAGGCCGCCGTTGAAGCCATGGATCGGCATATCGGGCGCCTCCTCCAGGAAGTCGAAAACCACCGGGATCTCGATCCCGAGCTTTTCATCGTTGAAACCTAGGCCCCGCCAACCAGGGATGCCCGCATAAACCTATCAGGAGTTATAGTATGTCGCTTTCATTTGATCTTTCTGGGCGAACAGCCATTGTTACCGGTGCCAATACCGGCATCGGTCAGGGCATTGCCGTTGCGCTTGCAAAGGCCGGGGCCAGCGTCCTCGGTGTCGGTCGCTCCTCGATGGCAGAAACAGAGGCGATGATTGCCCAAGGTCGCGGACGCTTTGCGAGCTACTCCGCCGATCTGGGCAGTATCGAGCCCGTCAACCAGATTGTCGAGGCAGCTCTCGATGAGTTCGGCTCCGTCGATATTCTCGTCAACAATGCCGGCATCATTCGCCGCGCCGACGCCATCGACTTCACCGAAGAAGACTGGGATGCGGTGATGGACATCAATCTGAAGACCGCCTTCTTCCTGTCCCAGGCCGTTGCAAAGCGGATGATACTGAACGGCAAGGGCAAGATTATCAACATTGCCTCCATGCTGTCGTTTCAGGGTGGCATCCGCATTCCGTCTTACACGGCATCGAAAAGCGGGCTGGCCGGTTTGACGCGACTGCTTGCCTGTGAATGGGCGTCCAAGGGCATCAATGTGAACGCGATTGCGCCGGGCTATTTCGTGACCAATAACACGACCGCCTTGCGAGAGGACCAGAAGCGCTCGACCGAGATCCTTGGTCGCATTCCGGCTGGCCGATGGGGTGTGCCGGAAGAACTTGGTGGTGCCGCTGTCTTTCTGGCCTCTGACGCTGCGGCTTATGTCCATGGCATCGTGCTTCCCGTCGATGGTGGCTGGCTTGCCCGCTGAGAAAGCATAGTGAAGGAACCACAGATGAAGCGCATCGTTGCTATCGGCGAATGCATGGGTGAACTTTCCGAAACCGGGACGGCTGGTCTTCTCGCCATGGGCTTTGCCGGCGATACGCTGAACACGGCCTGGTATCTTAGACATCTTCTCCCCAAAGACTGGCAGATCGATTACCTCACGGCCGTCGGGACAGATGCGATGTCTGCGCGGATGCTGAGCTTCCTCGACGGTGAGGGCATTGGCACAAGTTACATAAGGCGCATCGCAGACAAGACGATCGGGCTCTATTACATCCAGCTCAAGGATGGCGAACGGAGCTTTGCCTACTGGCGATCGGATAGTGCTGCGAAACGTCTGGCAGATGATCCACTGGTCCTGGAAAGGGCACTCGCAGGCGCAAGGCTGGCCTATGTCTCTGGTATCAGCTTTGCCATCCTGCCTGAAACCAGTCGCAACACCTTGATGGAAGCGCTGACCGTTTTCCGCGCCGGTGGCGGCAAGGTCGTCTTCGATCCCAATCTCCGACCCAGGTTGTGGGAAACCGCCGAGATCATGTGTCAGTGGATTACCAGGGTCGCCGGCATCTCAGACCTTTGCCTGCCGTCATATGACGATGAGGCGACCTGGTTTGGAGATGATGGTCCAGACGAGACGGCGAAACGCTATCGATCAGCGGGTGCCGTCCAGGTTGTTGTCAAAAATGGTGCTGATCCTGTCATTGCAACATCGGCGCGTGGCGTAGAGAGCTTTTCGATCGAAGCGGCAAGCTCTGTTGTCGACACGACGGCGGCCGGTGACAGCTTCAACGCAGGCTATCTGTCCGCAATCCTCTCCGGGCGCCCTTTGTCAGATGCCATATCTGCAGGTGCTGCATTGGCGAATCGCGTGATTGCCCAGAGGGGAGCCCTGGTCGCCAGCGCCTTCGGCTGAGCCTCACGACCCGGTGATCGTGAAGTAAATCCAGGCCAGTGCAAAACTTGCAACTAGTCCCGCCCATGTGACGAGTCGCTTCGCAGCCGGTGCCATCTGTTTGCGGGAGGATTTTTCCTTTGGCTCCTTGGGTTCCGGTGGGCGTTCAAACTTGATGACATTCGACATGGATTTCCAACTCGCAAGCGGGGGGTGACGCAACAGGAAAAGACTATAATCTTTTCCTCAACCAAGTCCTACCGACAATTGATGAGGATGCTCCGTCATCAGCGAATCGTCGGTGACGGAATTGCTGTTGCCATTCATATCGCCACCTCTGAAACGCACTCCCCAGGGTCTGGACCCGGTTTCGTCCCCAAAGAGCTGCATTTCCATTGCGAGCGATCACCGCTCAGCTGTGACCTGTGATCGCTTTGAGCGACTTGCAAAGAATGAAAATGCGTCATGCGACAGGATTGTCGCAATTCTGATAAAAATCACCCTTCAATAATGACATTTACGTGAGCGAAAGCGCTTGCGTGATCCTATCACGCTCGTTAGCGTCTGCGAAAGTAAGGCTTTAACACAGGGCGCGGGGGCGCATATTCCTGAGCGGCAGACAGCATTTTCAATGCTGCCCTCCGCTTATGAGGCTGTGGTCGTCGTGGGCGAGCATTCATAGGACAGAAAATTGTCAGAGACGCTGGGGGATAGGGCCGTTGCAACGGGACGGATGGTGGCCGGGGTGTCATCCATGCATTTTCTCAAACTCGTGGAGCAACACCAGAATATCGGTTTCTGGTCTTGCGAGGTGGAAAGCGGTCTCTCAAGCGCCTCACTGGGCGTCTTCAAACTGTTGTTGATCGATCCGACCGAAAACTTCAGCCTGGCCGCAATGATCGCCCTACTGCATCCGCAGGATAGGGGGTTAAACGACGATCTCTGGGAGAAGGTGAAGGCGGGAACACCCAGTCACCGGACCTTCAGGATCATCCGCCATGATCGGAGTGTCCGCTGGGTCGAAAGCATGATCGAGGTTCTGCTGGACAGGGACGGCAAACCCACGCGTGCGCTCGGCATGCTCGTCGACATTACCGAGCAGCACGAATTGAGGCAGTCGCTGGAACTGTGCCAGGAGCGTTATCGGGTGCTCGTCCGATCGGTTGCGCGAATGGAATGGCGGACCGATCAGAGGGGGAGGCCGCAATTCAACAGTGCCTGGACGGCGATTACGGGACAGACTGAGACAGACGCCACCAATGAGGGTTGGCTGAACGCGGTTCATCCGGACGACAGGCATCGGACAATTCGGCTGTGGCGGGAGGCGCATGATTTGCAGGCGACCTTTTCCGCGTCGTTCCGACTGGCGCGCGTGTCGGGTCAATATGACTGGTTTCACGTCAGGGCCGTTCCCATGATGCGCAATGACAGGTCGGTGGTCGAATGGGTTGGCGTTCTCCTGCAACAGGATGAGTTCAACCTTGTGCCAAGGGATGAGGCGGTTGAGGCGGACTTCATCAATGCCAGACAGATCAGGGCGGCAAGGGCAAGCCTGAACTGGACGCTGGAGGAACTTTCCAGCCGTTCGGGGGTGTCCGTCTCGTCCATTCGCCGAATTGAAGGCGAAGCGCAGCATGTGACACGCAAATCTTCGCTGGAAGCCCTTCGAAAGGCATTCGAGAAGCAAGGGATCGAATTTACCCGAAACGACAGCGGTCGCTGCAGTATAGCATTCATTGCAGATTGAGTTGTTGCTATGCGATAAATGGATGAATTTGCCTGCAAGACGTACTTCTGTCTTGCAGCTTCGTTTCGCCGTGTTATTGTCACTGCAGTCAGCTGCAACGTTACTGTTGGCGCAAAGGATCGTTGGCATGAAAAAACTTCATGTTTTTTCCCGTTGCGCGGCGAAGCGCCCATGACGACGATTGCCGATGTGGCTCAGCGCGCAGGCGTATCTCCTTCAACTGTCTCACACGTCATCAATGGCACGCGTATTGTCAGCAAGGCTTCGACGGAAGCCGTTGAAAAGGCGATCATTGAAACCGGTTACTCGATGAACGGCCTCGCGAGATCGCTTGCACGGTCCCGCAGCAACAGTATCGGCGTCGCAGTACCGGCGATCGGCAATTCCTATTTTGCCGAGATCATTCGCGCAATCGAGCTCGAACTCCTGGCGGTTCGGACCACGGTTTTCCTGATTGATACCGGCGATGACCCTGAAAGTGAGTTGAACCGCATCAGGGCGCTTCACCAGCATCGGGTGGATGGGGTCATTCTGGCACCGACGGGACGAGGCGAAGGGAGTGCCATGCATTACCTCCACCAGAATGGTGTGCCAACCGTCCTGATCGATCGCCTTCAATGTTCGAACCTGGATCAGGTGGGGATCGACAATACCAATGCCGTCTTCACTCTGTTTGACCATCTCGCGCGACTTGGCCATCATGCGATCGGCTTTGTGGCAGGGCAATCAGGAGTTGCAACGACTGAGAGCCGTATCGCGGGGTTCAAAGCCGCGATCATGGCGCATAATCTGCCGGCTGAAGACTGTCCCTCGACGACTGGATGTCCCACAATAGATGATGCAGCCCTTGCAACCGGCCAACTCATGCGGTCGTCGCGCCCTCCAACAGCGCTCATCGGTGGCAATAATGTTGCAACGCTCGGTATCTTGCGGTGTCTCAACAAGCTTGGCCTCAGCGTTCCAGACGATCTGGCTGTGGTGAGCTTTGACGATTTTGAGTGGGCAGACTGTTTTAAGCCGCAACTGACCGTGCTGCGTCAGCCGGCACGCCAGATCGGCGAACAGGCTGCAAGGCTGCTTTTGAGCCGTATTGCAGGAGATGTGTCGGGGCCACGGTCTATCGAGCTTCAGCCAGAATTCGTTATTCGCAGATCATGCGGGTCAATTGCTGTATGTCGCGGAAAAAATGGACATTCTACCTGAGCTCGCTGAACCTGGGACTGGCTCTCATATGCGGTTTCAGGACTGTTCCAGCTCCCAACAGCTTCTGTTTCTGCACTTGTCTGGAATCCAGCGCTTTTCGCCGCAAATGCGCTGTTGGCGTGATCTTTCGCATTGAGAGACCGAGAACTGGATATAGGACACCAAAAACACTTCGGAAAAGGCCCTTCTGGCAAAACCGCTGCGCAGCCGAAGAAGGCTTCGCCCAAGCCTGGCCCCCGCATTGAAGAGCCCTCCAAGGCTATGTCCAGGCTCCGTCAATTCTGTTCTTCTTCATCAAAATCGCCGCGAGCATGAAGCCCGAAATAGTCTTGTTCAAAGCCCCCTTTGGCTGAACAGGATTAGCTTCAGATCTGGAAGCAGGATATTCGTTCACATTTATCAGGCTGATGAGGACAGATAGGCCGACATTGCTGCAGCCAGTCGGCCGGCGCGCTCGATATGGGCGGGATCGGAAACCAGAAATTCCGAGACAAGGGCTTCGATGAGAGCAAGCGCGGGCAATGAGGATGAAGGCAAGAGTGGATGCGGTGCCGGTGCAAGAAGCAATGTCGTGGCCATTGCTGCCAGAGGTGACGCGATGGAATCGGTCAGCGCCACAATGCCAGCACCTGCCCGCTTTGCTGCGTTGGCGAGCTCAGTGACATCTGCCGAATAGCGTGGAAAGGCGAGTGCGATGACGAGATCGCCTTTACCCGCACTCATCAGCCGACCTGCGGCCACTTCCGTTCCGCCATATTGCACGACATTGACCACGCCATCGCGATAGGGTTGGAGGCCAAGGGTGAGCATGGCTGCAAGATGCGATGACAGCCCGAAGCCCATCACCCAGACGTTGCGTGCCTCCTTGATCGACATGGCGACCTCGCGGATCGTGTGAGCCGTCTGCGGATCTGTCAGGGCTTCAATGGATCGAAGACCGTTTGCGAGACTTGCTTCTGCCGCCCCATGTCCTGCGCTGCCCTTGTCCAGTTCCGCACCAAGCTTGTTTACCGGCGCAATGAGCGCATGCACGGTCTCGCCGACAGCCGCGCGAAATTCGGCATAGCCGGAGAGACCGAGATCACGCACGTATCGACTGATCGTGCTTGCGGAAATCGTTGATTGCCGGGCGACCTCTTCGATCCCGTGGGTGGCAACGAATATCGGGTCTCGCAAGATGAATTCCGACAGGCCGCGCTGGGAAGGCGAGCCTTCGGCCAGAAGAGACAGAACCTTCTTTCCGAGCGGAGAGGCGTTGAAGCGGCGGTCGGCTTCTGCTGACCAGGAGGACGGAGATGGTGACATGATTTTTTTCACCCATTGACTATCTGAAAATCTACTGCCATCGTCAAGCCACAGGAAACAAAACAGGGAGGTCATTTCCTATGCGCTTAAAGACAGCATGCTCTGTGATTACACTTCTTCTTGCCGCCAGCGTAGCCCATGCGGACACGCTGCGCATCGGCGTCGAGGGCAACTATCCGCCCTTCAGCCAGGTCTCCGCCGACGGCACGCTGTCCGGGTTCGACATCGAGATTGCCCAGGCGCTATGTGACGAGATGAAGGTCACCTGCGAAATGGTGCAGCAGGAATGGGATGGCATGATCCCGGCACTGAACGCCAAGAAATTCGACATTATCGTAGCCTCCATGACCATCACGGAAAAGCGCAAACAGGTCGTCGACTTCTCCGATCCCTATTATGATGTGCCTTCGCGCTTCATTGCCAAAGAGGGTGCTTTCACCGGCTATTCGCCCGAGGATCTCAAGGGCAAGACGATCATCGTGCTGCGCAACAGCCCCCGCGCTGACTATGTTGCGGCGACCTATCCCGATAGCGAAACACTACTCGTCGACAAGGAAACCGCCGTCTATCTGGAGCTTGCGGCGGGCCGCGGTGACATCGCGTTCGGATCGTCGGTGGTCTCCAGCGAAAGCTTCCTCAAGCAGTCTGAGGGCAAGGGTTTCGCGCAGGTTGGCGAAGCCATTTCCCTGACCCAAAGCACGGATGGCGGCGTTGGCATTGCCCTTCGCAAGGGAGAGGACGAGCTGAAGTCGAACATCAACACTGCGCTTGCCGAAGTGATGAGGAACGGGACCTACAAGAGGCTCTCGGCCAAGTATTTCGACTTCGACATCATGCCGAAGCCGGTCCAGCCCTGACATGTAAACGTGCATGCTGCCCCACCACATGATGTGGTGGGGCAGCATGCCTGGGAGGCCTCATGTTCCATGGATATCTGCCCATGATCCTTGCGGGGCTCGGCGTCACCTTGTCGGTGGCTTCGGTCTCGCTACTGGTTGCCTGCGTCTTCGGTCTGGCTGGCGCCGTCGCAAAGCTATCGCCGTCTCCGCTATTGCGTGCTGTTGCGAATGCCTACACGACCATTGTCCGCTCGCTGCCCGACCTGCTCCTCATGCTCGGGGTGTTTTACGGCGGTCAGATCCTGCTCAACCGGCTGGCTGATGCGCAAGGATGGGGATATATCGAAATCAATCCCTTTGCCGCTGGCACGATTACGCTCGGCTTTGTTTTCGGAGCCTATCTCACCGAGACGTTTCGCGGGGCGATCCTTGCCATTCCCCGTGGCCAGATCGAGGCCGGCCATGCCTGCGGAATGACACGCTTGCAGGTGCTCGCCAACATCACCACGCCGCAGATGATCCGACACGCCATCCCGGGCTTTACCAACAACTGGCTGGTCATGTTGAAGGCGACCGCGCTTGTTTCGATCATCGGCCTCGATGACATGGTGCATCGGGCGGGCCTGGCATCCGCAGCCACCCGGGCACCCTTTACCTTCTACGCTTTGACCGGGGCCATCTATCTCGCCGTGACCACAGTCTCGATCCTGGTCCTTTCGATGGTCGAGCGACGTTTCTCACGTGGCGTTCGTCGGGAGGCCCTTCGATGATCAATTGGCAAATCGTATCCGAGACGCTGCCCTTCTTCATTGATGGCCTGTGGATCACGCTGCTTCTTCTCGTGATGTCGATCTCGGCTGGCCTCGTTCTGTCGATCCCCCTGTCGATCGCACGTGCCTCGAGCAATCCCTGGCTGCGGATACCGGTGTGGACATATACCTATGTGATCCGGGGCACACCGCTCCTGGTGCAGCTCTTCATCATCTATTACGGCCTGCCCCAGTTCGAAGCGATCCGCGAGAGCGGGATCTGGCCCGTGCTGCGTAGCCCCTGGTTCTGCGCCTGGCTTGCCTTCACATTGAACACCACAGCCTATACGACGGAAATGTTTGCGGGCGCCATCCGGGCGACCCCGGCTGGCGAGATCGAAGCGGCGAGAGCGATGGGACTGGCACGGCACCAGGTGCTACGCGACGTATTCTGGCCCGGTGCATGGCGACGGGCTCTTCCGCAATATGGCAATGAGGTCGTGCAGATGATGCACGCGACAGCGCTTGCCAGCACCGTCACCATCGTCGAGGTTCTGCGCGTCGCGCGCGACGTCTATACCAACTATCTCGTGCTGCCGGAGAGCTTCGGCATGGCGGCCGTCTTCTACCTGACACTCACCATCATTCTCACCCAGATGTTCCGCCTGATGGAGCGTCACTATCTTCGCCACCTCGATCCACGCGCAAGCACAACCAGGTTGGTGGCCGCGGAACCCGCTCATGCATGAACATTTTATCGACATTCCAGGACGCGCGACGGGCACCATCCATCGGCTGACCTGGTTCAGCTTCGGAGACGGCAATGACGGGCCGCATGTCTATGTCCAGGGCGGCCTTCATGCCGATGAGGGGCCGGGCATGCTGGTCGCGCGGCTTCTGGTCGATCGCTTGATCGAGGAAGATAGGGCGGGCAAGATCCGCGGACGGGTGACAGTCGTGCCGGCGGCCAATCCGCTTGCACTCGGGCAGTTCCTGCATGGGGATCAGCAGGGCCGTTTCGATCACTATGACGGCCGTAACTTCAACCGCGACTATCCGGATCTGACTGCGCAGGCCATCGCGCAGCTCAAGGACGCACTCACCAAGGACCCTCAGTCGAATACGGCCCGGATCCGACAGGCGCTGCTTCAGGCGCTCGAAACGATTGCGCCGTCGGCGCCCAGCGACCGGTTGCGCCATGCGCTGATGAGGCTTGCTCTTCCGGCCGACGTGGTCATCGATCTGCATTGCGACGGCGAGGCAGAGTTGCATCTTTACACCCAGCCCGCCTCGCTTGAGAGCATCTTGCCGCTGGCCGCACTGGCGCGCTGCCGCGCGGTGCTGGTGGCGGACGTCTCCGGAGGTGAGCCGTTCGACGAGGCTCTGACAAGGCCGTGGGGCGCGATCGCTGAGGCCTTTCCCGATAAACCTGTCTCTCAGGGCTGCGTCAGTTGCACACTCGAACTAAGGGGACGCATGGATGTCGACCGCAAGGTGGCGGGAGCCGATGCGAAATCCTTGGTGGACTATCTTCGGCATATCGGCGTAATCGCCGGGAAGCCGATTCTCCCGGCGCTCTCCTGCGAGGCCACTCCGCTTGCCGGTTCCGAGGCCCTGGTCGCGCCGGTTTCGGGGCTTGTCTCCTATACGGTGTCCCTAGGCCACCACGTCCGTCAAGGCGAAGTCGTTGCCGAAATCACCGATCCCGTGACGGGGGACCTGCATCCCGTCGCCGCCGGCACATCGGGCGTCTTCTATGCGCGCCCGGCCACTCGGATCGCGGAAATCAACAAGCGGCTCGGCAAGATCGCCGGTACTCGTCCTTTCCGCAGTGGCCCACTCCTCAGCCCGTGAGACCAACCATGACGACCATGCTTTCCGCAAACAGCATTCACAAGTCCTTCGGTGCCGTCGAGGTGCTGAAGGGCGTGTCTTTGAGCGCCAGCAAGGGCGACGTTATCTCCATGATCGGTTCTTCCGGATCGGGGAAGAGCACGTTCTTGCGGTGCCTCAACTTTCTCGAGCGCCCAACTTCGGGAACGATCACCCTGGACGCTAAACCGCTCATCTGCCGCAAGGACCGCAATGGTGACCTGTTCGTGGTCGATGAGGCTGCGCTTTGCGCCTACCGGGCACGCGTCGCCATGGTCTTCCAGCAATTCAATCTCTGGGCGCACATGACTGCCCGCGAAAACGTGATGCTCGGCCCGACCCGCGTCAAGGGACTCAAGCGATCGGAAGCGGGCGAACAGGCAGACTTCTATCTTGCCAAGGTCGGACTGTCGCATAGGCGGGATGCCTATCCGGCGTTCCTCTCGGGTGGCGAGCAACAGCGCGTGGCGATCGCCCGGGCGCTTGCCATGGAGCCTGAACTCATTCTGTTCGACGAGCCGACCAGTGCGCTCGATCCAGAGCTCGTCGGCGAAGTGCTGCGTGTCATGCGAAGCCTGGCGGAAGAAGGGCGTACGATGATCGTCGTGACGCATGAAATGAACTTTGCCCGCGAAGTGTCCAACAAGGTCTTGTTTCTCAGCCAGGGGGTGGTGGCCGAAGAAGGCGATCCACAGGACGTCCTTCGCGCTCCGCAAACTGACAGGTTACGCGCATTTCTGGCGGCGCAGGCCGTCTGACAGGCATCTGTGCCACCCTTGACCAAGGATAATCAAGAACACGATTCGACAGCTGGAAAAGACCGTTATCCAATAGGCCGAGCTTGATATGCCTCAGTGTTGGTTTCCGCGCGGAAACCAACACCTGGATGGTAATTGGCCATTCCAACGCCATCGCTGCCTCTCCGGACAAAACGATGCTAACGGACTGCACTGACCTCACAAGCGGTGTCTGACCCCAGAGAAGTAACCGGTATCGCCTTCGATGCGGGCCCCACAGGGGCACAACGCCCCTGGGAGACCCCATAGACACCGTCACAACTCAGACGGGGCCGGTGTATTCACCGCGTGCGGGATAGGATTTCTCGATTGCGAAATCGACGGCCTTGATCAGTTCGGAAAAGTGCGGCCTGACGAAAGGCATGGTCTGCACCGACATGTAGTAGAGGGTCTGGTCCGGGTTTACGAGAAACAGCCCGGGCTCTGAGAACAATGCGGGCTCCTCGATTCCGATGGAGGTTTTTCCACGGGATGTCGAGATATAGAGGCCCCAATCTCGTGCCTCTTTCAAAGTGAGTTGATAGGCAACCCGCAAGGCCTTTGCATCAATCTTTCGTGCCATCTCAGCGGCCCGCTCATATGTGTCCGTCGAGATTGCGAGGGTCGAGATGCCGCGTTCGGCAAAGGACGGGGTCAGGCGCTCAAGCTCGGCAAGGTAGGTCGCGCAGATGGGACAGTGCAGACCACGATAGAAACAGAGCACAGTGCCGCGGGCTGAACCCTCAGTAGAAAGAATGAACTGCTTGCCTGTGATGGTAGGCAAGGAGAGGTCGGGTGTTTTCTGGCGGGGTATGAGCATCTGGAATCTCCTGTCTGCGAAACTTAGTTGAGATCATGATCATGCTAGTGCACTATCGAACGGTAAGAATCCCATTTATCCGACTGAGAGTCTCGTTGTGTCTCAAAGCATTCTTGATCGACTTGCGCATCTTGTTGATGGGTTATCGATCGTCTCCGTCTGCATTGGCTCCGATCCCGATGCTGCCCTGTCGATCTCTCCTGATGCCTCCCGCGTCACCATAGGTTCGAGTGAGGTGGCTGCGGTGACAGTGATCATCCACCCAGGTCGTGTGGCGAAACCGTTGCAAGCCTTGCGCGGCAAGTCCTATCAGTGCACCGGGGAAATGCAGTTCCTCGCGAGCCTGTTGGTCGAAGAGGCTACCACTCCCCGATGCGGTGCGCAGGCGTTGCTTGCGGCCTATGCGCGGGCTCTGATCATTCATGTCTTGCGGGATGAACTGGCGTCCGGCCGGATGAAGACCGGGCTACTTGCCGGTCTGGCTGATGCTCGGCTGTCCAAGGCGCTGGTTGCGATCCACGGTGATCCGGGGCGACGTTGGAACATTGAGGGATTGGCTGAACGCGCGGGCATGTCGCGCGCCGCCTTCATGCGGTCGTTCAACGCTTGTGTAGGTGAGACGCCAATGGGCTATCTCAGGCGCTGGCGCCTGGAATGTGCACGTGAAGCCCTTTTGGCAGGAGAACGCGTTGCCCGTGTTGCGAACATTTACGGCTATGCTTCGGTCGATGCCTTCTCTCGGGCGTTCCGCGCGGCAGAAGGCATGCTGCCATCAGAGTTGAGAACGAGATCGGGTCCGGCAGGAGCAAGCGAATGAGGGATCGGTCGTCGACCCATGATACCGTCATCCTCTCATGCCAGCATCTGCAGCCCGTGTTTTTGCACGATTGACAAAAGCTTGAGCGCCGGTCCGCTCGGTCGCTTGGCGCCGGTCTCCCATTTCTGGACCGTCGATTGGCTGGTGTTCAGATAGCGGGCAAAGACCGGCTGGCTTACATGATTGTTCTCGCGCAGTGCCTTGATCTCACCAGGTGTCAGTTCCCGTGGAATGACCAGGCAGTCCTCATCGAAGGTTCTCATGGTTTCCTTGTCGATGGTGCCAGCGGCATACATACCCTCGACCGCGCTATGGATCGCCTCAAATGCATCGCTCTTGAACTTGCGCTTAGTTGTCATGGTCCACCTCCAGCAATGCACCGCTCTCGATTTCAGCGTCGAGGTCGCCCTTCGTCTTGCGCCGATAGAGATCGGCGAGCGTTCGAAACGCAACCAACTCGTCGTCCTCGATGTTCGCCCGATCCTTCTTAGCGAAGAGATAGGCAAACACCCAGAACTCCCGGGTCTTTGCCAGAACGATTGATCGGTGCATGTTGTCGTTCAACCGCTTCTTGAAGACGCCTCCGCCAAGGTCGTCGGCCTGTCCGAGAGCAACCTGACGGATCGCCTTCGACAGAGCCTTGTCTGAAATGCGCGCCTTCTTCGCTGCCTTGGCAAACCACGCGGTTTTGAACACTCGTTCTGACATCGCTTTATATAGCACTTGGTGCTATATCCATCAAGGCAGGGCCGGGACCTATGCCGCTTCCCATACCTGATTCAAAATCCGGGCGGCAAGGGCCGCCTTATCCTGCGGCAGAAAGCGGCCGTAGGGAGGCGTCGCCTTAACCGCGTGGTTGGGATCGGCTTGATATTCGGGCTGTCATGACCGAAGCCCCACCTGCCCATTTCAGACGCCACCGCGTTCCCGCTGAGATAATTGCCCATGCCGTGTGGCTCTATTATCGGTTTCCGCTCAGCTTCCGCGACGTTGAGGATCTTTTGGCGGAACGCGGCATCAACGTCTCATTCCAGACAGTCTGAGAGTGGGCGGCAAAGTTTGGCCAGAAGTTTGCTCATCAACTCCGCCGCCGCTCACGAGACCACTTTGCCGACAAGTGGCAGCTCGATGAAATGGTGGTGACGATCAAGGGAAAGAAATGCTGGCTATGGCGTGCCGTCGATGCCAACGGTTACGTCCTCGATGCTCTCTTGCAAAGCCGGAGGAACAAGCGGGCAGCCCTGCGGCTCATGCGCAAGCTGCTCAAGGTTCAGGGTACCACCCCATGGGTCATGATCACCGACAAGATGCGGTCCTACTCTGCAGCAAAGGCCGAATTGATGCCGGGCGTCGAGCATCGGTCCCACAAGGGCATCAATAATCGCGCCGAGAATTCACATCTTGCCGTGCGGCGACGAGAGCGACGCATGATGCGCTTCAAGTCGGCGCGGCAATGCCAGCGCTTTGTCTCAACTCATGGCCAGATCGCCAATCTCTTCCTTCTTCACCGCAAACATCTAACCGCCGCCGATCATCGCCAGCTTCGGGCCCACGCCATCGCAACTTGGCGGGAAATCGCTTTGTTAATTGACGCGTAAAATTCTACACGAAGGAACTATCGCGTCTCAAAATCAGTTAAGACGACGCCTCCACGCACGGTGTAACGACAGTGTCTTTACGGAGATCTTGTAAAGATATTGTCGTTACGCTATATAGGTGCAAACAGGAGTTTGCCATGCCGACCTCACACACGAGCAAAAGCTCGGATGCAAGCGTACCACTGAATATGCGCATCAAGCCTGCGAGCCGCAACTTGATTGATCGAGCCGCTGAGTTGCTTGGTAAGACGCGCACGGATTTCATGTTGGAGGCTTCCGAGCGCCGAGCCGAGGAGGTACTCCTCGACCGCACTATCTTTACGGTAGACCCGGAAATCTATGCTGAATACCTTGCCCGGCTCGATGCACCCACGCAGCCCAACGAGCGTTTAGCACGCACCATGTCGACCAAAGCACCGTGGGATGAGGCGTGACCCTCAGCGCACCGGCACCCCTGGCGGATCATCATGAGCTGGCTGAGTTCAATTCCGGGGTCATCGAACTGGACGACTGGCTGCGACGTCGCGCTCGTTCTAATCAAACGAGCGGCGCATCGCGGACCTTCGTGGTGTGCGAGGAGAGCCGCGTCATCGCCTATTACGCGCTCGCTTCCGGCGCCGTCAAACAGCCGGAAGCTCCTGGTCGTTTTCGGCGCAATATGCCTGATCCAATCCCGGTCGCTGTGCTTGGTCGCCTCGCCATTGATCAATCCTACCAGGGGCGTGGTATCGGCAGGGCGTTGGTGCGCGACGCGGGCCTGCGACTGCTCAATGCTGCGGAAGTACTTGGCATTCGAGGTATGCTCGTTCATGCGATTTCAGATGACGCACGAGCCTTCTATGAGGCCGTCGGCTTCCTTTCTTCTCCTTCCGACCCCATGATGCTGATGGTCGGATTGCATGACCTCAATAACGCGCTAAACCCATAGGCGGTACGCCTTAAAATTTCGGTTGATGCAATTCATCTTGCTTCTAACTCGCTGAATTTACGGCAGAAGGTCCCGACATTAAATGAGGGCCGCGACTTCAGATTCCTTCAAGAGTCAGGCTACGCGTTACTTCCTTCCGGTCCAAGTGCACCCCTCAGGCGATCGCGGAGCCCTCTTCGCCGAGCTTCATGACTATCAAGGGGTGGGGGCGCCCTTGGTCGTCGGTTGGCTTTCGTCCGATTTCACGAAACCCCACCGCCCCATAGAAGCTTATAGCGTTTTCGTTCTGGGCATATACATCGACCGTGAGCTCCGCTCGTGACTGCTTGGCCGCATCTACCAGACGTCGTCCGATCCCCATCCGATGAGCCTCGGGGTCGACGAACAAGCCCCCCACGAAGTCTCCGATGAGGGCAATAAATCCGGCGATCTTCTTACCAACCTCGATCACAAGGATTTCCGCGTTCGGCATGTAGATCTCTCTGACTTTGATGGCATCAGCATCGAGCTTCTCCGAGCTGAGAAAAGGGTGACCTACTTCTGAAGCCTGACGCCAGATTTTCAGGCAGGGCTCGAGGTCGGTGAGGGGGGCATAGGGTCTAACTTGTACCAGCATTGGGGTGAGCTCCAGAACTCTAGATTCGCAACAAGGAGGGTCGGCGAATTGAAAGCGCGCCTTATTACAAATTCAAACATATGTTTCAATCGCATGTTTGACATTTTCGGCGCGCGCGAATAGTTGGAGAAGCGATGAGCACGATCCCACCTTCGAGTCCTCGCCGCCAGGATGGCGCCGCAACGCGCGAGCAATTGCTGCGCGCCGCGTGTGAGATATTCGCCGAACACGGCTTTGATCGCGCCAGCGGACGTCAAATCACGGCTCGCGCAGGCGCGAACGTTGCTGCGATCAACTATCACTTCGGCGGGTTCGAGACCTTGTATGCAGAGGTGCTGGCCGCTGCCCATGCAAAAATCGTAGGGCTTGACGAACTTATCGAGATTGAAGGCGGTCCGGGTCATGCAGCGACCAAGTTGCGCGCCTTGATAGACCTGGCAGTCAAATCGGTGACCTCTCTAGACGAGACGAACTGGGCGCTTCGGATACTGAGACGAGAGTTCCAAGCTCCGTCACCTGCGTTCCACATTCTGGAGGATCGGGAAATGCTCCCCAAGCGAGCCGCCGCCCGCCGTCTGGTAGCGGAAATCGCTGGCTGGCCAGAAGACGATCCTCGTGTCGCAAGGATCGTCTTAAGCATTCTGTCGCCCGTGGATGCGGTTCTGTTAGGAGACCCAGATGTCATGTTGCGCAGTTACACCGCTCTCTCAGAGGAGCCTGTCGCAGCGACAAAACTGGCAGAGCATCTCTTTGCCTTTGCTCTGGGAGGGATCGCCGCCGTAACGGGCAAAAGCGACCTCTTAGCCCACCTGCCGCCGCCGCTTGAAATCTAATCGCAAAGAGCGGCGGGGGAGGCGTGACCAACCAACGAAGCTGTGCGGTGTCAGCGGTAGCTGAGCGAAAGATCAGCTTGCTGAACCCACCCCTCCCATCCGCAGTGTATTTCTCTTGAGTAAATTTAGCACCGGGACGCCTTACGCAATGGTTTCGTCGTGCAACGCCTGTTCGACAGGCGGTGTGATATGAAATTCGGTGAAGGTGACCCTCAATTGGGATCGCTGGGGCGAGCAAGCCATCGGTCCAAGCTGCGCCGGCCCCTCGGGAAAATTTGCCACTCGTAGCAGCTGCCATCGGCTCCGCACGTTGCGGAACTGGACGATGACGGCGGCGCCTTTCCGCGTGATCCGTAGTCGATGCGATTGTTCAGACGTCGGCAGGCCAAAAGTCGACCAATCCGATGTTTGTCGCGTAACAACGACCGACATGTTGAGCATCCCGTCGGTGACTTCGATACCCGCTTTGATCCAATGAGCCTCGTCCTGGCGCAACATCAGCCCTGCCTGGTCGTACAGTGCCTGGAAGTCTCCTTTGAACGTAAGGTAAGCGGTGAAGTCGCCGTCTACCCCAGTCAGGAACGCGTGCCCATTGTCTCGCCGGAAGCCGTAGAGCGTGTCCCGCCAAAAATCAGTTTGTGACCCCGTCTCAAGCGTGAGTTCCTCATCGGACTGAGTATAGATTGCAGGGGGATTAAGCCAGTTACCCGCATTCAGTTGTCGAACTGTCATTGGAAGTTTTCCTCTTTAGGAAGAAGGGGCATGTCTCGCTCCAAGCTCGTTTGCGGAGCTGAGGCAATGAGGTGGCATCGTCAACTTAACGAAGCGTGGACTTCAATATGGGATTCTCGGCCATGACTGACCGCGATCCACTTTACCGTCGCCATCGTTTTCTCGCCGAGATCATCGCCCATGCTGTGTGGCTGTGGGGCCAGTCGCGATCGATCTGGCTGCGGGTCAGTTCACCCCTGCGGCTTGACATGGTCATGTCTCCCGGGCCGCCGCATGAGGCCCGCTCGTGATTGTCCGTCCGCCAGTTCCCCGATAGCGTTCCTGATCCCCTGATGCAAGCCTCAGGTCATGAGACGGACAGCCTGAGCCGGACAGTTCCCGTGCGGCCTTGACAGAGAGCAGGAGCCTGCCATCTGGCTTTGATGCCGTTGGCATTGCGGTCCTTCGGCAAGGCGCGCCCAGGCAGGTTGTGCGCCATGGTGCAACCTTCACCCATGCCATGGCCTGACCTCAAGCCGGATTGCCTCCAGTGTGGAGGTGTGTCGGATCAATGGCGTGCTTGGGGCGTGCTCAGCCCTGCCACTCTCCCTTGCCTTGTCCTGCTGTCTTGACGGAGGACTGACAGGGGTCGCGTCAGGTGCAGCATCGACGCGCCCATGAATTTCCCCGACATGGCCGCCCGGATTATCCGGGCTTTGTGGCCATGCCTTCCTCGCGCAAACAAATTCCCGGTCGCTCTGATGCCGAAGTCGGCATAACTGGGGAATTTTACTTCGGCATTTCTGGGGAAAATTCATGCGGCATTGACACCAGCGCCTTGACCGGTTGAAGAGCACTGACCGGCGCCATCAGGCCTATCAGTTTGAGCAACTCGTTGCAGAAATCACGGCCTGCTTCCTCTCAGCCGATCTTGGGGTCACAGCCAGTGTCAGGCCCGAAAGCTCCTCCTACCTTGCAAGCTGCCTAGCCGTCATGAAGGAGGACAGCCGCGCCATCTTACGGGCGGCCTCCAAGGCACAGGCTGCTGCTGACTACCTGCATTCCCTGCAGGATCAGAAGACGACAGCCTAAGCCGGAGCTACTCCGCACCAATCCGTGCCTCAAGCTTTTGCAGATGTTCTGTGCAGACAAGCTTGACGAGGTCCAGCAATATGGCGGTTCGTTCGGCAAGCCAGGTGAGGGCCTCTTCGCTGATCTCGTAATGCGGGGAGTAGACTGGTAAGCCTGGTCAACGAGACGAGCGATGCGCTTTTGAAGATTTAAGAGCGTATCGGCAAAATTGCCGAAGCAATCATCGTTATTGCCGGTGCCTATCGCGAACAGTCGTCAGGATTGAAGGAGATCAATTGCGCGATCGACGACATGGACAAGGCGACGCAGCGCAATGCTGCAATGGTCGAGGAGGCGTCGGCGGCTTTCCGTTGCCTGGGAAAGTGGCGGATCGCTTGGGTGTTGCACGCCATGTCCGCAAGAAGCGTTGTCCCAGGCTGCAACCCGCTGAGCGAGCTTTCGGCCATGGCAGCGTCAGCAGTGTGGCCTTCAGTCGACGACAGCCAACCTGGCCGTCCATCGGCATCGAGGAGCGGATGGATTTTTTGGGGGCAGGCCGCCACGGGAACAACCCGTGCAAGGATCGGCAGAGCCCCCTTTTGAGCGTTGGCACCGTGCTGGGGAACGCGAACGCAGGAGCCTCCGATCATCACGATGTGACCCGCATAATGCTTAAACACGGCATCAAGAAGTTGATCCCAGAGACGAGACACTGAACTTCGCCGGGGCTGCGCGGTCCGCAGGAGGGGCGGTTTTGGTTTGAATAGCGGTAGCATGTTTGCTTCAGGCTGTCGAAAAGCTGCTCCCAGCAGATCCCGAAGTTTATCATTTGCCTGCGCAGTTAGAACCCGCATCAGCCAGTCCGGCGACGAGAACGGATCATGAAGAGCTTCAAATCGCAGCGACACCTACCGCAAGTTCATGCATGAAAGGCTTTCCCACGCCTTGGTGCATCCGAAGCCCTCCACGTTTCCGTCGTTTGGGCAAAGCCTTTCGCCTTACCGATAGCAATCGCTCTGTTTGGGCCGCCGAACAGTCAGCGACCGCGCCCATTGTCGCAATGGACAATCAATCCGGCGCTCTCTGATAGCGGTCGCTCTCAAGGTCTCTCATGATGTCGCCAATCCAGTCCAGCTTCGTGTTCTTCTCGTTTCGCCGGTGACGCACGAGCGATATGGTAAAGCGGCGGATTTCAAGTGGAGGCTCGCGGCAATCAAGGTCGAAGGAGGCTGAGAATTGTCGGACCAGCGTTGCGGGGAGCGTTGCCACCAGATCGCTGGCGGCAAGTGTTGCCAGGGCTGGGAAAAATTGCGGGACGGCGCAAACGACATTGCGAGTCTTTCCAAGTCTCTCCAGCGATCGGTCCACAATGCCGGAAAGATCTCCGTTGGGTGAGACAACCAGATGGCGGGCAGTGAGGTATCGCCTGAGACTAAATCCTTCCTCAAAAAGGGGGTGACCACGTCTTGCCACGGTCAGGTATCGCTCCTCATTCAGCGGGGTGGCGAGGACGGTGGCTGGCAGATCCCAGAAGAAGCCAATGGCAAGATCAAGTTCGCCCGTCTCAAGGGCATCGAGCGCATCACGGCGACCAAGGGCCCGCGCTGCCAACTTCAGTCCCGGCGCTTCAGCCTGAATGCGGGCAACCAGTTGCGGAATCAGTACGGCCATCTCGCTGTCATAGGCGCCGAGCCTCAGCACGCCGGATGCGCTTGCCGGATCGAATAACTCGGGCGATGCGAGGGCGCCGTTGAGCGCATCAACCGCCTTTCTGATCTGCGGCTCCAGCCGAATGGCGACGGCGGTGGGCTCCATGCCATGCGGCTTCCTGAGGAATAATGCGTCGCCGAACGTATCCCGGAGCCGCTTCAGGGCGTGGCTGATCGACGATTGCGTCAGGCCCATGCGGTCGGCGACCAACACCGCCTTGCGGTCGCGCATCAGGTTGAGAAAGACCAGCAGGACGGTAAGGTCCAGTCTCCTCAGTTTTATTTCATCGATATCTGACATGAACCATATTCGTTTTCATTCAATGTCACGCCGCTTTAACACTGACCTCCAAGACAGGCAAGTGGAGCCATGGCATGCGTATCGCAATCATTGGAAAAGGGAATGTCGGCAGCGCCATCGCGTACGGCCTGAAGGGCAAGCGCCATTCGGTGACGCTTGGCGTGCGCAACCCGCAGGCCGCCGCGACGCAGGAATTGGCCGTTGCAGCCGGTGCCAGGACAGCCAGTCCACAAGACGCTGCGGCCGCGGCGGACATCGTCATCCTGGCCCTGCCATGGGCGGCGGCCGAAACGGCCGTAAAGGCACTGGGTGACCTGTCAGGCAAGATTGTCATCGACTGTACGAACCCGCTCGGCATGGTCGATGGTTCGCTTGGCCTGACCGTCGGCCATTCGAATTCGGGCGGCGAAATCGTCCAGGGCTGGTTGCCCTCTTCCCACGTGGTGAAGACCCTCAATCAGGTTGGCGCGGAGGTTATGGCGGACAAGTCCGGCCTTCCGCTGCGACCAGTCATGTTCATGGCAGGCAATGACGATATTGCCAAGACGCAGGTTGCGGCCCTGCTGACAGACCTTGGCTTCGAGGCTTTCGATGCGGGCGACATCACCAGGGCGCGCATTCTCGAACCCTATGCCCTGGTCTGGATCAATCAGGCCCTCTTGCGCGGCAAGGGGCGAAACTGGGCCTTTGCCGCCGTTTCCCGAAAGGAGAATCAAGATGGGTGACAGGCTTGAAGGTGCATGCCATTGCGGCAGTATCCGGCTTGCACTGCCGCGTTCTGCAGCGGGCGTTCTCGCCTGCCATTGCCTGGACTGCCGCAAGATGCACGGAAACTACAATGCGTTCATCGCTTCACCAATTGAGGACGTGACACTCGAAGGCGATGAAGCGTTGGTCTGGTACCAGTCTTCGAATAGTTCGCGCCGCGCCTTTTGCAGAACATGCGGAAGTCGAGTCCTGAAGGAAGTCACACCGGCAGGACGATGGCTGATCTCTGCTGGCCTGATCGACGGTTCTACAGGCAAACACATCATTAAGAACCTCTGGGAGCAATCGAAGCCGGACTGGTACGACCTGCCACCGGTAACGGCATGAGCGATCCCGTCACCATTGTTCTGCGCCGCAAGGTCAAGCCTGGCCGCGAAGCCGACTATGAGGCCTGGCTCAAACGACTGACCGAAGGTGCGGCCAGCCGGTTTTCTGGTTATCTCGGCGCGGAATTCCATCGGCCCGGCGCGAATGGTGCCTATCGCAGCGTGTTCCGGTTTGACAGCATCGACCGTCTCGATGCCTTTGAGCGCTCCGATTTCCGCATGCAAATGTTGAACGAAGCCGAGCCGCTGTTTGACGCGGATGCCGCCTGGGAGCGCATGACCGGCCTGGAATTCTGGTTCGATCCGCCAGCGGATACGAAAGTGCCGCAGCCATCACCGCATCGCATGGCGCTTGGCCCCTTCATGACCGGTTGGCCAATTGCACTCCGCGTGCTCGTCACCGTGACAATCCAGGTCGGACTGATGACCTACGTCATCATGCCGCGTCTGACACCGATGATCACCCGCTTCATCGACCCCAAGACCAAGACACTCTAGAAAGGAAACACCATGACTGCTGCCATTGACACTTACGGCAAGAAGAAAGTTCTGATGATCGCTGCCAATCCGGGCACATCGCCAACCACCGGCTGGCCGATCGGCTTCTGGTGGGCGGAACTGACCCACCCCTATTGGGTCTTCACGGAAGCCGGCTATGAGGTCGATATCATATCGCCCAAGGGCGGCGACCTGCAGGCCGACGGCTTCTCCGATCCGGAAGATCAATCGGGCTACTCCGCCCATGATCTGATCTCGCTCGGCTTCAAGAAGTCCGCAACCCATTCGGCAAAGCTGAAGGGCACCAAATCCATCGCCGAGGTCAGCCTTGACGGCTACGACGCGATCTTCCTCGCCGGCGGTCAATCGCCGATGGTGACCATGATCGACGATGCCGACCTGCATGCCTTTGTCGCCAAGGCTTATGAAGCAGGCAAGATTGTCGCCATCGTCTGCCACGGCACCTGTGTGCTCCTGAAGACAACGCTCTCCAACGGCGACCTGCTCGTGAAGGGCAAGACCTGGACTGGCTTTGCCAATTCCGAGGAAGCCTATGCCGATGCCTTTGTCGGCCAGAAGATCCAGCCCTTCTGGATTGAGGAGGAGGCGAAAAAGATCGAGGGCACGAACTTCATCGTCGATTCCATGTTCAAGCCCTTCGCCATCCGCGACGGAAACCTGATCACCGGCCAGCAGCAATATTCCGGCGGCGCGGCGGCGCAACTCGTCGTCGAGACGCTTGGCCGCTGAACCGGACCCGAAGGGTACATCCCATGACCGACAAGCCCGCGCACCTGCTGTCCGTCGCCCATGCCGAAGGCCGCAAGACGACGTGGTTCGAACTGTTCTTCGACCTCGTTTTCGTGACGGCGGTGGCGGGCTTGGCCTCCCGTTTCGGCGAACACTACACTCTCGCCGGCGCCGTCGAATTCGCCTTCCTGTTTCTCGTGTTGTGGTGGCTCTGGCTCGGACATACCTTCCACGCCACCCGGTTCGACGAGGACAGGCTTCATCAGCGCCTGACCGGTTTAGCCCAGATGCTGGCCATGGTAATTGTCGCCTATGGCACAGGAGACGCCTTTGGCGAACGGGTTAGAGCCTTCGCGCTCGGCATCGCTGCCTTCAAGGCCCTGCTTGCCATGTCCTACCTGTCTCAATCGCATCGGGCGGGTCTGGACCGCCTCGTAAAGTTGTACGCCGCGATTTACAGTCTGCAGGCGCTCGCCTGGACAAGCTCCGTACTTGTCGATCCCGACACACGCCTCATGCTCTGGATTGCAGCTTTCGCGCTCGATGTCGTGTCGCCCTTTATCGTGGCAAAGGAAACATGGCGCGCACCGCCGCATCCCGAACACCTGCCGGAGCGTTTCGGCCTGTTTACGATCATCCTGCTTGGAGAGAGCTTTGCCTCTGCCGCGCATGGCCTTGATCATGCAGGGCACCTTACCGGTGAGGGGTTGGCGGTAGCAGCTTGCGGCACGGCACTCGCCTTCCTGTTCTGGACCGGCTATTTCCATCGCGCCCGCGGTTCCTCCGAACGGCATGTGGCTGATGCGGCTTCGGGCCAGAAACTGCGCCTGTGGGCCTATGGCCATATCCCGCTTTATCTCGGAATCGCCGGCATGGCGGCAGGCACGCTGTTCATGGCCCACCACACCCATCCGCATGGCGCCGAGCCGTGGCTCTATAGTGGGGCGGCTGCCATGGCGATGTTCGGCGTCACACTGGTGGCGGTCGCTTCGCGACCTGGCGATGCAAAGCCTGGTTCTGCGCGGCCCTATATCGCCATCGCCCTGCTGACGGCGTTCGGTGGCGGCATCGGTCTGATTGGCGGCGCTCCAATCATGGCGCTGGCGATCCTACTGTTAGCCTGCCTTCAGGTTTTCGTTTCCGTGCGGGCCGCAAACAGAATGGAATAGGCAGCAGGCCGCAGACAATCGCTTGAAGAGCGGATTTCTTCGTTGAGAACACCCGGCTACCATACTCAATGACAGTGTTTTCAGGCCCCCTTGTATCAAGGCTGGCCGTTCCCAGCGGCCCGGCTCCGCCAATTGTCTTTGCAATGCTCCCCGCTATCGATCGCTTATGAAGACAGGGGTCCCTGAAAGGGCTGCCATTCGCTCCAATTGAACTAGGTCCATAAAGTGTGGAGATCGGACCTCTGCCGAGCAGGAACCAGTTGGCCGGCAATGCGGAACCTGGCCAACCTTGTTTCAACCGCTCATTAACGTCTTGATGCCGCCGATGAAGGTTCCATCATCCTGGCTCTTTCGCGCGTCCAACAAACGGTCGGCATCTTCTCCTGCGCGGAAACGCAAACGATCTCCTTCCTCATGCGCGGCATCCCAAATAACCTGCGCGACTATTTCAGGCGCGGAAGGATTTGAAGCCAATTTGCCGAACAGGCGTCCCATAGCCTCGGCAGTCGGTGCATAGTCCGAAAGGTCTTCATCAATTGCGAAATCGAAAGACCGGCCGCCGAAGTTCGTCTTGATCATGCCGGGTTCGACAATGCGCACCCGAATGCCAAGCGGTTCGAGCTCGTAGTGCAGGGCCTCGGACAGGCCTTCGACTGCGAACTTGGTGCCGTGGTACAGGGTGCCGAGGGGAAAGGTGATCTGACCGCCTATGGAAGAGATATTGATGACCGTACCGGAACGATTCTTGCGCATATGGGGCAGAACGGCCTTGGTCACTTCAAGAAGCCCGACAACATTGGTGTCGAACTGCCGCCGGATACGCTCCATCGTGAACGCCTCAAGCGCACCGTAAGCGCCGTAGCCCGCGTTGTTAAGCAGCACGTCGATCTTACCGAACCTCTCAATGCCCGCCGCCACCGCCGCCGGGATTGAGACCGCATCTGTTACATCCAGCCGCGTCACCAGCACATTGTCCAGATTGGCAAGCGCGCTGTCTTCGGACGGAGCACGCATCGTGGCGATGACGTTCCAACCGTTTGCCTGAAAGTGCCGCGCCGTTGCCAGGCCGATGCCCGAAGAGGCCCCTGTGATCAAAATGGTTTTCATCTATGCCTCCTCAAGCATTCAAATCGAGCATCTGCTCGATGCCGAAATTGGTGAAGACGTTCCGCGTGACGCCGTGGAGCACATCGTTGTAGCGCTCGATCTCAGGGCCGACGCCGACATAGTCGACGACGGTGCGAAAAGGCTTCTTCCCAAAGGGCAGATCCAGGAGTGCGACGATTGCTTCCGCAATGCGCTCCGGACGCTGCTCGGGCGTCGCCGCGAGCATCCCGGCCAACCCGGCGCTGGAGATCGCCGGCACTCCGGCGAAGTCACCATACTCGGTCTCGCGTGCAGGATCGTTCGGAGCGACCATACCATCAAAGAAAGCGGTGGGCATCGCGCCGGGCTCGATCAGGCAGGACTCGATACCGAACCCGGAAAGCTCCGTCCGATAGCATTCGACCATGGCTTCCAGTGCCCATTTCGATGCCGAATAGGTGCCGTAGAAGGGCGTTGCAATCCGCCCGATCAAACTCGAAGTATAGAGAATGGTGCCACGCCCCTGCGCCCGCAGATGCGGCAACGCCGCCCGCATGACCCGTTGAACGCCCATGACATTGACGTCGAATACCCGTGCCATGTCCTCGGGAGACATCAGTTCCTGGATACCATAGGAGCCAATGCCGGCATTGTTGAACAGGATATCGAGCCCGCCGAGCTGCGAGATGGCATCAGATACGCCGCGCTCGGTGCTGGCCGAGTCGGTCACGTCCAATTCGACGATCTTAGCGCCCGCTGATTCGAGTTCTGCGACTGTCGCGGCATTTTTTCCGCTGCGACTACGGACGCTTCCGGCGACGACGTTGCCCCTTGCCAGGAGAGCCAGGGCCGTGGGCTTGCCAAAGCCACCTGCAATACCTGTAATGAGAACATTTTTCATCTCTGCGATCCCTTCGTATCGATAGGGACACGATACTCAGTGACGCCGTGGCAATCTTTACGATTTATCCGATTTTCTTGCACAATCCTCTATCTGTGAGGATTTTTCTAAATTTGCATTCGTCGCCATGCTATGCATCGCAGCAGACCAACGGAGATTTCCATGACGCAGGAAGCACTTCTGAACCAAGTGTCGTCCTTGCTGGATAAGTCAGGGTTACGTCAGGGTGCGTTGTTTCATGAGGTTAGCGGCATTCACCTCCTGCGCCACGAGGCTCCCACCAGCCAAAATGCAACCGTCTACAGTCCATTGCTTTGCCTCATCCTACAGGGAGCCAAGGACGTGGGGACCAATGCGAAGACGATAACCGTGCGCGCCGGCCAGTCGCTGATCGTCAGCCATACCTTGCCGGTTGTCTCGCGGATTACCGAAGCAGCGCCGGATTTGCCCTACGTTGCCCTTGTCTTCCCGCTTGACCTCGACCTGCTCCGCTCGCTGGCGCCGGCTGCATTACCCGCCTCGGGCGCCCGACCTTCGGAGCCGTTTTCGATTCATTTGTGCAACACCGATGATCAGATCGAGGACGCCATTCGTCGCTATCTCAGGCATTGTGAAACGAACCTGGAGCGACGACTGCTGGCCCCGATCACCGTCCGAGAAATCCACGCCCGATTGCTGATTGGACCGCACGGGGAGACACTACATAAGCTGCTGTGGCATGAGAGCGCGGCTAGTCGCATTTTTCAGGCCACGCAGGAGATACAAACGAATCTCGCCAGGACCATCGTCGTCAAGGAACTGGCCCGAGATGTCGGAATGAGCAGTTCGGCATTTTTCGAGCAATTCAAGGCAGTGACTGGTACATCTCCGCTGCAATATCA
The DNA here is from genome assembly GCF_005860795.2 of Peteryoungia desertarenae. GTDB lineage: Bacteria > Pseudomonadota > Alphaproteobacteria > Rhizobiales > Rhizobiaceae > Allorhizobium > Allorhizobium desertarenae. The sequence continues at coordinate 175,455 of NZ_CP058351.1, forward strand.
GAAGGACCTGCGCCTGCTCCGGGCGCGGGATGCGCTTAAGACTTCCAGTGCGAAAGTGTCGGAAATCGCATTCGGTGTTGGATACGAAAGCTCGGCACAATTTTCGAGGGAATACCTACGAAAATTTGGACGATCGCCAAGACAAGAGCGTGAATTCGTTGGGTTTGAGTGAAACACCTCCAGGTCCAGCTTGCAATTTGCCGTCGAGGGTGTGTCATACGGTATCAATACGACGCAATCTCCGCTTTGGTAACATTCATTCGCAAAACACCTCGCCTTTTCCTGCCGTGGAGAGTTTCGGGCGCCTGCAGGCGCAAGAGAACCCCTGGAGATCGCCACGACCGGCTGTCTTTGGCGCATGCCGCCGAAGGGTTACCCGCCCCACTCGACCGTCCAGCACAATGTCCATGAATGGCGGGTACCGTCGCCTGGTCAGGCATCAATCATCATCCCCTGATGGAGGCCTGGGAGCGGGAACGCGGAAAGCAAGTCTGACAGCTGGTTTGATTGTCAGGCAGAGCGTGGAAACCACGGAAAGCTGCGGCGCGCGGCGCTGGGATGCCTGGTAAAGCCAAAGGCGGCAAGCGCCAGATCATCCTCGATACACCCGGCAAGATGGTCGGCCTCATGGCGCACAATGCCGGCATCGAGGATCGTGACGGTGCCCCGGTCTCCTGAAAACCGCATGCCAATGCTGGTCCTGTTCGCTGCATGTCTTTACCGATGCTGGTTGCGCTCGCGACAAAAGACAGCGACGGCTGAAGAAGATCGGGCGGTGGACGATCGAGATCACAACGCATCCACAAAAGGTCGAAGGCTTCGAGGTGCTGCTTGCGCCGTTGGCTCGTCGAGCTGACCTTCGCAAGGCATCGGTCGATGCAGAAGATTGCGAACGGACGCCGAGAAGTCAAACGCCGCGCCAGAGGCGTCGATCATCACCACCCGGCGGCCTGCAGGGTTTGGATGGTGTACGAGGATCTTTGCGCCCGACGCGTCAAAACGCAGCAGAATGGGAGCAGTGCCCGGTTCAACTTGATCATCGTTGAATACACGATTGGGTGAACGCAATGGCAAAAATCGCGCAGTTGGCACTCATACTCTTGGTGAGAAAACGTTCAAAACGGCCTCGTACCCCTCAGAACTTGTAGGGATTGCAATAAATCTAGGGGAATGAAGGTTGTTGTTCTGTTAATTTGCAGCAAGGACTTAAACTGTATGTATGTTAAGCGTATAAATACGTACGTCTTTTATTTAAATACATATTTAATGCGCGGCTTCCATTTTCCTTCTTGAAAAAATCCTACTACCACTCGATGAGGTCATACTCATGTTTGATCGCATGCGCCTGAGCCACAAAATCTATGCCGGATTCGGATTTGTTATCTCGCTCCTCGCCGCATCCGTGCTTTTGTCACTCTGGACTGCCGAGCGCAGCACCGAGGAGTTCAACAGATATGCGTCCAACTCGGATCTTTGGGTTGGCGCCGAGCAGATGCAATCCTATATCCTCAGTGCCCGCGTGGCCTTCCTCAAATACAGGTTCCAGGACGACGATACGGCACGGCAGACTGTTTTTGACAATCTTTCAGCGGCCGAAAAATTCGCAGACACCATCATTGCATCGACGCCTTCTGATGAAGTTCGCCAATATATGACCACGCTCAAAGAGCGGGTGAACGCCTATCGTGGCGGGTTCACGCGCTTTCAGGCTCTGGAGCCACAGCGAGATCAGCTGGTCAATGAACAACTGGATGTAATCGGTCCGGCGATACAGGTCGCTGTCTCTGAACTGGCCGGCTCTGTGGGTCGGACCGTTGAAGCCTCTTCGGGCGCTGACATCGATCGGTTGCGGGTATCGCTTACAACGCTCAGGCTTCAGGCGAACAAATATCTTCTCAACAATCGTGAGGAGGATTTCCGAGCGGCCAGAGACGCGGCGGAGGCCGCTCAGCAGGAGCTTGGCCTGCTCCGCAAAGCCGTCCAGGACGAGACCTTGCAGGTAGAGATAGACGATGTTGGAGCCAGCCTGACGGCTTATGATCTGGCGCTGCGTAACGTCTATGAGGTAATCACCGAGAGAAACGAAATCGCCTCCAGGGTGATGGACGCCAATGGTGGAGCCGCGTCCAGCGAAATCCACAGTTTGACAACCTCCCTTGGGACGATCGAGGGCGAGATACAGTCGGAAATCCTGGCCTCCAAGGAACGCTCGGCAAAGTGGCTTCTTCTGCTGGGTTTGGGTGGTTTCACGCTATCGGTCGGGGCCGCTTACCTGATCTCCAACAGTCTCACGCGACCATTGGCTCGCATGACGAATGCCATGGGCGAATTGGCGAACAATCGGCTTCAGACCGAGATCCCCGGCATAGGGTTCAACAATGAAATAGGTTTTATGGCCTCGGCAGTGGCGGTTTTCCGCGACAATGCGATTGAACGTGTGCGGCTCGAAGGCGAGGCGCACAAGAACCAGAGCGAAGTCGAACGGGAACGCCTTGAGCGGGAACGTCAACAGGCGCTCGAGGCAGAGGAAATCCGCTTTGCCGTGGTAAGCCTCGGTCAGGCATTGGAGGAATTGTCGAAAGGCAAGCTCAACTTCAGGTTAAGCCAGGCTTTCGTCCCGAAGCTTGACCAGGTCCGTCTCGACTTCAATGCCGCGATGGAAACTTTGGAAGGTGCCATCCGCAGTGTTGGACAGAATGCCGAGGCGATTGCTTCCGGTTCAAACCAGATCCGAAGTGCAGCCGACGATCTTTCAAGGCGAACCGAACAGCAGGCAGCTTCCGTCGAGGAGACGGCGGCCGCTCTCGAGCAGATCACTCAAACCGTAAATGATTCAAGTCGTCGCGCCGAAGAGGCCGGGGTCCTGGTGCGCGATACGCGCGCCGCAGCAGAACTGTCCGGGAACGTCGTCAGCCAAGCGGTTGATGCCATGCAGCAGATTGAAACCTCTTCGCAGGAGATTTCGAGCATCATCAGCGTTATCGACGAGATCGCGTTCCAGACAAACTTGCTGGCACTCAATGCCGGTGTCGAGGCTGCCCGAGCCGGTGAAGCCGGCAAGGGGTTTGCCGTGGTGGCGCAGGAGGTCCGAGAACTTGCCCAGCGTTCGGCGACGGCTGCCAAGGAGATCAAACTGCTGATTTCACGCTCGGGAGACCAGGTCCAGACGGGCGTGAAACTTGTTTCGGATACGGGCAACGCCCTGCGCGAGATTATTTCGCAGGTCAAGCTTGTCAGCAGCAATGTGGCCGCAATCGTTGATGCAGCCAAAGAACAGGCAGCTGCCTTGCGTGAGGTCAACAGTGCTGTTGCGATGCTCGATCAAAGCACCCAGCAGAACGCTGCCATGGTTGAAGAGTCCACGGCAGCAAGTCATTCGCTTTCCAGGGAAGCTGAAGCACTCTTTTCGCTTGTATCGCGTTTCGACATAAGCGCGGATCAAGGCATCATAAGTGCTGAAGGCAATACACGTTTGTCGAAGGTCGGGGCAGATCACCATGCCCAGGCAGCTTGATGACTGACTTGAGTTTGGCAAGACTTCCGTCATGAAGGGCTGCTTCTGCAGCCCTACCGTGACGCTGTTGCGGTTCCGAAGCTCAAGCGCTTCTTCAAACTGTCAATGTGGTGTTTCGAAGGCTCAGGATTGGTTTCAAAAGCATGGCCGCCGCGCTTTGATTTCTGTGGGCGGGCTGCCTCGCCGATCACGATGATGGTCACCCACGGCTTACGCTGCACGAACGGTCAGCGCTGGAAGCGATGATGATCCTATGGACAATGATCACCTGATTGATCAGCATCTTCCTTAAGGATTGCCCGAGTGAAACCTCGTGTGGTGGGTTCCCAAGTCCGCGGACACCGTCTCCCATTCGTCAAATGTTGGAAGTCATATGCCCTTCACGACCTGTCACATCTCCAAGATGGAAGTGCTATCCGACCGTGAGCGCCGCCATCGCTGGTTGACGGCCGAGAAACTGCCGATGGTGCGGGAAAACTACGAGCCTGATATCACGTGTTTAAGGCGAGCGGTCGCTAAAGGACAATTGCGATGCTGAGCTTGGCGACATGGGAGCCCTGGCGCGTCTCCGGCCAGTGTTGTCGCTGAACGGGTCCGCGATGATCCTGGTGAACGAAGCGCCGTTTATGACCCTGCAAGACGCGATGACCCGCGATCAGCGTACCGCTTTCAAAGATCCGGACGTCGACGTAGAGGGAGGCGTCCTCAACCAGTTGGCTTCGCGTCTCATCCGAAACGCTTTTGGTGTTGCCACCAATGCTGACCATGCCCTCCCGCGACACGTGCTGCTCCACCTTCAGACCTGATGTGATCGGCAACGTCGACTGTCTGCAGGTTGTGTGCCTGCACGGTGCCTCGCGATAATATAGAAAACGCTAAAGGAAGCGGATCTTTATTTAGTTATCTGTTATAACCGGCAAGTCGCTATCCTGGCAGCCCCAGCAAGCTCGCTTGGTCCGGGACAGGGTTATCTCTGATGAAGAAATCATACGCTAAAGCGCCGGGTGAGTTGTCCGGCATCAGACCGGTCAAGCGGTTCAGCTGCAGGCGGCCTGTCACGGAAAGTGCAGAAAATCTTAATTGAACAATTAGCGCCTATTAAATCATTTGCGTCTAAGACGGACGTTGATTACGCAGCTCGATCGTCTGATGTCGTTTGTCAAAGACAGGAATGCAAATGTTGCGATCATGTTCGCACTTACCATTCCCATTCCGATCATTCTGTGCGGAGGCGCCCTCGACATCGGCCGGCATGAACTGATGCGGGTGCAGCTGCAGGATGCCGTCGACCGGGGTGTGCTTGCCGCAGCCTCCCTGACACAAACTCAGGATTTCGAAGCCACGCTGTCGGACTATGTCAAGGCGCTCGATTTCGGTGATGCCGTTGCGCTGAGCAAGAAGGCCGACCTGTCTCTGAATGCCCGCCAGGTATCAGTGACGGCTGAATACAAAATGCAAACCTATTTTCTCCCGTTGATTGGTATTGACGAGCTCACGGTCGTCGCTTCGGCGGAAGCCCGTGAAGCCAAGCGCAATATCGAATTATCGCTGATGCTCGACATGTCGGGCTCGATGATCACCAATGACCGTATCGGCAAACTCAAGAATGCGGCCAAGGCGTTCATCGACCAGGTTCTGACAGATGAGGCAGCCAAGCATACGACGATCAGTATCGTTCCATATGCGGGGCAGGTGAATATCGGAGAAAAGGTTTTCAATCGCCTTGGTGGAAGCTCGGCGCGTATGCATGGTTACAGCTCGTGTTTTGCCCTGACGGCGGATGACCACGATGGCTCTGCACCGGATTTCAGCAAGCGTCCCCAGGTTGCTCACTACACGAACTGGAACTTTGGGCGTACGGACATGAACTGGTGGTGATGTCCCGATGAAACGACATCCATTACATATCATTCAAATGATGCTGCCTTCTTGAAAAGCAGGATCGATGAAATGGTGATGCATGACGGAACCGGAACGCATAATGCCATGCAATGGGGTTTTTGGCTGCTGGATCCGGGGTCCAGGAAAATCACGGAGGCTGCTGTGAAAGGCGGCGTCATGGCGGAAGAATTCAAGGATCGTCCTGCAGCATTCGATGACACCGAGACCGTCAAATACATCGTTTTGATGACAGATGGTGCCATTTCCGATCAATTCAGCCCCAGAGACCCAGATCGCGATCCGTTCAAGCTGCCACCGAACAACAAACGCGACTACGCCGCCAATGAGGCGGTCAAACGTTTCGAGGCTGCATGCCAGCAGGCAAAGGACAAGAATATTACCGTCTTTACAATTGGCTTTGAGGTGAACAGCACGGCAGAGGCTCAAATGAAGAAGTGTGCCAGCTCCGCGGCACATTTTTACAAGGTGAGCGGCCTTGCCATTGAAGATGCCTTCAAGTCGATATCGACGACCCTCAACAAGCTTCGGTTGACCCAGTGATGGCGAAAGGGTCGAAATTTCGTTCCCGTTGGTGCAGGCTCGCCACAGACCGCGGGGGATCAACGGCTGTCGAATTTGCCCTTGTCGCGCCTCTCTTCTTGTCCTTGCTGTTTTCGGCAATCGAAATGGGTTGGGTCATGACACAGTCCATGGTGCTGGAATCGGCTGTCAATCGTACGGCAAGATCCATGCAGGTTAACGCCGGGACCGTGTCGGCGAAGGATTTCAAGGCGTCAGTGTGTGAGCATGCCAGCATCTTGAAGAACTGTGAAGAAAACCTGATCTTCGAGCTTTCTCCCGTTGGACAGAAGTCCGATATCCCTTCGGATCAGACTCCTTGTATCGACAGGGCGAACGCTGCCACTCCCGTGACCAAGTTCAATCCCGGCAGTGGCAATGAGATTGTTTTTGGTCGTGCCTGTTTTGTTGTGGATCCCCTGACACCCGGATTGGGTGTCGCCCTGTCCCTGCCGCTTGACGCATCTGGCGGGTTGCGACTAACGGCCCGTTTTGCCTTTGTGACGGAAGCCATATGATGAAGGGGTTGGTCGGCGACAGAAGCGGGACGGCTGGCGTCGAATTCGCACTTTTGATTCCGATGCTGATCCTGCTTTTTCTCGGTACTATTACCCTGTTTGATCTTTACCGCGAATACTGGCGGCAGGTTCAGGCAACGCATATCGTCTCTGATCTGATCTCTCGCGAGACGGTGGTCTCTGATGCCTATCTGACCAAGGTCTTCGATGTCTATTCGGGCCTCCTCAACGTTGAGGCAGCAGGCAAAGCCATGCGGATATCGAGTGTGACCTTCAACGGCAAGGATTACATTTCTGTCTGGACGGTTGAGAAGGGTGACCCAGATCTGATCCCGAAACAGAAGCTTTCAAATGCCGGGTTGCCGGCAATGTCCTCCACGGATACCGTCATCTATGTCGAGAGCTTCGGTACTCACAAACCCTTCAGCAGCTATCTGGGCTTTGCCAACATGACCTTTGCCGAAGCGGCTGTTGCAAGACCTCGCTTCGTATCGGCGATCATCAAGGAATAGGGAGCCATGCTTCGCTGTTTGACTGCCCTGTCAAACGGGGGCCGGGGCAGGGATCAGCACTTGAATGAGATGTGGTCTGCGATGAGCCCGGAGACCTTCTGTTCAGTCGTTCAGGCAGAACGCCACCCTCGTCAACCGCCACCGTGATTGGGATGGATTGACCTTTGCCCGGATCGGACAGAACCCCCTGTCGCGGTCCCCGGTAGGGCGTCGCCAGGCGGTAAGGCATCGGTTTCTGGTGCCGACGGTCCCAGGTTCTGGTCATGGCGCCCCAGCCACGTTCACCGACTTTCCGCTTCGACACGGCGCAGAGTGGCCAGGACCTCATCCACCGTGATCCCGGGTTGCCAGAGCGCATCGTCGAGTGCCATCCAGAACCGCACCGCAGCCGTTGGGGAATCGGTATGTGGCTCCAGTTGATAGGTGCTCACTGCCGGATCGGCAATCTTGAACAGGGCCAGCCGCGCACAGTCATCAAGATCGCCGGTTTCGGTATCGAGCCGGGGCGGTATCGAACCCTTGATGTTGGAAAAGGCCACCTGCACCTTGGGGTCCATGGTCGCCGCGATGATCTGTGCCTGCGCCATCCTGATTTCGGGATTCGCCGAAGGCGGAAAGGCAAGACTGTCGACCACAACGGTCAGGAGCCAGTCGTTGCCGGGCGGCACGAGGCAGGCAATCTGATCGCGGCGGTTATCGCCGACCGGCGGCAGCTCGCCTTTCAGCCAGTCGCCCATCAGGTAAAACGCTGCCTTGCCCTCGATCAAGTCACTGGCCCCCTCACTCCAACTGCGCTTGCTCTTGTCGCGCGACAACAGCGGATTGAGATCCACAAGCGTCTGGACGACCTCCTTGAGGCGCGGATGCTGCAACACGGCCTGCCAGTCCGGTCGCTGATTGGCCTTGTCCGGCGGGCCGATCAAGTCTGCAAGCACGGCGCGCAGCAGGATGGCGCGCACCCAGTCATCGTCGGTGACAACCAGCGGCTCGATGCCCTGCTCCTTGAGCCGGCGTGCGGTCGCGACGATATCGGCCCAGCTCTTCGGCAGCGCAAGACCGTGGTCGGCAAGGACCGCCTTGTTGACCCAGAGCCAGTTTTCCACATGCACGCCGACGGGGACGAAATGGATCTTGCCCTTGTGGCTGATGCGGTCCAACACCACCGGTGCCAGAACATCGCTCCAGCCTGATGTCGGGGTCAGCGCATTGATCTCGGAAAACATGCCGAGTTCGATGAAATGCTTGGTGTCGCCGTCCTGATACCAGTGCAGGGCCGCAGGTGGGCGGCCATCGCCATAAAGCCGCATGAAGGTCTTGCGCAGCTCCACGCTGGTGGGCATATGCACCACGGTCATGGTGCCGCCGCGGCGAGTGACTGCGCTCGAAATCTCCTGAAGCGCTGCCGTTTCGCCCTTCGAGTTCCAATGGGTCATCAGATCGGCTGCCTCGGGCTGCTGCCCGACCGTCTGGAAGAGCATGAATAGGCAGAGCGCCAGGCGATGGGGCATCAGGTTCAACATCGGTCTCTCGTTCGTCCGGCGATCTTGGGCCGGTGTTTCGGTCAGGCATTGCAGGGCCCAATTTCAAGCCTCAATTTGAGGCAAGTGGTTCAAACAGGCGCTTCAGGCGGGCATTGGTTGGTGGAGAACCGGGCGCACCCGTCGCGGACCTCGTTTGCGGCGGTCGGTATCGGATGGGGCGGTCGCGTCGAAACCGGCGATCCACTCGCGCAGTTTCGGCTCCGGCATCGGCGGCGCAAACAGATAGCCCTGCACCATGGCGCAGTCGAGCTCGGCCAGGAACCGGAACTGCTCCTCCGTCTCGACCCCTCGGCCACGACGCTGCGGTTCAACCCCTTGGCCAGGGAAATGATGGACCGGACGATCTGCTCATTGGCATCGCTGACGCCGATATCCTTGACGAAGCTGCGGTCGATCTTGATCTCGTCGAAGGTGAATTCGCGCAGATGGCTGAGCGAGGCAAAGCCGGTGCCGAAATCATCGAAAGCGATGCGCACGCCGCGCTGCGACAGCCCGTTGACCACTTCGTGGATCGTATCGGCCGCGCGCGACACCAGCACATCCTCGGTGATTTCCATGGTGAAGGCCGAGCCTTCCAGGCCATGGCGCTCCAGCGTCTCGATCACGCTGGAAAGCCCGGTGCGGCTCGCCAGCAGCGCCTCGGGCATGTTGACGGCCACATGCCTGATCGGCAGGCGCTCGTCGATCCAGCCGCGCATGTCGCGCCCGGCGGCATCCAGCATGAAGCGGGTGAGATCGGCAATCTTGCCGGCCCTTTGCACTGCCGGCAGGAACAGCGCCGGCGGCAGCAGGCCCTTCTGACCATGACGCCAGCGCACCAGCGCCTCGACGCCGATGACGCTGCGCGTCGCCACATGGATTTTCGGCTGATAGAAGGCCTCGAATTCGCCAGCCGACAGGGCACGGTTGATATCGCGCAAGATGGCGGCTTCCTCGTCGGCGACCTCGCGCTGCCGCGGTGTGATCACATAGGTCGGCCTGCCGCCATTCCTGGCCTCGTAGAGCGCCTGGTCGGCATAGGCGAGCAGCCGGTCCGGCGTGTCGCGGGCCGATAGGCAGAGCGCACCACCGACCGAGGCCGAAATATCGACATCAAAGCCGGTTCTTCTCCAGGAAAATGTCAGTGTCTCGCGCACCCGTTCGACCAGGTCGGTCAGACCCTCGGTATCTCTGACCCCGCGCCCCAGGACGGCGAATTCGTCGCCGCCGAGCCGGGCTACAAGCCCCTTGGCGCCGACCCCCTTTGTCAGGCGTTCCGCCACATCAATCAGGAGCGCGTCGCCCGCATCATGGCCAAAGCTGTCATTGATCGACTTGAAACGGTTGATGTCGCAGACCACCACGGCAAAGCCTGCCTGCTCATGGGTGGCAGGAATGGTGCTTTCCAGCTCGGTATGGAAGCGGCGCCGATTGGCAATCCCCGTCAGGCTGTCGCTGAAGGCCTTGCGGCGCAGTTCCGCCGTCCTGTCTTCGGCCCGTTGATATTCGGCGCCGAGCCGGCGGATCAGCGGTCCGAAGATGAGCCCGGTTTCCAGCGCCAGGATCAGCAAGGTGGCGACCGTCAGTCCGATCTGGACCTGGCGCAGCTGCTGTGCCCTGAGCCGCGTCTCCGTCTCGATCTCCCGCATCGCTGCCTTGAAGCCGGAAATGATGCCGTCGCCGGTTTGCAGGGCAATATCGACGGCAACCGTGCCATTGTTGTGATAGCGCAGTTCCCGCAGAGTAAATTCTGAGACATTCTTGGCCCGGATCAGGGCAAAATCCAGCCAGTATTCCAGCCGGTGCGGCGGCTGGCGATAGATCGCCACCACATGTTCGGGTATGCCACTGAAGGTCTGACCCTCGCCGGCATCGAGCAGCGCCTTCATCTGCCGGTTAAAGCCTTCGAGTTCGGCGGCGGCGCTGGCCAGTTTCCGGCGCAACGGCATCAGATCGGCATCACTGGCATCGCTGCGCTCGGAGGCGGCAATCACCATCCGGCTCGCCGTCATCACCGCCATGAATGCCTGCGTCTGCTGGCTGGCCACCGTGCCTATGCTCGCAGCCCCGGTCTGCATCTTGCCCGCCCAATGCATTAGCACAGCGCCACACAGGGCCACTGCCGCCAGAATGCCAATGGCCAGCAGGTAGTTTTTCCTGATCAGGGATATCTGGGATTGTATCGTCATCAGAAACTCCAGGGCGGAGAATGTTGAATCGAATGCTATTTGAGGATTCACTACAGGAGAAGTTAAATTCCCTGCCGAATGTCAATTTTAAGTAAAATAAATCTCAAGTGATCGAAGAAAAGTATTTTAGACAACAGAAAGACGCCCCTAATTTAACCTTGAGTTTCAATAGATCTGTCAAAATTATTCAAAGGTTGTGTTGAGACATAGACCTTGGATATGCAGAGCCAGGGATTCAATCAGGCCGAATGGGGCTCTCATCACGTTGGATGGGGACCTGGAACTATAGTTGAATTTGCACAAAACCGTATTTCACCTCCGGTGATTGAGGGGAGGGAACTCGATGTCGGTTGCGACCTGCTCCGGATCAGCGATGGTGTCTCAGCATGTGCTGAAGACGACCCCGGTCTTGATCATGACGAAGCGCTATCCTGACAAGGCTGGAACGGACACATGAGGCTTGTCATGGCTGCCGCAGCTTTCCTGGCGAGGCTCGGGCCAATCTGCGCCGCGCGGCGGGTGGCAAACCGAGCAAGAGGAGTCCAGATCTTCCAGTCGCCGCATGACCCGGACCCATGGATTTATGCCGGACTGCTGGCGCGTTACGGCGCGCTTCTTGAACCGCGCCTCCATGAGGGCAACACGCAAATCTACAATGACTTCAAAGAGTTGCGTGTGGCGCGGCTGGCCCTCATCAAGGACAGGGCGGCCGCGAAGAACAGGGCCAAGACCCTTTCCAACCCGCTCCTGAAGAAACACAACACCGACAGGCTCAGGCAGATCGGGCGCCAGATCAAGGCAGTGGAGGAGGCCATCATGAGTCTGGTTGGCGAGGACGCAACCTGGCTGGCCCGGTTCTACATCCTCGTATCGATTCCTGGCCTCTCACAGATCACGGCCTTTACGCTCCTCATCGAGATGCCCGAGCTTGGTGACCTCAATGAAAAGGCTGCGGCAGCCCTTTCCGGTCTTGCTCCGATGAGCCGCCAGTCCGGACGATGGACCGGACGCGCCTTCATCGCCGGCGGAAGGGCCATCGTCCGCCAATCCCTCTACATGCCCGCTCTCGTTGCCTGTCGCTTCAACCCGGACCTCCGCGCCAAATACAGTCACCTCAAAGCCGCTGGAAAAGCGCCAGAAGTCGCCATCACCGCCATCATGCCAAAGCTCATCGTCCTCGCTAACGCAATGCTGAAAAACAATCGCAAATGGATCCCAAAACCAGCTTGATCAATACGGATACTCTAACTGCAATAACTGAAAGCTCGGGGTTGGTTGCAATGGTGGTGATGAGGGCGCATCTTCGGAATGCTGGTTTAATTCCCATCAAGAGCGCCTGAGCTAAAACTGCCGATTGAGCGGCACCACTTGCCGAACACAGCGCGTACTGCAGGTATGAAGCTTGTAAAAGTGGGGCCTTCGGCAGCTATGCGCCGTCATTTTGGTTGTTCATGCATGGGGGGCGTGTGCCGAAACCGGACATCGTGGCCACCTTGGCTCCCCCCCTCTGCATTTTAGCGTGCAGCATTTGCGGAAAGCAGCCCGCGAAGGACGAGATCGAGATGTCGCTTCAGGAAATCGTCGCGATCGCCGAGGGACTGTTCACCAAACACCTTTTCGCCGATGGCCAGGACTGCGATCGGGGCCACGATCATTCTTGGGTCAATGTTTTCGGCTGGAACACGCAATTCTCCTCGCGCTTCGGCTCGCTTCAGGATGGCTTTCATCGTTGCCATGCCCCTTGACAAAGCCACCTCTCGATACAGGGTGATCAGATGCGGGAAGCGCTCGCCCTCGCTGATGAGGATGCGCAGCAGCACACCGGCATCACCTTCGATCATCTGATCATAGATCCGCTCTAGAACCAGACCGAGGAGCTCCTCGGTGGATCCGGGAAATGATGCGGTGAGCTCGCCGACACCTTCCATGGTCGAGACCATCCGGTCCTTGAGAGCCGCCTCGAACAAGCTCTCTTTCGACGAGAAGTACAGGTAGACGGTTCCCTTGGCGATGCCCGCGCGCTTGGCGACGTCGTCAAGTCTCGTCGCGGCAAAGCCGCGTTCTGCAAACAGCGCCAATCCCGCCTCAAGGATCTCCGAGGGGCGTGCGTCCTTGCGACGCTGGCGTTTCTGCTGGGGCTGGTCTCCTTGCATCTTGCAGTCTTTCTCTGTTTCGCATATTAATGACCCATTGGTCATTAAATTGAAAGCCTCGTCGGGATGGAAACCGAAACCCCGTTGTCTGCGCTTCCCATGCCGCGAGCCCGCCTCGTTGATGAGCCTGCATCCGGCAAGGCCAGACTGCCGGCGCGAGGCTTGTTCATCCGTATCCTCGCTGTCCTGCTTATCTTCGTCGGCGGAGCATTTCTAGGCGCATATCCAAGTCTGCCGTTCTTCCCGGGGTCTGTAAGCATCAGCGGGAAAAACCAGCCCGTACCGGCAACGGACACCCGGACAGCATCAGCGACACATGATGATGGCACCACCTATCAGGGCGAAGGCTCCGTTATCGCCCTCGGGCGGCTGCAGCCGAAGGGAAAAACGATCATTGTCGCCGCTCCCTTTGGTGCGTCGGATGCTCGCATCGCATCCCTGCTCGTTGATGAAGGTGACCGTGTTGTCGTGGGTCAGGTCTTGGCCGAGTTGGACAGTCTGCCGTCCCTCCAGCGTTCCGTCGAAACCGCCATTGTCAACATATCTGCCAAAGAGGCCGCCCTCGCCCAGACCAAAGCAACGGTCGCCGCCAATCTTCTGGAGGCTGAGGCAAGCCGCGATCGGGCGCTTGCCGCCGTCCAGCTTGCGCGCCAAGCCCTGGATCGCGAGCGCAGCCTCAGTCAGGGTGGCGCTTCGTCAAGATCCGTTCTTCAATCTGCTGAGGCAACACTCGCCCAATCGATGAGCGATCTTGCCAAGGCAAAGGCCTCGATCGCTCGGTACCAATCCGCGCCTGGAGCGCTGCAGTCCGATATCGCGGTGGCCGAGCGAAACCTGGATCTTGCAAAGGCCGAACTCGCGACGGCACGTGACAATCTGAGCAAAGGCTTGGTCGTCAGTCCGATTTCAGGGACGGTGATTGCAATCAACAGCCGTCCGGGAGAGCGTCCTTCGTCTGCGGGGATCATGACGCTTGGGAATACCGACCAGATGCAGGTCGAGCTTGAGATTTATCAGACCGATGTCAAGCACGTTGCAACGGGACAGGAAGTCCTTATCTCCAGTCCAGCTCTGTCTGAGGACCTTAGTGGCGCAGTGACGTTCATCGGACATGAGGTCGAACAGCAGACGGTGCTTTCAGCCGATCCGGCAGCCAACACAGACGCCCGGGTAATCCGCGTGACGGCCGATCTTGATTCTCGTTCCAGTTCTCTGGCCGGCAGATTGACCGGGCTCGAAGTCGTGGGCCGTGTCGCCGTGGGCAGTGATCATGAGTAGGCTGTTGTCGCTTCTCTTTGGCAGGCTTCCGATTGGCTGGCTTCAGCTCAGACATAATCGCGCTCGTCTGGCTGCAGCACTTGCCGGTGTCGCCTTCGCCACCATGCTCGTCTTCGTTCAGTTGGGCATTATGGGCGCGCTGAATGGAACCATTCGCACTTCCTACACCCCATTCACAGCTGACATCATCATCTCGTCGAATGACGGAAACACACTGACTGACGGATCTCCCCTTGCGCGCCGGACCCTTTATCGCGCTTTGGCCGTGGAGGGCATTGCTGCCGCAACCCCTCTCTACGTCGGCAAGCTTGACTGGAGGCGTCCGGATGGGTCCGTGGCGAGCCTGCAGGTCATCGGATTGCCGGTCGAGGCTGAGCAATTTGCCGGTCCGCAAGTTGCCCCGTTGTTAAAGCACCTGGCCGTCGCTGACACGGCATTGATTGATCGCCAGACACGCGGCGTCGATACCATGGTTCTGAGGGATGTCAGCCCATCAAAGCCACTCCGGTTCGAAGTGAATGACCGCACGATCAATGCCATCGGCACGGTCTCCATCGGGGGTGGCTTTTCGGCCGATGGTGTCATGGTGGTCTCGGACCAGACCTTTCTCGGTCTGTTTGCGAACCGGTTCAGCGGGACGCCGTCGCATCTTCTCTTGAAGGTTAGGGATCCGGGAAAAGCGGAGGCCTTGGTGCAGCTGATGCAAGACAGGTTTGCGGAAGAGCCGATCGAAGTTCACACCCGCGATGAGATGATTGCCAAGGATGTCCGCTATCAGACGACCCAGCGTCCCACAGGCGTCATCTTCGGCTTCGGCGTGTTCATGGGTGTTCTTGTGGGCATTGTCATCGTCTACCAGGTGCTGTCGACTGATGTCGCCGACCACCTGCGGGAATACGCGACCTTGAAGGCCGTGGGGTATCCGCACCGCTTCTTCATCAGCATCGTCTTCGAGGAGGCGCTGGTTCTGGCGACCTTGGGCTTCATACCGGGTCTGATCCTCGCCTTGGGCATCTATCAGGTGATGTCTCAGGCGACCGGTCTTCCTGTGCTCATGTCTCCTGAACGTGCACTTATGGTATTTGCGGGCACGCTTCTCGCCTCCACCCTCTCCGGCGCGCTCGCCGCCAGACGCCTGAAGGGCGCCGATCCGGCGGACCTGTTCTGATGGGCGATCATCCAATCTCCGTCCGTAACCTCAATCACTGGTTCGGCCGCGGCGAAGCCAGAAAGCAGGCAATCTTCGATCTATCTCTCGACATCGCTCCCGGAAGCCTGACAGTCATGGTCGGACCGTCGGGGTCTGGCAAGACCACGGTTCTCACCCTGATGGGATGCCTGCGGCAGGTCGAGGACGGATCCGTCCGCCTTCTGGGCCAGGAACTTCAAGGGGCGGATGAGCCCATGCTGGAAGCTCTGCGTCGCCAGTTGGGTTTCATATTCCAGGCGCATAATCTGCATGAGAGCCTGACGGCACGTCAGAATGTGATGATGGGCTTGCAGGTTCACGGGAGAGGAGATGAGCGACTTCGCAACGAAGCTATAGAACACATGCTTGAACTGGTCGGTTTGGGCCATCGGCTGGACTATCTGCCCGGCAATTTGTCGGGTGGCCAAAAACAGCGTGTGGCGATCGCACGCGCGCTGATCTCAGGGCCGAAGATCGTGTTTGCCGACGAGCCGACTGCAGCGCTCGACAAGGATAGCGGTCACCAGGTTGTTGCGATGCTGAAGGCCCTCGGGCGAGAGCGCGGCACGACGACCGTCATGGTGACCCACGACAGCCGTATCCTCGATATGGCAGACAGGATCATCACGCTCGAGCACGGTCGGCTGGTGCGCGATGAAGGAGCCGTGGCGACACTGACCGACTGATGACGTAATCTTAAAGTCCTTAATCGGCCACAATAAGCCTCTTTCCGACATTCAGTCGGCGCTATACGGTGTCGTCCATCGTTCAGGCGGCAAGTCGGTAGTGCAGTCGGACGCAACCCTTGTCGAGCGTCTTTGCGCTGATCAATTCCGAACTCGATCTGTAGCCGGTCGATGGAAAGAGAGGGCGGCCACCTCCCAGCAACTCCGGGATGATGTAGATTGTTGGTTTCCGCGCGGAACTGAGCCGGTGGGGGTGCGGACGAAAACTTGGACCACCAAGGAGGTAGTTCATGTATTCCTACGCAGACAGACTTCGAGCGGTTGAACTCTATATCCGGCTTGGCAAGCGGCTGAACGCGACCATTCGCCAGCTGGGTTATCCCACAAAGAATGCGCTGAGGGGATGGTACCGTGAGTATCAGCATAACCTCGACCTGCGCCCTCAGCCGGTGGCGCGGGCGCCAAAATACACCGAGGCCCAAAAACAGGCCGCCCTTGAGCACTTTCGCACCCATGATCGTTGCATCGCAGCGACGATGAGGGCACTTGGCTATCCCGGTCGAGGGACACTGACCGCATGGGTCCGTGAGGCGTTTCCGGAGGCGCGAACATCGATGGTCGGTCGATCGTGGCATCCTGGCCATTGCGAGGAGGTCCGGCAAGCAGGCGTCATCGGACTATGCAGTGGAGATGAAACTGCTCAACAGGTTGCGGACCGGCTGGGCGTCTCAAGGCCGACATTGTACAGCTGGAAAGATCAGCTACTCGGTCACGAGGCTCCCTCATCCATGAAACGCCGCAAAGCCAACCCCAAGGTGCCTGAACGTGAAGAGCTTGAGCGACAGCTTGAAGCCCTCCAGCGTGATGTCCGCCAGTTGCAACTCGAGCATGATCTCCTGAAGAAGGCTACCGAACTCCTAAAAAAAGACCTGGGCGTCGATCTGCAAATCCTGAGTAATCGGGAGAAGACACAGCTGATTGACGCCCTGAAGGAAGCCTATCGCTTGCCAGAGCTGCTCGCCCAGCTTCGAATTGCGCGCAGTTCGTACTTCTACCATCGCTCCCGCCTATGTCTGGCAGACAAGTATGCCGCCATCCGGCACAGCCTTGCGGAAATCTTCGAAGCAAACCGTCGCTGCTACGGCTATCGCCGATTGCAGGCGTCGCTTGCCAGGCAAAGCGTGACAATCTCGGAGAAGGTTGTGCAGCGTTTGATGAAGCAGGAGCAGTTGGTTGTCGCAAGGCCCCGTCGACGGCGTTTTGGATCTTATCTGGGAGAAATCAGCCCGGCGCCCGAGAACCTGATCAATCGCGACTTCCATGCAAAAGCACCGAACGTAAAATGGCTGACGGATATCACCGAGTTCCAGATCCCAGCTGGGAAGGTGTACCTCTCGCCCATCATCGACTGCTTCGACGGCATGGTCATCAGTTGGTCGATTGGAACGCAACCTGATGCGGGTCTCGTCAATACCATGCTGGATGCCGCCATTGAGACCGTAACCAACAGGGAGGAACGGCCAATCGTTCATTCCGATCGCGGCGCTCATTATCGCTGGCCTGGCTGGCTCAACAGGATCAGCAATGCGCAGCTGGTTCGTTCGATGTCCCGAAAGGGCTGCTCGCAAGACAACGCTGCGTGCGAAGGCTTCTTCGGCCGGTTGAAAACCGAACTCTTCTATCCAGGAGACTGGAAGGCCATCACGATCGAACAGTTCGTCACCGAAGTGGATGCCTACATTCGATGGTATAACGAAAAGCGCATCAAGATATCCCTGGGATCGCTCAGCCCAGTCGAATATCGAAAGAGCCTCGGTCTGATTTTTTGAAACAGTCCAAGTTTTTGTCCGCACCCCCATTTGGCGGCATCAGGTTCGTTGGCCGAGGCATATTGCGCGAATGACTGCATGCTCTGTGTCGCATATTCATCCCTGGTGCTCTACAGCCCGGAAGGATTCGGGCGTGGACCGATCCGCCTTGAACCGCCATCTCGACTGCATGGCCAGCTTCCCGTTCCAGGACGTCATCCTCCTCGATCTGCTGCCTGACAAACGCGCCTAATGCGCAATTATCCTGTCAACCGCATGGCCTTTGTAACGGCCGGATCGAGAGAAACATCATGTATCGCAGAGACTTTCTGAAAACGCTCGCCTCGGGTTCGGTAGCCCTGTCCCCCCTCGGGCACGCCTGGGCAAACTCCCCACCACAAACAAGCGAGCTTGTGATCGGTAAACGTACCCTGAACATCCACGGCAAGGCTGCCTCCGTCTTCGGCCTGACCGACAAGGCCGGGAACGCCGGGCTGGTCCTCAACGCGCCCTCGGACTTCGACGTTCTTCTTCGCAACGAAAGCGACGAGGAGACGCTCATCCACTGGCATGGGCTGACGCCGCCTTGGGAATTGGACGGGGTGCCGGGCAATCCGGCTGCACTGCTTCCGCCTAAGGAAAGCCGGGCCTACAAGTTTCCCTTGCCGAGAGGCGGCACCCATTGGATGCATGCCCACACTCTGCAGGAGCAGAACCTGCTCGCGGCACGCCTGATCATACGAACCGCCGAGGATATTGCCCGCGACGAGCAAGAGGTCATCGTGCTCCTGCATGATTTCTCCTTCAAGTCGCCCGAGGAACTGCTATCCGACCTTCAGAGCGATGGCGGTCATGCCATGCCCTCTGGACACGCAGATATGTCCTCCATGATGAACATGCATGGTGGCCATCAGATAGGCTCGGCTGAAACTTCAGCCGCGCCTCACACGATGATGAGCATGGACCTGAACGACATCGAATATGACGCCTATCTCGCCAATGACCGGACGCTCGATGACCCCGAGATCTTCAAGGTAGAACGGGGCGGTCGCATCAGGCTTCGCATCATCAATAGCGCAACGGCAACCGCCTTCACGATCGATACGGGCGAACTTGAGGGCGAGCTGATCGCTGTCGACGGGATGGACGTCGTCCCGGTCTGCGGTCGTCAGTTCCCCTTGTCGACGGGCCAACGGGCCGACATCCGTTTGGCCTTGCCACTTGGCCACGGGGCATATCCTATACTGGCTCTGCGGGAAGGGGCCATTGAGCGCACTGGCGTGATCCTCGCTACCGCCTCCGCACGAGTGCAAAAGCTTGAAACCACTGCGGCAGCCAGGGGGCCGGTTCTTGACCTTTCGCTCGAGAAAAGCCTTCAAGGCCTGACACCTCTCGCACGGCGCGCTGTTGATCGGCAGTTTGCGCTGATGCTGGGCGGTGACATGGCGACCTATCGCTGGTCCATCGATAGCGACAGCCCGGTCGAAGTAAGCAGCGGACAGCCCATTCGGATTTCCATGCACAACATGTCGATGATGGCCCATCCTATGCATCTGAATGGCCATCATTTCCAGGTCACGGAAATCAATGGCAGGCGCATTTCAGGCGCGGTGCGCGACACGGTGATCCTGCCGCCCATGACGCAGGTGTCTATCGAGTTTGATGCTGACAATCCCGGGCGCTGGCCGTTACATTGCCATCATCTCTATCATATGGCGACAGGCATGATGACGTTCGTCGACTATGGGCCGCGGGGCTGATGACGGCCACAAACAGGTGGTGGCAGGAGGCTGATCACTCCGTGCAAGACCCTTAGTGTCGTCACCTGTCATGGTCTGGCTGAAGTCGAGGCTATTGCTGGTGAAACAATCTGTTACCTTCTCGACACAAACTGCAGCGCAGCCCTCTGCTAATAAGTAGGGCTACGATATAGATGGACTTGCGGAGAGAATAGCCTTGGATGCCTCAGCCGAAATCCTGATCGTTGACGATGACGGTCAGATCCTGATCCTTGTGGCAAAGTTCCTGAGGGCAAACGGCTTTCGCGTTCACACGGCGCGAAACGGAGTGGAGATGGCCGAGACCTTGAAACGCTTGTCGGTCGATCTCATCGTGCTCGATCTCATGCTGCCGGGGAAGAGCGGGCTGGAGATCTGTCGCGAACTGCGCCGCACTTCCTCCATCCCGATCATCATGCTGACGGCCAAGGGCGATGAGACGGATCGCATTATCGGTCTTGAGGTGGGGGCCGACGATTATCTGCCCAAACCCTTCAATCCTCGCGAACTGCTGGCACGCATCGGCGCGGTGCTAAGGCGGACTCGCGCGACTGGTAACCCTTCGACTGAGCGTGCAGGGCGGAGCTTCAGCTTTGCTGGATGGTCCCTCGATACGATGAAGCGAGAACTGACCGCACCAAACGGCGTGGTCGTGGATCTTTCGACAGGGGAATACGACCTGCTGCTCGCGTTCCTCGAAGCGCCACAACGCGTTCTCAGCCGTGAGTTCCTCTTGGACGCGGCCCGCAATCGTGCGATCGAAGGCTATGATCGGTCGATCGATGTCCAGGTCAGCCGTCTGCGTCGCAAGCTCGACGGGCGTGAGGATCTCATCAAGACAGTGCGCGGCGCGGGTTATCTCTTTGCAACGGATGTCGTTCGTGCCTGATGGTCATTCCGAAACACGGTTACAGCGCTTGTGGCGGTCGATCGACAGCCTGAGAGTGCGGACAGCCCTCGTCGTGCTGTTTGGTATCTCTCTCGTACATTTCGGCGGTCTGTTCACCTACCACCAGAGCCTGGAACAGGAATTGGACCTCGCAAACGAAGTCCGGCTAGCAGACCAGCTTTTGACGATCAAACGATCGGTCATGCGAGCGCCGGTCGAAGAACGGGAGAATGTCGCGCACGACTTTTCCGGCGGTTCGATAGACGCCCATTGGGGCTCCACTCCCTATGCGGTTGAGGGCGATACCGCTGGCCAGAACTGGGAGCCACTTCGTCGCAACCTTCGAGCACTTGCTCCAGAGATTGCCGAGGACGGTCTCATTATCGGCCCGGATAACCAGGCAGGTGACGACCCGCATCTGGCCGTCGTGTCGATCAAGCTCCCCGATGCGTCGTGGATCAACGTCAATCTCGTTTCCTGGGACCGCAAAGTCCCGCCGCCGGGAGGAATGCTGGTTTCAACGACCTTGATGGCTCTCGGGGCAATCATCGTCTCCATGCTGCTGGTGCGCTGGTTCACGCGCCCACTGACAGCGGTGGCTACTGCGACCAAGGATTTCTATCGAGGCAAGACTGTCGTTCCCGTTCCGGAAACGGGTCCGCGGGAGGTGGTCGAACTCGCTGTCGCCTTCAATGATATGCAACGGCGTATAGAGCGATTGATCGAAGACCGCACCCAAGCGCTCGCAGCCGTTTCGCATGATCTGAAGACTCCGATCACACGACTGCGGTTCAGAGCCGAGGATCTGGCAGATGGTGTCGCGCGCGATGCAATGGCCGAGGATTTGACGGAGATGGAGCGGATGCTCGATCAGACGCTATCCTTCCTGCGTGGCGATCGCAGCGACGAAGAACTGAAGCCGCTCGACATCGTCGCGATCCTCGGAACGCTGGTCGATGATGCGGTTGATCGTGGCGCATCCATCGAACTGTCCGGGGCCGCCCATGCGATCGTGACGGGCCGTCGGCTGGCGCTCAAGCGAGCCTTCTCCAATCTCATCGACAACGCACTCAAATATGGCGAGAGGGCGAGGGTCGAGGTGATCGATCGGCAGTCCGACGTCCTCGTTGCTATCAGTGATGAGGGCCCCGGCATCGCTTCCGAGGACCTTGAACGAGCCCTTTCACCCTTCGTTCGGCTTGAGCCGTCGAGAAATCTTGAAACAGGCGGTTTCGGGCTTGGACTCCCGATTGCCCAGGCGATCATTGACGGGCATTCTGGGGCGCTTCGCCTGGAGAGCGGTCAAGCGGGAGGTCTGATCGTCAGCGTCATCCTTCCCAAGACATCGCCAAAACCATCCTGAAACATTCTGTAACAATCGGGACATCGGCGGACAAAGAGGCGCAGCTACACCGAAGCAAATCAACTTTTGCTCAGGGTTACGATGGTCGACCGATTCGCGTCTGTTCTCGCTGGAATCTGCCTTTCTGTCATAGGACTTGCTGCATCCTCTGCAGCGGCCCATGAGGGCCATGATCACGGCGCGCCGCCCCCGCCTGTCTCCACCACGATTGCACCGCGCGCCGACGCATCGACGGCCGATCTCGAGCTGGTAGCCGTGGCACGCGGAAAGCGGCTGGAGATCTTCATCGACAGTTTCAAAGGCAATGAACCCGTCAACGGTGCGATACTCGAAATCGATGCTCCGTCGGGGACGCTCACGGCCGAAGCTGCGGGCGAGGGGACCTACGTGGCGACGGCTCCATGGCTGACAAAGCCTGGTTCATACGATCTTGCCATCACCGTAATGGCCGGAGACCTCTTCGACGTCCTGACAGTCACAATGGTCATCCCCGAGATGGCCAGTGCCGATGTCCCAGTGGCTGCCGCGGACGGTTTCCTGATCAGTTCGGCTTTTGCACAGGAGGTGGGTGCACGGCTGCAGCGACAGGACATGACACTGTGGGCCGTCGGTGGTGGCGGTATCGTGGTCGGGCTTCTCCTTGCTACACTCTTCCGCCGCCGTAAGCCTGCCGGATCTGTCGCTGCGATCGCGGCAGTACTCCTGCTTGCCGGGGCACCGCAGTCGGAGGCCGCTGGGCCTGCTGCACCCACAGCGCAGGCCGCCGAGCGGGATGTCGCCCAGCGGTTTGCCGATGGGTCGATCTTCGTCCCCAAGACAACCCAGCGTATCCTCGCCATCAGGACCATCTTCACCGAGCAGGCCGCCCATGCCGGAACGGTTGAGCTTCCGGCCCGCATCATACCAGACCCCACGACGTCAGGCTATGTCCAGGCATCCGTATCGGGAAGGCTTCTACCGCCGCCCGGCGGCTTCCCCCAACTCGGCACGCGTGTCGCCGCTGGCGATGTGCTGGCGCTGGTCCAGCCCTCACTCAGTGCCGCTGATCTGACGAGCCAGCAGCAGCAGGCCCGAGAGCTCGACCAGGAGATCATGCTGGTTGAACGAAAGTTGCAACGCTTCGAGCGGCTACAGTCTGTGGTGGCGCGCGCCGAGATCGAGGATGCAACACTGGAACTCCAGGGCCTGAAAGCACGGCGGGCCAATCTGGAACAGGCACCGACGGCGGCTGAAAAACTGACCGCGCCCGTATCAGGCGTCATCGCTGCGGCCCAGGCCGTTGCCGGACAGATCGCCGAGCCCAATACCGTGATCTTCCAGATCATCGATCCAAGCCGTTACTGGGTAGAAGCACTGAGCTTCGATGCGCATTCGGTCAGTGGAGCTGCGCGCGGCAAGTTCATGGATGGCAGAACCGCCTCTCTCATCTATCGGGGCAGCGGGCTTGCGGATCGCAATCAGGCCATCCCGATCCATTTCAGCGTCGAAGGCCAGGCAGAAGGTATCCGTGCCGGGCAGTTGCTGACCGTTCTGTCATCGACCACCGACGAGCGCACGGGCATTGCAGTGCCACGCACCAGTGTTCTGCGTGCCTCCAACGGACAGTCACTTGTCTATGAACACACCAATGCGGAACGTTTCGTACCGAGGGAAGTCCGTACCGAGCCGCTCGATGGTGACCGTCTTCTCATCGTCTCCGGGATCGAAGCCGGAAAGCGCATCGTCACACAGGGTACCGAACTCCTGAACCAGATCCGCTGAGGCTCCGATGTTCAATTTTCTTGTTACCCAGTCGCTGCGGAACCGCCTGTTCGTCCTGGCGATTGCCGCAGTCCTCATGATCTACGGAGCGTTTACGGTCACGAGGTTGCCCGTTGACGTCTTCCCCGATCTCAACCGGCCAACCGTCACCATCATGACGGAGGCAGAGGGGCTGGCACCGGAAGAAGTCGAGCAGCTCGTCACCTATCCGCTCGAATCCCAGATGAATGGGCTTCCCGGTGTGAGCCGCGTCCGCTCGACATCGGGGGTCGGTCTCTCGATCATTTATGTCGAGTTCGACTGGGACACGGATATCTATCGCAACCGCCAGCAGATCGCCGAGAGGCTATCGCTTGTGCAGCCGCAACTGCCGGCGAATGTCGTGCCGCAGATGGGCCCGATCAATTCGATCATGGGCCAGGTCATGCTCATTGCCGTGACTGGGCCGGACAATGTCTCGGCCATGGAATTGCGCGAACTCGCTGATTTTACGGTTCGACCGCGGATCCTGAGCATCCCCGGTGTCGCCCAGGTCATTCCGATCGGGGGTGAGGTGCGCCAGTATCGCGTTTCTCCGAACTCTGCCGCCATGCGTGCACTCGGCGTCTCCTTCGAACAGATCGAACAGGCGCTTGCGCAATTCGGCTCAAACACAGGGGGCGGCTTCACCGACCAGTACAGCCGTGAGTTCCTGATCCGAAATGTCGGCCGCACACAAAACATCGATGATCTCGCAAACGTCGTCGTGGCCAGCGTCGATGGCCAACCGGTTCTCCTGCGACAGGTCGCCGAAGTCGGGTTCGCGCCGCGCCTGAAACGTGGAGACGCCGGCTATCAGGGTCAGTCTGCCGTTATTGTCTCGGTGGAAAAACAGCCGGATATCGACACAGTAAAGCTGACCCGAGAGGTCGAGGCAGCCCTTGTTGAGATCAGCGCGACCTTGCCTGCAGGGGTCAAGGTGGATCAGGTTCTTTTCCGGCAGGCCAACTTCATCGAAACCTCGATCGGCAATGTGCAGAAGGTCCTTCTGGAGGCAATCGTTGTCGTTGCCATCATTCTCTTCGTATTCCTCCTGAATACCAGGACCACCCTGATCTCGTTGACGGCGATTCCTGTGTCCATTCTGGTCACCGCAATTGTCTTTCATCTCTTGGGGCTGTCGATCAACACCATGACACTTGGTGGTCTGGCGATTGCCATCGGTGAACTCGTCGACGACGCTGTCGTCGACGTAGAGAACATTTTCCGGCGGCTTCGGGAAAACCGAGAGAAGGGCAATCCGCGCTCGGTCTTCGACGTGGTTGTTTCGGCAAGTCAGGAAGTTCGCTCGGGCATCGTCTACGCAACGATGATCATCGTGCTCGTTTTCGTGCCTCTTTTTGCGCTCTCGGGTATCGAGGGACGGCTCTTTGCGCCCCTGGGTCAGGCCTATATCATTTCGATCCTAGCCTCACTCGTCGTCTCGATCACGCTGACCCCGGTGATGGCCTATTACATGCTGCCCGGCCTGAAGCGTCTCGAAGAGCATGAGGGAGTGGTCGTACGGGTCCTGAAGCGCGTAAACCGTCGGCTGCTCGACTGGTCCTTTGGCCATCCGAAGATCCTGATGACGACCGTGCTCGCTGGTGTCATGGCAGCGGTTTTATTTGCCACACAACTGCCGCGCTCCTTCCTGCCGCCCTTCAACGAAGGCACGCTGACGATCAACATGCTCTTCAATCCGGGTATCTCGCTTGCCGAGAGCCACCGTGTTGGGCTGATTGCTGAGCGGTTGATTATGGAGGTACCCGAGGTCGAGCAGGTTGGTCGCCGCACGGGACGCGCCGAGCTCGACGAACATGCAGAGGGTGTCCATTCTTCCGAAATTGAAGTGGCTCTTGCTGCGGAAGGCCGGTCCAAGGACGAAATCATTGCCGATATTCGTTCGCGGCTGTCGGTTCTTCCCGTCGCTACCAATGTCGGCCAGCCGATCTCCCACCGCCTTGATCACATGCTGTCGGGCGTACGCGCCCAGATCGCGC
Organism: Peteryoungia desertarenae; assembly: GCF_005860795.2. GTDB lineage: Bacteria > Pseudomonadota > Alphaproteobacteria > Rhizobiales > Rhizobiaceae > Allorhizobium > Allorhizobium desertarenae. The sequence goes on from NZ_CP058351.1 coordinate 201,094, forward strand.
TGAAGATCTTCGGCGAGGATCTTGACAGCATCCGGGGCTTTGCCGAGGAGTTTCGCGGCAAGCTGGCTGAGATCCCGGGGATCGTCGACCTTCAGGTGGAAAAGCAGGTACGCATCCCGCATCTCGAGGTCATCGTCGATTACCGCCGGGCTGCCCTTTACGGCATTCAACCGGCGGCCGTCACCGAGCAACTCGAGCGACTGTCGAACGGAACGATCGTGTCCCGCATCGTCGACGGCAACAAGCGGTTCGATGTCGTGTTGCGGCTCGAGGATGATATCCGCAGCACCAAGGGGCTTTCGGATCTCCTCATCGAGACACCTGCAGGCTGGATCCCCGTCAGCCAGATCGCGGAAGTCCGCGAGACCGATGGTCCCAACCAGATCCTTCGTGAAAACGGCAAGCGTCGCGTCGTGGTGCTTGCCAATACGGACGGCGAAGCCGACATGGCAACAGTCATTGCCGAGATCCGCAAGGTGATCGCAAGCTCTACGCTTCCACCCGGCTTCTTCGTCAGTTTGGAAGGCACCTTCCAGGCGCAGGAGGAGTCGATGAGAACCATCGGCCTCTTGTCCATCATCTCGCTGGCGATGGTGTTTGCCATCCTGTATTCGCGCTATCGCTCGGTGCTCTTCGTCTCGATCATCATGGCGAGCGTGCCGCTGGCCCTGATCGGCTCGGTAACCGCGCTCTGGATCGCCGGCCAGCCACTCTCAGTCGCTTCGATGATCGGCTTTATCACGCTGACGGGTATTTCGACCCGAAACGGCATCCTGAAGATCAGCCACTACATCAACTTGGCGATCCAGGAAGACCTGCCGTTCGGCAGGGAACTGGTCATACGGGGTTCGCTGGAGCGTCTGACCCCTGTCTTGATGACGGCCCTGTCGGCGGGGGTCGCCCTGATCCCGCTGATGATCGATGCCACCGCACCCGGCAAGGAGATCCTCCATCCGGTGGCTATAACGATCTTCGGTGGTCTCGTGACCTCGACTGTACTCGATACGCTTCTCACGCCCACCCTCTTCCTGCGCTACGGTCGAATGCCTCTGGTGCGTCTCGTGGAACAGGCTCGCGCTCAGGTGCGTGGTACGCAGCAGTCAGCCGAAACGCCCACACAAACCATTGAAGCATTTTAAGTCCCTTCAGGAGAACTCCATGCGCCGCAGTCTTCTCGCCCTGTCCCTTCTAGCCGTCATGACGGCTCTTCCCGCCCACGCACATGCACCACGCCCGGGTCCGAACGGCGGGCTTAAGGTTGACGCCGGCGCGAATCACCATGTCGAGCTGGTGGCGACAGGAACCACTGAAGTGACTGTCTACCTGTTCGATGCTGCAGACCAGCCCGTCTCCGCAACCGGTCACACAGGCAATGCGATCCTGTTGATCGATGGCGCTGTTCGTCGGTTTGCGCTGTCTGCTGCCGAAGGCAACCGTCTGACGGGGACGTCGCCCGTTCCGGTCAATCCGGGTGTCAAGGGTGCGATCCAGGTGATCACCCCGGACGGGACCACGGCGCAAGGGAAGTTCTGACCACTAAGGCGACGCAGACAGTGTCCGGTGCGTCCACCGCTATTTTGTCCGTGTCGGTCATTGCACGCACGGTTCCGCTTGCCGGCATGCAACCACGACTTGGACCAGAAACCGCGCCGAAGCTCCTGGCCAAGCTCTGATCTCTGGTGTCAAAGTGGCCTGCTATCGCGAGGCGAACACCATTATCCTCGGCTGATCGCGTCGCCCAAACCTCATCCTCCGCCGCGTCGATCCGGGTCGTCGACCGTCTCTGCCCTCCTGGTGGTCTTCCTATTCTATGTTCTCTCCTCGGCGCTGACCGAGTTCGTGATCAACAAGGTATCAACATTATGTTCGATGCCTGCCATCGGCTACCAGACCAACACCCTCGTCCATCATGGAGGATACTCCCAAGAAGGCTGTCGGCATCCTCCAAACCCAGTGAGAAGGGAACAATCGGAAGCTCCACCGGTTCGCCATGCATACTGCATCATTTGCTCGACCGCAAAAACCGCTGGCCTCCCGATGGAGCCGCAGCGGGTCGTGGCGCAAGAAATGCAATCAGGAACGGGAGTGGATACATGAAAAGATCGCCAGTGATATTCGGCATTGCGATCGGCGCGATCGGTGTGATCCTTGTCGGCCTGATCGTCTGGCTGACCATTGTCTATGCCGGGCTCTACAACGTCGCAGCCACCGACGACCATGCAGATGTCGTGCGATGGTCATTCGATCGGACGATGGAGCGATCTATTCGCAGGCAAGCAGTTGACATCGACCTTCCGGAGAATCCGCCGGAGGACGTGATCGCAGAAGGAGCGCGGCACTACGCGGAGAGCTGTGTCTATTGCCATGGCGCACCGGGCGAAGACCCAACCGATTGGTCACGGGGAATGCGGCCCGAACCACCCCACCTTGCGGAAGCGGCCTCCGAATGGACGACCGAAGAGATCCACTGGATTGTTACAAACGGCATCAAGATGACGGGAATGCCGTCGTTCGCGCAACATTCGCCAGAGGAAATCAACGCCATTGTGGCCTTTGTTGACGCACTTCCAGGGCTGACGGTCGAGGATTACGCGAGGCTGACCAATGCCACAGGTTCGTCCGGACAGACGGCTGCGCCACCGGTCGAAGGCGAAGCGGCAGCGCCGTAACCAGTCGCTACGCGTCTATGGGCGCCAAGTCCGTGAAATCAGGAATTCTCGCATGTCCTACATCCGTTTCGCTCTGATGATCCTCACCTCCACCTTGGTGATGTTCTTCCTTATGTACCTGAACACCTATGCGCTGGAGCACGTCTTCTTTTCGGAAACGCGAACCTACATGGCGATCATAATGGGCGCAGTCATGGCGGTCATCATGCTCGCCTATATGCTGGGCATGTATAAGAATTCGATGCTGAACATCGCCATCTTCGTCGGATCCATCCTTGTTTTCGGACTTTCGTTGTGGCTGGTGCGCAGCCAGGTCACGGTCTCCGGTACGAGTTACATGCGGGCGATGATCCCACACCATTCGATCGCAATCATGACCTCTGAAAGAGCCCAGATCCGTGATCCGCGCGTACGCAAACTGGCTGATGAAATCATTGAGGCACAACGACGGGAAATCGCCGAAATGCGTTATCTTGTGGCGGAGGTCTCCGCTGGTCGAGATGTGCAGGAGGCCTATCAGGATCCGCCTGCCGAGCCTGGAACCGTTGAAGATGCTTTGTCAAACACGCTGATCAGCACGCTTGATCCCGCCCCGATGGCCGAAGCGGAGGCAGATCGCGTTCTGACTTCCGCGGAACGCTGCCGGTTCAACCGGAGCCCTGAATCCGATCCGATCCTGTGGGCGGCACGAAACGGCAGTGACGCTGCTATAAAACTCAACGGCACGCTGGTGCCGCTCGAGAAGAGCGGTGATCTGCAGAGCGGGAATGTCGAGTTTCGCACACCCGGCCTTTCACTCACGGTCAGAACCCTCGGAAACGAGGCAGACTGGCGCTCAGATGCGGAACTGGTGTTTCGCCTCAATCAGGGCCTAACGGTTGGATATCGCGGCTTCTTCCTATGTGGAGAGTAAGAAGAGCCAGACGACGAGGTGATGTCGTCCCAGTTTCGCCTCATCGACCGGTGAGGATACGAACTGGTGCTCCCTTGTAGGCCGGTGTTCCCGAGTTCTTTTCGTGATAGGATAAAGGCACCAGAGGATTGAGTTCGGGGTAGTAGCCGGCAACGCAGCCATCGGGAAGATCATAGGCCGTCACGGTCAGGCCTGAGACTCGCCGGTCGATACCATCGTCCAGATCGGAAACGAGTGTAATCCTCTCTCCATCCTGCAGATCGAAGCGCCGCATTTCGTCGCGGTTGATGAGAAGAACATCTCGATTGCCCTCCAGCCCGCGCAGCCGGTCTGAGAAACCGTATATGGTCGTGTTGAACTGATCGTTGGAGCGCAGCGTCACCAATGTCATGCGGCCATCGCTGCTGGTAGGATCCATCAGCGGTTCCCCGAGGGCCGAAATGGTGTCGGGAGTGGTGAATTGCGCCTTGCCGCTCTCCGTCTTCCACCGTCGTTCCCGCGCAGAATTTCCGCGATAGAACCCGCCCGGCACGAAAAGGCGTGCGTTGAAGTCCTTGAATTTGTCGGGATAGGTCGCCTCGATCAAATCACGGATCAGGCCGTAATCTGCGATCCAGTCGTCCCATCGCAGGTTCGGGTTGCTGTCGGCAAGGGTGGCCTTGGCCAGCTCGCAGATGATCTCCACCTCCGACCGTACCTTGTCGCCAGGCGGTGTCGCCGAGCCGAGGGAACCATAGATGTTGCTGAGCGAGTCTTCCATTGAGACCGCCTGCTCGCCTGTCTCCTGCACATCCCGGTCTGTCCGACCGAGACAGGGCAGGAGATACGACATCTTGCCCGGTGTCAGGTGTGATCGGTTGAGCTTGGTGGCGATATAGACGGTGAGATCGAGGTCGGGCCATGCCTTCTCCAGCCGGTCCCGGTCGGGCATGGCCTTAACCAGATTGCCACCCAAGAGCACAATCGCCTTGACGGAGCCATCCAGAATGCCTTCGCCGGCGGCGACAACGTTGCGGCCATCTTCCCGCGGTACCTTGAAGCCGAATAACTGCTCCAGCTTGTCCACGGGCACCGCTTCCGTCTCGATCTTCTCGCTCACCCCGACTGTCCGCTGGCCCTGGACGTTCGAATGGCCGCGCACAGGAGAAATGCCGGCGCCCAGCCGCCCGACATTGCCGCCGAGCAAAAGCAGATTAACGAGCATGCCGAGGCTCAGCCATCCGTTCACATGCTGGGTAATGCCCATGCCGTAGATGCCGATGACATTCTTGGCGTTGATGTAGACGTCCGCTGCAGATTCGATCATGGCCCGCGTCAAACCCGAATGCGCCTCGATCATGTCCCAGCTCATGGCTTTCACAGCCTCGAGCATCGGGTCGAGGCCGGTCGTATGAGCTTTTATGAATTCGTGGTCGAGGACAGTCCCCGGGGCTTTCTCTTCAGCGTCAAACAGACACTTTATCATTCCCGAGAGCACCGCGATATCGCCGCCGGCACGCACCTGATAAAACTGTTCTGAAATCTGTGTCGGGCTTCCGACGGTCATCTGGACCGGGTTCAGCGGGTCGACGAACTCAAGCAGTCCTTTTTCACGTACCGGATTGAAGGTCACGATCCGACAGCCGCGATCGACGGCATCTTTCAGAACATGCAGAAATCGCGGGCTGTTGGATCCCGTGTTTTGCCCGAAGAAAAAGATCGCGTCGCAATGCTTGAAATCCTCCAGCGTGCAGGTACCTACCGGCGTGCCGATGAAGGTCTTCAGATTGACCGAGGTCGTCTCGTGACACATGTTCGACGACTGCGGCAGATTGTTATGGCCATAAAGGCGGGCAAAAAGCGCGAAAAGATAGGCAGGCTCCAGCGCAGAATGACCGGATGAATAGAACACGGTTGATTTTGGGTCGAGTCCTCTCAGTTTGCCGCCGATTTCGGAATAGGCTTCCTGCCAGCTCACTTCGACGTAGCGGTCACATCCGGGATCGTACCGCATGGGATGAGTGAGGCGTCCGGCGGCCTCCAGGTCATGGTCGTGCCATCTTCGAAGCTCGGAAACCGTGTGCTCACTGAAGAACTCCGGCGTAACCCGCCGTATCGTGGCCTCCCAAAGCGTCGCCTTGGCGCCGTTCTCACAGAACTCGAGCGTATGCGGATCAGCAGGTTTGGCCCATGCGCAGGAGGTGCACATCATGCCTTTCGGCTTGTTCTGCGTGGTCAGGATCTTCAGGGCCTCTGGAGAGGCATGCGCATTTCCGTAAATGCCCATGATCCCTTTCAAGGATCCCCAGCCTCCTGTCGCCCCGCGATATTCCGGGGTCTGTGGGTCATGGCCGGTCTCTGTGTGACCTCGGTGTTTATCGGTGTCATCCATCGCTTCGGCTCCCCTCCTTGACTGGTAAAACTGTCCCTACCTAGGGGTCCAACAGGCCGCAGATGTCTTTGTTCCTCGTGAGCAGGTTGGGAAATTGCTTTGATCTGCGTCTGAGGCGGGCCGGATAGATTCAAGGATCCTGTTTGGAACATTCCGATCACTGTCCGGTTCGATCGGCGGATGACAGCTGCAACTGCCCTCGTTCTTCAACACCTGCAGGGGGATTGAGTGGCCTATCTCGCCAGTTCTCCGAAGAGACGAGCCGCTTCATGTTAAGGCGGGGTATTTGGAGGAGCGCTTCAAACCGACGCTCCATCTGAGGCGACGTATCGAGTCCCTCATCTTCGAAGCGACGCCTGCCTGCTCCTCTGATTGCCGACAGGGGGTTATCTTGAGCCCGACAGGTTTTGGGCAGGCGGCACGAATGAAAACAAGGGGAGACCGGTGTGCCGTGTCAGCGGATGAAGATAGGCTTGGCGACGAGATTCCGCAGCTGTTCAGCCTTGAGTGGTGTCTTCATCCGGTGGGTTGCACTACTCGCTCTGATGCCCACGTTGTCTAGCTGCCAGAGGCTTCAGAACGTCTTGGACCCCGCGAGCCGGGATGCCTGGCTGGTTGCCGAACTTTCCTGGTGGATGTTTGCCTCTGCCATCTTCATCTACATCGTGACGATCGGCCTGCTGGGCGTCGGGGCCGGGATCTTCCGCGGCCGCAACCGGCTTTCCTTCCGCGCAGGGACGACGCTTGTGGTCTTGGGCGGCGTATTGGCGCCAATCATTGCCATCGTCGCGATCGGCGTCTCGGGCGTCGCCATCGGTGACGAAACCGAGGGCCCCGATGACGGCTCTGCCAAGCTGACGGTGGAGGTGGTCGGCCGCCAGTGGTGGTGGGAACTGCGCTATCTCGATGCGGCGGGCGAAGTCGTCGCGGTCACCGCCAATGAATTGCATTTGCCCGTGGGCGAACGGGCGCGTCTCGAACTTCTCTCCGACAATGTCATTCACAGCTTCTGGGCGCCAAATCTCCAGGGCAAGACCGACGCCATTCCGGGGCGCCGAAACCTACTTTTCGCGGAGCCGGAGGTGGAGGGCGTGTGGCGGGGGCAATGCGCGGAATTCTGCGGCAACCAGCACACGCTGATGGGTTTCATGGTAATCGCAGAGCCACGGGAAAAATTCGGTCGCTGGCTGGAGCGCCAGGCAAGCGACGCGCGCGCTACGCAAGGCCCAGGCCTCGACATTTTCCTCAAGCTCGGCTGCGGCGACTGCCACACCATCCGCGGCACCTCGGCCGCCGGACAAAAGGGTCCGGACCTGACACATCTCGCCTCACGCCGGACGCTTGCCGGCGCAACCCTCAAGAACAGCCGCGGCAATCTGGGCGGCTGGATCACCGACACCCATGAAGTCAAACCCGGAGCGCTGATGCCCTCGTTTACGCCTGAACCTCAGGATCTGCACGATCTTCTTGACTATCTGGAGGCCCTGAAATGACCGCTAGGGACGGCACGGCAGAGGCGCGGGATCACGCTCTTGGGCCATCGAGCTACGACCATCAGGCGGCCGTCGGTCAAGCATCCTTCGAGCGGATCGAGAAGACCTGGCGCTCGCCGTCAGGCTTTTTCGGCTGGTTCACCCAGGTGAACCACTCGGCCATCGGCCTGCGTTTCATCGTCACGGCCTTCGTCTTCTTCATCCTGTCCGGCCTTCTGGCGCTGGCCATGCGGCTGCAACTGGCCATACCGCTCAACCAGATGCTGTCGCACGAGACCTACAATCAGGTGATGACGGTGCATGGCACGGCGATGATGTTTCTCTTCGCTATTCCCGCGATGGAAGGTTTTGCCATCTACATAGCGCCCCTGATGGTCGGTGCCCGGGACATGGCTTTCCCGCGGCTCAACGCCTTTGGCTACTATGTCTACCTGATCGGCGGATCGGCCTTCTTCCTCTCGCTCGCCTTCGGCATGGCGCCGGATGCCGGCTGGTTCAACTATGTGCCGCTGGCCAACAAGACCTTCTCGGAAGGCTATGGAGTGGACATCTGGACCACGATGATCACCTTCATCGAGCTCTCGGCCCTCACCGCAGCCGTCGAACTGATCGTCACGATCATGAAGCTCCGGGCGCCTGGGATGTCGCTCGACCGCATGCCGATCTTCGTCTGGGCCGTGCTGGTCATGTCCTTCATGATCCTGTTCGCAATGCCGTCTGTCATGGTGGCCAGCGCCTTCCTGATGATGGACCGGCTCGTCGATACCCAGTTCTTCATCGTCGAGAATGGTGGTTCTCCGCTGTTATGGCAGCACTTGTTCTGGTTCTTCGGCCATCCGGAAGTCTATATCATCCTCGTCCCCGCCCTCGGGATCGTCACCTCCATCGTCGTCACATTCTCCGGCCGGCCCCTGTTCGGCTATACTGCGCTGGTGCTGGCAATTACCGGCATCGGCATGGTGAGCTTCGGGCTCTGGGTGCATCACATGTACACGACCGGTCTGCCCTTCATGGGCCGCTCCTTCTTCATGGCTGCGTCCTCGATGATCGCCATTCCGAGCGGCGTGCAGGTCTATTGCTGGATCGCGACGCTCTGGGGTGGCAAGGTCCGTTTCGCCACCCCCATGCTGTGGGTTCTCGCCTTCTTCGGCGTCTTCATCGCCGGCGGCCTCACGGGCGTGATGGTCGCGTCCGTTCCCTTCGACCGGCAGGTGCATGACAGTTATTTCGTCGTCGCCCATTTCCATTACGTGCTGATGGGCGGCGCCGTCTTTCCACTGATGGGAGCGGTCTATTACTGGTTTCCCAAGGCGACGGGGCGCATGCTCTCGGAGCATCTCGGCACATGGAGCTGCCTGACTGTCTTTGTCGGCTTCAACATTACCTTCTTCCCGATGCATATCCTCGGCCTGCAAGGCATGCCCCGTCGCATCTATACCTATCTCGACGGCATGGGCTGGGGTGACCTCAACCTGCTCGCGACAGCCGGCGCCTTCCTTCTGGCCTTCGGCTTCGCGCTGACGCTGTTCAACGTCATACACAGCGTCCGCCATGGCGCAGCAGCCCCGGACAATGCCTGGGGCGGATCGACCCTCGAATGGGCGACCGCTTCGCCACCGCTCAACTGCAACTTCATCCAGCAGCCGGTGGTCGAAAGCCGACGCCCCATGTGGGACTGGCGCGAGGCAGACACGCGCACGGTGGTGGCGGGGCTGCGGGAGGACCGCCGGGAGACCATGGTCACCACCCTGCTCGATGCACGACCCCAGTCTGTGATGGTGCTTCCGGGACCGACCCCTTGGCCCTTCGTATCAGCGGTGGCGGCGTCGGCCGGCTTTATCGGGCTGATCTTCAGCCCCTGGTTCTTCCCCATCGGTTTTTTTGCGGTCTTTGCCACCATGGTCTTGTGGTTCTGGCCCCGTCACCCTTGGCGAAAGGAGTGAAAGCCCATGCAAACCCGCATTACAGTTGACGCAAGGGAGATCGATCGGTTCGCTCCCCACACCCATCCGCTGTGGTGGGGGGTGCTCGGCGCCGTGGCCATCGAGGCGGCGGTGGTGGCCACGCTGCTCACGAGCTATTTCTATCTGGCGGCTCAAAATCCCGAATGGCCACCCCGAGGTGTCGCGCCGCCGGATCTCTTCTGGCCGACGGTGGTGCTGGTGCTCCTGCCCATGTCCAGCTTCACCATGTGGTGGGCGGGCAGGGGGTCTGATCGCGGTGACAAACGCCAGCTCTCGATCGGCGTCACTACTAGTGTGCTCCTGGCTTTGCTCGCACTGGCCGCCCGATCGGTGCAGATCGCCGAGTTCGACGCCTCTTGGAACAACCATGCCTATGGTTCGATCCTCTGGGTCATCACCGGATTTCATTACACCCACGTCGTCTCCGCCGTCTGTGGCACCGCCGTCGTCAGCGTGCTGGCCTGGCGGGGCTATTTCACGCCGGAGCGACAGCTCGGTGTCGTGGTGGACACAGTCTACTGGTACTTCGTGGCCGGCGTTTTTCTGCCGATCTATCTCGTCCTCTACGTCGCGCCACGACTGTTGTGAGGAGCGTGGCTGATGTCGAAGATGGACCACTCCCGAAATGCCGACCGCGCCGTGAAGGACACCAAGGATGGTGAGCTGGAACTGGCGCGCCAGGAAGGTTTCGAGGCCCTGACACCCTGGTTCGGCTGGGGTCTGGCTCCGGCTGCCTGGGCACTCCATCAGGGCGTCGGATATGCCATGGTGGAGTGGCTATGCACTATTGGGCAACGCTGGCCCTATCACGCGCTCACCGTGTTTGCGGTCTGCCTCTGCGCCACCGGCATCGCGGCGGCGGTCCATGCCCTGCGGCGGTCTCGGCACATCCGCCCGGAACGTTCGGCGGCCCGCATGCGGATGATGGCACTGGTGGGCCTGATGCTGAGTGCAGCCGCACTGGGCGGAATTACGGTCGAATACGTGCCGACCTTCTGGATCGACACCTGCAAAGGGATCGTATGATGTCCAGAAATGCTCTTCTCGTTTTTACTCTTGTCGCCGCGCCGTTCCCCGCCCTCGCGCATTCCGCCAACCATACCGGGGCCGTATTCTGGAGCCTGGAGCTGCTCGCCGTTCTCCCCATCATGCTTGCCGGAACCTTCTATCTCGTGGGCCTTGTGCGCATGCGGGCCTGGACCGGAACCCTGGCGGCGGCTGGCCCGATCAGGGTGACGCTCTTCGCTGTCGGGCTGTCGCTGGCGGTGGTCCTTCTCCTCTCTCCGCTCGACAGATGGGCCGAACGCTTCCTGTCGGCGCATATGGTCCAGCATTTCGGCCTGATGCTGGTTGCGGCACCCCTCATTGCGCTCGGGCGACCCGGCATCGTCTATCTCTGGGCTCTGCCGCAGTCCTGGCGGCAGGATTTCGCCCGCTTCCGCAGCGGCAAGCTCGGCCGCGCGACCCGCGCACTATTTACACCGGTTGGGGCCTGGCTCACCTATTTTCTCGTGCTGTGGCTCTGGCATTCGCCGCCGCTCTTCGCCCGCGCCGTGCAGCACGAGGCAGTGCATGCCCTGCAGCATCTCTGCTTCCTGGGCGCGGCACTTCTGTTCTGGACCGTCGTGACCGAGAGCCCGCGCGGCGAGGGCAGGGCGGCCATGCTCGTTGTCATATTTACGACTGCCGTCCAGTCCTGCGCGCTAGCAGCGCTGATGACCATGTCGAGCATCCAGTGGTACCCCTTCTATAGTGAGGGGCCGCTCGGCCTCTCGGCGCTCGAGGACCAGCAACTCTCCGGTTTGATCATGTGGGTGCCCTGCTGCGCCATCATGATCGGGGCTGGGGTCGCAACCATGGCAACGCTACTGCGCGACATCGAAACCCGCATGCAGCAGGCGAGGCGCCGATGAAGTGGGTCATCGCATTTTCCTGCCTCTTGATGGTTGCCGGATGCAGTGAGGAAACGCCCCGAGATGTTCAGGCGCTCGTCGACGCTCATGGCTGCGGGACCTGCCACCGCATCCCGGGCATCCCCGGAGCCACGGGACGGACGGGTCCTCCGCTGAAGGAATACCATCGACAGGTCTATGTCGCGGGCATTCTCCCGAACACGAGAGAGACCTTGGCCCGGTTCATCGAGGATCCGCAGGCGATCGATCCGCGCTCGGCCATGCCGGACGTGGGCGTGACCGCAGAGGAAGCAACCCTCCTGGCCGATTATCTGAGGTCAGAACCATGAGGCGCTTCAGACGATATGCACTGGTCTCCGCCCTCACGCTGCTCGTCGCGGGGACCGCCCTTTTCGGCTTCGGGGAGTTCTGGAAGCTCGGCGCCATCAGTCAGCATCCCGTCTGGCTTTACAAATTAATTGTCCTGGTGCGCGATACCGTGACCGGGATCGACGCCGAAAACGTCGAGCTGCCTGAAGGATTTGCCCCGGTGGCCGATGCAGGGACGGCTCTGCTTTACCGGGAGAACTGCGCCCCCTGCCATGGCGGCCCGGGCGTCGCTCCGAAGGACTTCGCGCTCGGCATGATGCCCGTTCCGCCACCGCTGGCCGGAATTGCAGGCGAGCGTTCGGCCAAGGAGATCTTCTGGTTCATCCGCAACGGCTTGAAGATGAGCGGCATGCCGGCTTGGGAGGGCCGGCTCAGCCGGGCCGAGATGCTTGATCTGACCGCCTTCGTCGAAGCGCTCCCGACGCTGACGCCTGCGGACTATCGCAGATTGGTCGGAGAGCCTGAAGCAGCGCCGCGGCAAGAGGGTACCGGCGAGACACCCACCATCGCCGACACTTCGGCAGCAGATGCGGAGCGCGGCCGGCTGCTGATGAGGCTGCATGCCTGCCGGAGCTGCCATGAAATTCCGGGGTTGGTCGGAGCCGATGTGCATGTCGGCCCTGATCTGAGCGAGGCGGGAAGTCGCCGCTACATTGCCGGCGTGCTGAAGAACACCCGTGAGAATATGGTGCGGTGGATCACCGATCCGCCCGCGGTCAATTCCCTGACGGCCATGCCCGACCTCGGCGTCACACCGGCACAAGCCGCCGATATGGCCGCCTACCTCTATCAACTGTCACCCTGGCCTAACTCTCGCTCTGCGAAGGGCGAGCCGGATCAAGGACAAAAGGCTGAAATGGGCGGTCAATGAGGCGCTCTTGACTGGCAATACGGAGCAGGACCATGGAACAGATCAATGTCGCTCTCGCCTGCATCGGCTTGACTATCATCCTCGTCGGCCTCCTGTCTGCCGCGATCAAGAAGAGCCTCGTCCAGGAGCCGATGATTGCCGTGTTCGTGGGAATTTCCGTCGGGCCCTTCGGCCTCGGCTGGCTCGACATCGGTCGCTGGGGCGAAGAAACCGCCATTCTGGAACATGCTGCTCGATTGACGCTCGCCATCGGTCTCATGGGTGTGGCGCTGCGCATCGACAAGAAGAGCGTGCAGAACCTTTGGCGACCGGTGACGGTCCTGCTGACCCTTGCCATGCTCGGCATGTGGCTGATGTCCGCAGTTCTCGTTGCCTGGTGTCTCGCTGTGCCCTTCTGGCTCGCCCTGCTCATTGGCGCTGTCGTGACACCGACGGACCCGGTGGTCGCGAGTTCAATCGTTTCCGGCCCCTTTGCCATCAAGCATCTGCCCCTTCGGGTCAGAGACACGATCTCGCTGGAATCAGGAGCAAATGACGGGCTCGCCTACATCTTCGTCATGCTGCCGATGCTCATGCTGCAACATCCGGTCTCGGAGGCATGGGAGAGGTGGTTGGTGCATTCCTTGCTGATTGGCGTCGTATTGGCGGCAATCATCGGTATCGTCATTGGTTATGCGGCGGCCAAGGCGATCGCCTATGCAGAACAACGCGGCCTGGTCGAACAGCAATCGCTGCTCGGCTACACCGTCGCCTTCTCGCTCGTCACCTTGGGCGCCGCCGAACTTGTCGGTGCGGATGCGCTGCTTTCCGTCTTCCTGTCGGGTTTCGTTTTCAACTTGGCGACCGACCGTCAGGACAAGCAGAATGAGGAGAACATCCAGGAGGCCGTGGCGAAGCTCTTCACGCTCCCGATGTTCGTCATCTTCGGCATCGCGCTGCCCATAAAGGAGTGGCTGGACCTCGGCTGGCCGCTGCTGTTTGCCGCGGTTTCCGTTCTCCTGCTGCGCCGCCCGCCGGTCCTGCTCGTGCTGTCCCCGCTTTTGAGCAGGCCCCTGAAGGGAATCGACGTAGCCTATATAGGATGGTTCGGTCCAATCGGCGTTGCTGCGATCTACTATGCAAACTTCGCTAGATCGCAATTGCACGAGCCTCTGGTCTGGTATGCTGCCAGCGCGATAGTCTTCGCGTCAATCATGATGCATGGCGTGACTGCCGCCCCCTTCACGCGGTGGCATGCTCGCCACAGGTTCCGGCGTGGTAACGCGCGGCGCGGCTAGAACGACGCGAATCCCGTGAGGGAGACCGATAATTTCTCTGGGGTCGGACACCGTTTGTACGGTCCGTGCAGTCCATCAGCATTGTTTTGTTCGGAGAGGCAGCGAGGGCGGTGGAATGGACAATCACGATCGAGGGAAAGAACGAGTTCGACGATGTTTGCCGGAAGACGGTTCGTATCGACAAGAGTTGGGCACGTCTGTTTGACGGCGACATTGGCCTGTCGATTGAGGACGGCAAGACAATGATCACGGCGCTGTAAAGCGCAGTCAAAGCCCATGAGGCGGAGACCTACTCCCTCTTCCGCCCGGACTGCCCGAACTGCCACACCTTCCGGCGTGTCAAGGACTACACATCACGCCGGATCCGAACCGTCTTCGGCACGGTGGAGGTCTGTAATCCTCGCTGGATGCTGTGCCAGGATTGCCATCCGGGCATGAACGGCGCCTTCCGCCGCTGAAGGAAATCTGCCCCGATCGAGCGACGTCCGAACTGATGGAGCTGACTGCCCGTTTGGGAAGCATGATGCCCTACCGGCAGGCAGCCAAGGTGCTGGCCGAATTCCTGCCGATTGAACCCATCGAGACGTATGCGACCGTACGCAAGCGGACCATCAGGATCGGCGAACGGCTAGATGACCGGATTGTACGGGAAACAGGGAAGGCGAGAGCTCAAACGGATGACCGCCGCAAGGAATTCGTCATCAGCATCGATACCGCTCATGTTCGCAGCGCCGAGCCCAACGCAGCGCGAAACTTCGAGCTCGTAGTTGCCCGATGCGGCCGCGGAGGACGAGGCGAACCAGGTGGCCGCTATTTCGTCACCGGCAGCACCGCCCGCAAGCAATTGTCGATCGCGCCCTCCACGCGCTTGAAGGAGCCGGATATAGCGGCTTTGGCGATGTTAAGGTGATTTCGGACGGCTCAGAGATTCTCAAGCGGGTGCCCCGCGTCATGCTAAAGCCGACAACCCACATCATCGACTGGTTCCACATCGTCATGAAGATCCAGCTGATGCAGCAGATTGCCGAGCACATCGCGCGATCGCAGCTCAGCCCCATTGACGCGCTTCCAACGATCGACACAGATATGAGGGACGTCAAATGGCGTTTGTGGCACGGCTGCGTGGATAGCGCGATCCGGGACCTGGAGCAGCTCCTGGCGAAGCTGCACGGATCACGGCAAGTAAGCGAGTCCTCGATCGCTCGGCTGCACAGCCTCAGCGTTCAACTCCCGACCTATATCCGCTCGAACCATGGTGCGATTGTCGACTATGGAAAGCGTTGCCGGGCCGGGCTTCGCGTTGCCACGACCCTCGCCGCGTCGGCAGTGAATCCCCTAGTCGGCAAGCGGATGGTGAAGAAGCAGCAGATGCGGTGGTCGCTCCACGGCGCGAATATGCTGATGCAGGTTTGAACTGCGGAGGCAAATGGCGAACTTCGTGATCGATTGCGAGCACCTTTTCGACAGCCTGAAGCGAACATGCCACCGCTATTCAAACCAAAACCGCCCCTCCTGCGTGCCGCGTAACCCCAGTGAAGTTACTGGTCTCAACGCCGTTGGATGCTGTATTTGTGAGCGGCAAATGCTTGAATCTACCGCGTTATCGAGTTTCTTTTTTGGCTTTCTCGGCTGGTTATCTCAGGTT
Source organism: Peteryoungia desertarenae (assembly GCF_005860795.2). Taxonomy (GTDB): domain Bacteria; phylum Pseudomonadota; class Alphaproteobacteria; order Rhizobiales; family Rhizobiaceae; genus Allorhizobium; species Allorhizobium desertarenae. Next base: position 216,579 of record NZ_CP058351.1, read on the forward strand.
CCAAAACCTTGAAACAGGTATCGAATGTGACGCTACTATTGGGCCTCATCCTGTTACCTGATCCGCGCCATGTTTCGGCGCAGCGCGTTGGAAAATCTCGTCAACCCGCCTTGAACAAGTGCGTCAATGAACGCCTCGACCGATGGCGTAGTCTTGCGCAGATTGAGCCGCGCATTGTTCACACTTGAGATGAGCGCATCAGGAAACGCCGCATTGAGATCGACCAGGAAATCATAAGGAGACTGGCAAGTGACCCCGTAGGGACGCAGGAGTTCGACCGGGAAATCCTTGATGTTCCAAGTGACGATCACGGAAGCTTTCGCTGCGATGGCGGCTGCGAGTACGTGCCGATCATCAGGGTCGGGTAGTGTGAGATCGCTGACGAATGCGCGATAGTTCGTCACGTCCGCCTCCGGCAAAACGGCTTTCATCTTGTCGCGTGTGGCGATCAGGCGCTCAATCGGCAAGTGAGGCGTGTTGGCAACAAGATTACGCATCCATTCGTCATGGATCTCATCGGTCCAGCGTGCCTCGACGAGGCCATCAAACGCGCACTGGATCAGGACGTTGCGAAGATGAAAGGGATAGAGGACGCAGGCATCATAGACCGTGACGGGCGGCTTAGAGGCCATGGGCTTCAATGAGATCCTCGGTATCTTCGGCAAGAGCGTCCATTGCGACCTCACGAATGTCCAGCTTCGTCTTTAGCTCAAGCACATCCTTGAGCCTGGTGCGGCGGTGCTTGCCAACATAGCGAAACGGTAGATCACTACTGTCCATGCGCAAGACGACGAGAGGACGAGAAATGCCGAGAATAGCGGACGCCTCTGTTGGGCTCAATTCTTCATCTTCGGCCAGCACTGCGACCCGTTCACCGCGCAGCATGTGCGCCAGAAGGGCTTGCACTGCCGCAGCGGCTGAGGGGGAATTAAAAGCGTCTGTTTCCGGCCATCTTCTTGCAGAAGATGAAGTTCCAGCCTGTCTCCTGCAGTCAACTTCGGTAACGGCGGCACAGCTTTGCGGTCGCGCTCCGACAATTCCGCAAAATGAACGATCTGGCTGGCCATGGCGATGTCTCCTTGAGCGTCAGTAAACCGCGCACATATTGTAACTGCAATAACTGAAACTCAGTGATCTGTTTGCATCCAAGGCTATGCAAGGGTATCGGATCGAGGTCGCCCCCTTTAACGTCCCGCCGTGGCCAGCAGCAGATCACGGATCCCGGGCGATAGTGGCAGTCAATTGAACGTCGCCTGGTATTGTGTTGCCATCAGCGAAACATGGGCTTCAAGTGGCGGTCGTAACTCGAACGCGCGCACTTCGCGGGAGAAGTCGAACAAGCGTACCAGGCTCCATTCATGCTTTCGGACGTTCGCCACTTCCAACTCGTTTCTTGAGATGTAGAAAGGCGTGCGCTCCCATCCGTTCGTCGTCTTCACCTCGATCAGTCGAGGTGACCCATCCGGAGCAAAACTGGCGATATCATAGCCGGCGCCGTCTCCGTCTTCCTGCGAGACCCACCGGACTTTCGCTGCCAGATCCCGCCGACCGATGCTTTGAAGCTGTGCACGTTCATGATGGAACACTCTCTCCTCACCGGCTTTGCCGAGTGTGCGATTTCGCTCATCCCGTCCCGCTACGTCGAACCTGCGAGCGATTGCCTCAATCTGCGCCAGTTCGGTCCGAGGAGGAGAATTTTGCATCGTTGGCGGCACGCCCAGGAACAGCGTTGGTGCATCAGCAAAGTTCGAGGGAACCGTCACTGCATTCGACGCTTCGAATAACGGATTTTTGGCAAGCCATCGTGAAACGGCCTCCGCCAGCGACATCTGAAAATTGAAGCGAGGTTGATAACCGTTGATGTAAGGAAGGCCAAAGCCGACCAACGCGGCAGAGATATTGCAGTTCTTGAACTCTATTGAACCTTTTGACCGCCCAAGACACTGCTGAAGGCTCCTGTTGTTCATTGCCTTGTTATAAGGTCGGCAAGCCAGATCATCCTTCAGCATTTGGAAGTAGACGGCGACGATCACGTCATTTTCCTGATCTGACCAACTTTCAGCGCTCATGTAGTCAGCCCCCACTGGACGGGATCCAGTGTCGACACGGATGCCGGATAAGAAACCACGATGCCGGTCATGCCAGCATCTGTAGCCCGTGTTTTTGCACGAGCGACAAAAGCTTGAGCGCTGGTCCGCTCGGTCGCTTGGCACCGGTCTCCCATTTCTGGACCGTCGATTGGCTGGTGTTCAGATAGCGGGCAAAGACCGGCTGGCTTACATGATTGTTCTCGCGCAGTGCCTTGATCTCACCAGGTGTCAGTTCCCGTGGAGTGACCAGGCAGTCCTCATCGAAGGTTCTCATGGTTTCCTTGTCGATGGTGCCAGCGGCATACATACCCTCGACCGCGCTGTGGATAGCCTCAAATGCATCGCTCTTGAACTTGCGCCTAGTTGTCATGGTCTATCTCCAGCAATGCACCGCTCTCGATTTCAGCGTCGAGGTCGCCCTTCGTCTTGCGCCGATAGAGATCGGCGAGCGTTCGAAACGCAACCAACTCGTCGTCCTCGATGTTCGCCCGATCCTTCTTGGCGAAGAGATAGGCAAACACCCAGAACTCCCCGGTCTTTGCCAGAACGATTGATCGGTGCATGTTGTCGTTCAACCGCTTCTTGAAGACGCCTCCGCCAAGGTCGTCGGCCTGTCCGAGAGCGACCTGACGGATCGCCTCCGACAGAACCTTGTCGGAGATGCGCGCCTTCTTCGCTGCCTTGGCAAACCACGCGGTTTTGAACACTCGTTCTGACATCGCTTTATATAGCACTTGGTGCTATATCCATCAAGGCAGGGCCGGGACCTATGCCGCTTCCCATACCTGATTCAAAATCCGGGCGGCAAGGGCCGCCTTGTCCTGCGGCAGAAAGCGGCCATAGTGCTGCTGCACCACATCTGGCGTATCCTGGATCGCATAGCTTGCCTGCTCGTAAGAACCGGTTTGCTTCAGGATGTGGGTCGCCAGTATGTCGCGAAGATTGTGTGGGCCATGAGGCAGCAAGCCTTTGATGGCGCCGCGCCCGGTATAGGGATTGTAGATCCCATAGCGTTGGATCACGGTCCGCCAGGCCTCATAGAACGTGGTGGAGTCGTAAGCCGCATTCAGACTGGTTTTCTTCACCGTCTTGACGAACAGAGTGCCGGGATCTTTTGCAGGCCCTAGCAGAACACCGCGATGGCGATTGATGTAGGCCTCGAGATATTCGTAGAGATCGAGCAGGTCCGGGAGGACCAATCTGAAGGGCTTCTGCCCGAAGAACGACGAACCGGAATTCTTGAAGGCAACCGACGGGATCAGGACTTCCCAGCCGCCATCCCTGTCGCTCCAGCGCAACTCGCCGCATCTCATGTCTTCGAGACGACGTTCCGATGTTGGAAAATGGCCGCGCGGGCATACACGAAGCTGGCGGAGATTCTTTTGCCGAAGCCCGAGGTGAAGACCGATACGAAGCAGAAGAAAAGAACGCACGGCTTCTGCGGCTGCACGGGGATAGCGGTGCTCATCCGGCATACGCTTCAGAATCTCATCGGTAATCTTGCGATATTCCGACAAGGGGCTGTCTGCCTCAAGGATGACCATGATCGGTTCGAACGGGTCTCGGTGCACCCGCATGACCCGCTGTATTTCCTTGGACCTATTGGCCGCGTGCCTGTGAAACGCGTCGCAGGCACTGTGCCAGTCTCGGGTTGCAAGCTCTATCTCGTCAGGTGCCACCAGACCTTCAATCGGCCTGACGTTTCTCAAGAGGTCCGGATGCTGCCGGATCCAGCCCACCTCGGCGCGCGTCAGCGCCTGGGCGACCATCAGCATGTCTTCCTCCCACTTGGTATAGAAACCACGCCGCTGCTCGCGCCATTGCAGATACCAGTCCCATACACCGGGAAAGATCAACAGGCCGAAAGTCAGTTGGCCAAGCGGCACGCCTCGGCCTTTGACGGGTCCGTCTGGAGAGGCGGCGAGCGCCCCGAACATCAGGCCGAGATGTTCGATCTTCTGCGCAGCCGTTTCTTCTCCCCAGACCCCGTTCCGCTGATATCCGATCTTCGTCAATGTGGACGTCTTGAAACGGATCAGATCCGCCATTTCCATAGCCAGTCGCGGAGGTGCGTCTACAACACCGGTAAGCAGGTCTGGATCCTCACAAGGCTCTGCCGCATTCTTATTCGCATCTGCGAACTGGGAGTGTAGCTGCTGTGACGGCGCCATGCCCCCATAGGTAATACCTGGAAAACGAATGGCGTAACGCTGTCTGATGGCCGCCGCCTGATATCGCCGGTAGTCTGTCGATCCGGAGATAATCACCCGACGCACCCAGTCGATGATCTCTTCTCGCTTGCTGAACGGCAGCCTGTCGAAGTCGTCCGGAAGGTGCAGAGCAATCCGCCGACGTTCTGCGGGGCTGATATCGCCAAGGTCGTGGCCATGAAGAGAGCGTGACTGGTGAGGTAACTTCGACTTGAGATACCCGTCCGACAATCGGTATCGCTTCTCGATTCGAGAGAGGATCCTAAAGCTCGCGACCGATCTTGGCACCCGATCACCCTGGATCCAGGACAAAAGCGTCTTGTGGTCGAATGTTTCGTCGAGCTGAACGACGGCGCGATAAAGTTGCCAATAGCTCTCCCCGAAGCGGCGCATGTGATAGACCAGCGCATCCTGAAAACTGACCGGATCATCGGTCGCCTCGAACAACGGCTCAGGGAACGGTTGGATTTCTTTTGGTTGTGGTCCGGTTCGCTTCGAGCCCGATCCGGTTCCCCGATGGTCATCGCCAACTCGTCGCGGCTTTCTGGTTGAAGATTTGGTCAGCGTTGAAGCGATCGCACCTGGCGAATTTGATCGGGTACTGCGACGGGAACCTGCACCATCCTCTACGATGGGCGTTTCACCCAGCCACCGACGGACCGCGTCAAATGCGAAGCTAACCTGCTTCTTTAAATCGACAGTCAGTTTATCGCGGACTCCGCAGGCGTCTTCAACGGCAGCCCAGTCGATCCGTCCGTTCAGTAGCGGTGGTGACTTCCGGCAGATGATGAAGCTGATGAGATATGGTTTGATGTTTTCCAGTGTCCGTTTGGATGCAACCGGCCCAACGCGCTCGTCGCAAAATTTCGAGATCTTCTTCTGAAAATGATGCGATGAAATATTTTGATTTGGCATGCTCTTCTTCCAATGCGATCGGCACCAATGCCGAGGGGCAGCGGAGATAGGAACTGCGGTTTAACAAAGGATGTACCCCATCAGGCGAATGCCGATAACGGTACCAAGCCGTCGAAGTTTGCAAACATGCGCATCTATAAATCTTCAAAGGACCCTATAAGTCGCTTACTTTGGCTTAAAAGACGCCCACTTAAAAATATCATACCGTACAAGCTGTATAATTATGATGTTTTAATACAAGAAGGTCCCAATACAAACCTGAACTGATGGGGTGGATGCCCCCTCCGGCCGGCATCGGAGTATGATGCCTGCCCAGCGCCATGGTGGCGCTCACGGAGGAAAGGCAGATGACACAGGTGCATATCCTTGCGATCGACCTTGCAAAGCGGAGCTTCCAGGTCTGTGGGACGGATCGCGGCGGTGCGGTTCTATTCAACAGGGTACTGTCGCGGGCTCGATTGCAGCAGTTTCTGAGTGAGCAGTCGCCGTGCATCGTGGCGATGGAAGCGTGTGCCACGAGTCATTTTTGGGGCCGGTTCGCGCGTAGTCACGGCCACGACGTACGGCTTATCCCGCCAATCTATGTGAAGCCGTTCGTCAAACGCCAGAAGAATGACGCGGCTGATGCAGCCGCGATTGCGGAGGCCGCGCTGCGTCCGAACATGCACTACGTCGCGGTCAAGAGCGCCGAGCATCAGGCACGCGCAGTAGCATTCCGCACTCACCAGTGCTTTGTGCGCCAGCGCACCCAGCTCATTAATGCCTTGCGCGGCCATCTGGCGGAGTTCGGAATAGTCGTTGCCCAAGGCCCTGCCAATCTCAGTGCGGTTGCAGGCATACTGGCTGAGGAGGCTGTTGATCTGCCGGATGGTGTTCGAGTGATCGGCCAACTCTACCTGGATCAGATCGGGATGCTCAGCGAAAAGATCGACGAACTAAGCCTGAAGCTTCGCGAGGCCACGAAGTCGAATGAAGACATGCGACGTCTCTGCACTGTTCCTGGCGTGGGCCCTGTGACCGCCGGCGCGATCCTTGCCTTCGCACCCGATCTTCGTGCTTTCAAGAGTGGTCGAAACTTTGCCGCCTGGCTCGGCCTCGTTCCAAGACAGCACTCGACGGGTGGAAAGACCCGTCTGGGCGGTGTCAGCAAAATGGGACAAACCGATATTCGCAGATTACTGATCGTTGGGGCCATGAGTCTTATTCGATGGATCGTCCGCAAGGGCGTGCTTCCAGATAATTGGCTCGGCCACATTCTCGACCGGAAACCGAGAATGGTCGCCGCCGTCGCACTCGCCAACAAGATGGCGCGCATTATATGGGCGATGATGACAAGGGAGCAGAATTACAGGATGGCGTGATCCGCTGCCTCCCTTGGGTGGCAATGCGGAAATGCCTGGGGTGATGAGCCCCGGTGAGAAGATCGACTGACGGAACGATGCGGAAAGGACTTCAATGTTCAGAATGGGGTAAGCCAGTCCCGGGGCTCGAGCCAATCAAGCTCTCTGAACCGATGTGGACCCTGTTCTTCGAACTGCATCCCGGCCCGTGGCTACTTCAGGCCACATTATGAGGCCTGACACACGACCGATAGAATTCCTCGTCCGCAGACAGGCGTCAGAAAATTCTTCTTGCCAAACCGGGGCATCCACACACGCACCGCCGCGATCCGTCCCACAGACCTGGAAGCTCCGCTTTGCAAGGTCGATCGCAAGAATATGCACCTGTGTCATCTGCCTTTCCTCCGTGAGCGCCACCATGGCGCTGAGCAGGCATCATACTCCGATGCCGGCCGGAGGGGGCATCCACCCCATCAGTTCACTGACAAGGTCCGTGATAAATTCGAACGAGTTGCTGTGGCTCTTCCCGCTTTCATCGAAGCCGTTTGCTCGCTTGAACAAGTACTCCTGGAAGAAAAACCCGACAACGAAGGCGGTGATGGTTCAGGCGGCGGAATGTCTGATGGTCCGTGATTGCAGAAAGCCTTGCCCGGAAAAAGTGCTTCGCGCTTTGACCCCCGAAAATTGCCGAATTCTTGCACTTATCCATCGGTACAAACCAGAAAGCGTTGCGCGGTTGTCGCGTTTAGCTAACCGTCCGCAACCAAACGTTTCGAGAAGTTTGGGTGTCTTGGAAGATGCGGGCCTGATCTGTCTTGTCGGCTCCAGACCAAAACGGCCAGAACTGCAAATGGCGGAGCTTCGTATCAACCTCGGCGACCTTCGTATTTGATCCAACCACGCAAATTAAATCTTGCGGCATTTGCTACATAATTCCGTAAAATTCTCTTGCACCAGATACAAAAGAGTTCCCAGCTCCTGATCCCTTCGTGTAAACTTGTGAACAAAGTACTTGGGTGAGCTCTTTGAGAGACTCCCTGCTGCGAATCTGCTTTCCTCCAAATACTGACAGGCATAATCGTATTTGCAATCATTGCTTGTAAAAAAGCAGCTATACTTGGCACTCTTTCCCACACCTGAATACACAACATATAGTGTGAGCATGAGCGAAAGGGATAAGCCTTCAAGAGAACTGCCCTGAGGCGGTTGACCGAAACCGACAACCGGGCCCGCTCCTCATGTCTGCGCCTGCCCTTGTTCCCCTGCGTCTTGACAGCTTCGCCCGTCGCAAGACCGGGCATGGTTGTCGTGAGGTGATCGGGATTGGTCGCCATGCAGACAGGCAGCTGCAGGCCTCGCCTGACTGCTGCGCCAGACCTGCGAGCTCGACGAAACGCCAGGACGTCCGGAGCGCGCCAGCCGATCGTCTCATCGGGCGCTTTTCCGGAAGCGGCATCCCGGCCCTCTACAAAGCCTCTCGTGACGTTCATCAGGACGTCGTTGCAAGTGTCGAGCACGGCCCTGCCGTCAAAACCAGGTGCCATGGAGACATGGGGGGCAACCCGTCAGTCCTCTTTCACCTGGTGTCATCAAGACGAAAGAAAACCCATCTTCTCGCAACAGGCGCCGCAAAGCTCAATCATCATTGTCGGCAACCGGCATCTCCACACCGTCGCGGCCGCGCAGGATGTTGCGTTTGCCCACATGGTTTGCCGGACCGACCAGACCTTCCTGTTCCATCCGTTCGACGAGCGAGGCCGCCTTGTTGTAGCCGATCGAGAGGCGACGCTGGATGTAGGAGGTCGAGCATTTGCGGTCGCGAAGCACGATCTTGACGGCCTTGTCATAAAGGTCGCTTGCGTCTTCCTCACCCATGGCGCTCTTGTCGAAAACGGCACTGTCTTCCTCTGCCTCGTCATCGACCTCGTCAGCATCTTCTGTCACGGTACCGAGATAGTCCGGGCGCCCTTGCATCTTGAGATGGGCCACGACCTTCTCGACCTCGTCATCAGCGACGAAGGGGCCATGCACGCGGGCAATGCGTCCGCCGCCGACCATGTGCAGCATGTCGCCCTGGCCGAGAAGATGTTCGGCGCCCGGTTCGCCAAGGATGGTGCGGCTGTCGATCTTGGATGTGACCTGGAAGGAGATACGCGTCGGAAAATTTGCCTTGATGGTGCCGGTGATCACGTCGACGGAAGGGCGCTGGGTCGCCATGATCAGATGGATGCCGGCGGCGCGTGCCATTTGCGCAAGGCGCTGGATCGCCCCTTCGATTTCCTTGCCGGCGACCATCATCAGATCGGCCATTTCGTCGACGATCACGACGATATAAGGCATCGCCGCCAGATCCATTTCCTCTTCCTCGAAAATGGCCTCGCCGCTTGACCGGTCGAACCCGGTCTGCACGCTTGCCATGATCGTCTCGCCCTTGGCACGGGCGGCGGCAGCGCGGGCATTGTAGCCATCGATATTGCGCACCCCGAGACGGCTCATCTTGCGATAGCGGTCTTCCATTTCACGGACGGCCCATTTCAGCGCCATGACGGCTTTCTTCGGATCGGTCACGACCGGCGTCAGAAGATGGGGGATCCCGTCATAGACGGAGAGTTCGAGCATTTTCGGATCGACCATGATCAGCCGGCATTCCTCCGGCTTCAGGCGATAGAGAAGCGACAGGATCATGGTGTTGATGGCAACCGACTTGCCCGAGCCGGTGGTGCCAGCAACGAGAAGATGCGGCATCTTGGCAAGCTCGGCGATGACGGGCTCGCCTCCGATTGTCTTGCCGAGACACAGCGGCAGCTTGAAGCGGGTCTCGGCGTAATCACCGGTTTCGATCAGCTCGCGCAGATAAACGGTTTCACGCACGGGGTTCGGCAATTCGATCCCGATGACATTGCGTCCCGGAACAACGGCGACACGGGCGGAAAGGGCAGACATCGAACGCGCGATATCATCGGACAGGCCGATGACACGGGACGACTTGACGCCGGGCGCCGGTTCGAATTCGTAAAGCGTGACAACGGGACCTGGACGCACATCGATGATTTCGCCCTTGATGCCGAAGTCTTCGAGAACGCTTTCAAGAAGGCCGGCACTTTGCTCAAGCGCCTCCGGCGTCATGACGGTCGCCTGCCTTATCCTCGCCTCCTGCAGCAGCGACAGTGGCGGATATTCGTATTCGCCCGGTTCGATGGCGTTAAACTCCAGACCGCCGGATGGCCGGAGACGGCGGTTCGCCTGAGGCTGGGGCAGAGGTGCGGGGGCGGGAGCGACCGTGGCTGCGGCAGTTGACGGGATCGGGCCTGCCTGTTGTGGCAAAGCCTGTGCTGCTGCAGAGCCGGGATGCCTGGCAGCCTCGCCCGATGGAGCTGCAACCGCTGCCTGGACCGCCCGGGCTTCCACCTGCCGGTAAAGCGCGACGACGGAGACATCCGGTGTCTCGGGGTGACGGAGCCTGATCACCTCGGGTCGGACAGCCTGTTCAGCGGGCAAGCTTCTGTCGAGCGCGGGCGGAGGCGATACGGTCCTGTCTTGCGTGCTTGGTGCGACAGGCGCGTCAGAGGCGGTCACGGCCCGGCCCAGAATGGGCTCGTTCGCCAGTTTGGGAGCGGGCAGGGCATGTTGCCCTGTGGACATCATCACGGGATCGGCATCGTCTGCCCCCCATGTCATGCTCAGGGCTTCGAAGAAGGCATCTGCGGACAAAAGCTCGCCCGGTATCACGGAGCCGATCGGCGACAGAGGTTTCAGGCCCTGTCGAGCGGGCGAGGCTGCAGGTGTTGCAAATGGCTGTGGGCAAACAGGTGCCGCAGGCGTCAAGGCCCCGGGTGCAGACTGGCCGGAAGGCTGCAGCCATGCATGGCTCACTCTCGGTGGCACTCTTGGTGGCACCATCGGGCGCGATATCGTCGGTTCCATGTCCGTCAGACGTGAGCGATCAACGACCGCCTGAACGAGGTCGGGTACTGTCGCGCCCGGCGCTTGCCTTGCCTCCGGCGGGCTGCCTTCCGGTTTCAGCCCTGCCTGTTCCTCGGCCCTGGCGAGTTCGCGGCGAAGGCGATAGGTCAGCGCACGTGCACCAACCGCATCTGCGGGCTGCGGTAGATAGGCCGGCTTTGCCAGTGGAGGCTCCTTCGTCAGGCCGGCAGAAACAAGAGGCTCGGGCGCCGGATTGGCAAGAGCCGCTTGGGACACATTGACCGACGCCTGCGGCCTTGGCAGGTCGTCATTCTTCTGCGGTCCGACAGCTGCAGCCCGGCTTGCGTCTTCGGGCGGGTTGCGTCCCTTGATGGCGGCATCCGGCGTGCGGGTGAAGCGGACATTCGGCCCCAGCACAAAGGCGCTTTGCCAGCCGGGCAACTGACCGCGTCCCTCTATGTCAAGGGCGGCGGCCTCGTCGGTTGCCTGGGGCCGGAAACTGCCCTGTCCCCGGTTCTCCGCACCTGTTCCAGACCCTTCCTGCTTTCTCTCCAAACCCTTGAAACCATTGGGATAGCTCGAATTTGGAGAACGCATGACACACCATAAGCACAAGAAGGAACAATCACCCGGATCCGGGCCTTCATCAGTAGAAAATAAAGGTTAACGACCCCTTTCCAACGACGCTTGTACAGATGATTTCAAGGCCTCGGGCTCAGGCCGAAAGCCGGTGGAGCCCGGCCTCAGAGATCGGCGGACCCGTTCGTCAGGGCTCAGATCGGATTGCGGAACAACAAGGCCGCCGACAAGAGACATCGGGTCAGGCGTGTCATGGACGGTTCTGGCATTTCGCTTCGCCGGGTGACGAAGGCTTCGGCTGTTGCCATAAATTGTTGAGGCAAGCCGATGCGTATCAGCCTGGAGCTTTCGGGTTCACCGCCGCCAATCGTTTCATGTCTCTCAAGCGCCGCCAGGGTTCAGACGGCACTCGACCGGGTGCAGATCGCGAACGCACGGGCATGGTGCCGGAGATGAAACATGATTGCGGATCGGGGGCTCGAATACGCGCCTTGCAATCTTCCCGGGCAATCGATTGTTTGAAGGTCAGCAAGATTCAAGGCCGCTGTCCCTTTCTGGATCGTGAGCATCCTGAAGGGACTTGTCTAATTTCGGCAGAGCGCCGTCGGCAGCTGAATGGATGCATGCGTGTGGTGTCCGCGAATGGTGGTTATTTAGAACCCGATTCAGTTTTCCTCTTCGTTCCCGCGCAAGTCCTGCCTCATAAGCGAATTTCGGCCAGGCATCGACCGCAGCTCGTACCTGACGATCAATTCGAGGGCGTCCATTTCAGCGATCGAGGCGTTGCGGGCGACGTGCAGCAGATGCTCCTTTCGAGGTTGCGTCCTTCGCCTGCGACCGCAGCGCCATGGTCTCCTCCAGGGCCGGAAGAGAAGGTGAGATCATAGGCAGGCGCGAGCTTCGACATCCCATGCGCACCCATCAAGAATGCATGGTTCCTTGCATGATCATCGCGATGACGTGCGAGTAGATTGAACGTCATATTGCGAACCATTTGCATGACTTCGCGAAAGTCTCGCGTCATCATCGCCGTCATCTTGTGCAGAGCATCTAAGTCCAAGGATGGCCACTCCTTGCGGTAGGCTCGGCAAGAGGTAATCGGTCGTTTGTCATCGGGTCTTCCCTTCGGTCAGGCTGAAGTCTTGCAACTCCACCTTCTCCGCAGGGCCCGGCGCCCAGCTGATGTCTCGTGGAAAACGAAAGCGAAATCTCCACCGCTTTCTCGGGCCAGATCGCCCCCGAAATTACACCCGCTTCGCGGACGCTATCAACGCCCTCGCCATGGATTGATCTTCAGCCATTGATCCGCACAGTTGGATCACCGCATGTTGAAGCCGATGCGCATGAAACATCATGATCGTCTGAAGAAGTGGTCGCGTTGCACGGGCTCAGCTTGCAGCATGCGGTGATGGGCAAGGGGTCAGCGATCAGGCGAGAACGGGGAGCCTCTGCGACTGCGGACAGCCTTCGCCAACAGGTCTTGAAGATCCGGCCTGGACCGCAAAGGTCGCCATGGAGACAGGAGAATGTCGGCGATGACCGATCTGGATTCGTCAGCGCCTTCAGAGGGCACAACAGCTTCTGCGGGAGGCTATTGATGGTTCCCCCACCTTTCTATTGACGCTTTCCCCGCCTTTCTATTGACACTTTCCCCGCCCGGCTATTGCCACTTTCCCCATGCTCCTCTGTTGAAGGTGAAGTTCCAAATCTGGACAACTGTCTCCCTCCGCCATCTCCAGCCCGAATTGACGGGTGCACTTGCGGGCGTGCGCGTCGCTCAGATCGCGTGGCTGCGCCAGGTCGGGAAGACGGCGTTGACGGCGACAGGTCGGTATGCGTCAGCCCGCATTGAACGGACGCAGCATCTCAGACCCGACATCCTTGTCACAAGGCCTCGGTCTGGCGTCTGAGCCTTTCAAGATGCTCTTCGCAGACAAGCTTGACGAGGTCCAGCAGTATGGCTGTTCGTTCGGCAAGCCAGGTGAGGGCCTCTTCGCTGATCTCGAAATGCGGGGAGTAGCGCGCCTTCACATAGGCTTCGTTCAGGGTGTTGAACCAGGCGCGCTCGCGATGCTGGTCACGCGGAAAGGCGTCCGCCAGACGACGATCCTGCTCTTCGGCAAGGGAGCGCAGGAACTTGATGTTGTGCGATGGCGGACCGTAATTGGTGAGGGTGAGCAGGACGCAGGCGTAGGCTTGCTCCAGAGACTGGTGCAAAAGGAATGCTGCTTCTCGCAGATCGAGTTCAGCTAAATAGAACCGGAAACCTTTGTGGTATTTTGTTGCCGCCGAGAAGCGGTGCAAGTAGTGTTCACGCCCCACCCTGAGCCTCTCCTCCGGCGCCAGCACCCCCGGTTCAGGCAGGGGATCATCATCCAGTTCGTAGAGGATGATGCCTTGCCTGCGGATGTCGGAGAAGAAATACTGGCCTTCCTTCAGATAGGTGTTCACCTCGCGCCTCGAATGCACGATGAAGCTGACGGGTGTTTCGATCGCCGGATCGCGGATCAGCCGGTCGGCGGCCTTGTGCCAGTATTCGGCATAATCGCAGAGCTTGCGCGTGTTGACGATGACGAGCAGATCGAAATCCGAGCGATAGCCCTTCATGGTGAAGGGCTCGTCCACCCAGCCGCCTCTGGCATAGGAGCCGAACAGGATGATCTTCAGGATGCGGCCACGCTTCTTGAAATCGGCCGAGCCTTCCTTCAGCGCATCCTCGAATTCCTCATGCAGGATCTCGACGGCTCGCAAGAGCTCGCGCTGCTTCCTGACCGGGATGTGCTCGATGCTGGATTTCATCTGATCAGCGATAGGACAAAGTCGGGATTCCGTCTACTCGCAGATTTGGGAGGGTCCCTTTGACGGCACAGGACCTGTGCCAGGTCCCGATGCTTTTCAGGGGCCAGTATCGAACAAGGCGGCGAGAGAACGGACAGAACATGTCCTGCCGCGGCTTCCAATGCGTTCCTGTGCTTCAAGCTCTGCAAGCTCAATCTACACCCAGTTTAGGTCGATCGGCAGGTCTTGGAATGTCTTGCAATCAGGGTTCAGATCACCTTTTAAGTCTTTCAAATCTATTCTGGATCTTGAAGCAACTCGGCGGCGTCCCGCCTGGCCGGGAAGGTCTTCTTGCGTCCTTTCGCATGCCAGGAGACGAAATGTCTGCAAATTCCCTTCACGCTCTGATGCTGAGTGCCCTTCTCGTATCGACCGCCCTTTCTCCCAGTTCTGTGCGGGCCGAGGAGCATTTCACGGTCAAGATGGACGCCGTGTCCCAATCCCTTGTCGATGCGCTGAGCCTTGCGCACGCCCATGGACAGTCCTCGCTGCTCGCATCGGTTTACGAAAACACCCGGATCACCCCCTTCCGGGCACAGGCCGTTCAAAGCCAGGCCATGGCGCTTGCCCCGGAGCTTGCAGAACCGATCCGGCTTGCAACGGCGATCGGTGTCAGCCATGGGCTTGCTCGGATCAAGGCCTCCGGGCATGCCTTTGGCGGAATTGACAGTGCACAGATGCGCACACGTCCACCAGGCGCCGACAATTCGGTCAATCTTGCGAACGTCCCAGAATTCGATAGCAATTATGGTCTCGGGCTCATCGGAGCACAAAAAGCGCTCGATCTCGGCCTGACCGGCAAGGGCGTTGTCGTTGGCGTGATCGACAGTGGAATAGACAGGACGGCCGGTGGCGTCTCCCATCCTGAATTCGCCGGTCGGATCGATCCTCGTTCCACCTCTCTCTTCCACTGGTTTGACCCCAATGCTGCGGTTGCCGCCCAAGATGTTTCTGCCGGCTTTGTCAGACCCGCTGATGCCTCTGAGGATGGAGAAGGACATGGGACCCATGTGTCGGGGATCATCGGCGCTGGCCAAAATGGCTTCGGCATGCAGGGTGTCGCGCCAGGCGCAAGCATTCTGTCGATCCAGGCGCTGCTCTCGCTGCCCGCTTCCCGGTGGCTGGACAATGCCAACAATTTCACAATCGGTGCCACGACCTACAACGCGCAGTTTCTCGCGCTGTGCGGGAGTGATGCCTATCTGACCGACGTCAATCGATGCGTTCAGGCCGATCCTCTGGGCCTTGGTACGAGCAGTGCGATCCGCTACATGGCGACGCAGTCGGATGTCAGGGTCATCAATGGGTCATTCGGCCCCATCATCCCGGATGGATCGATGACCTGGAACACCGGCGATCTTGCAGATGAGGCAGACGCGGTGCGTGCGGCGTTGAGAGCCGGCCAGATCCTGACGATCGCTGCAGGCAATGACGGCGTTTATGCACCGGTATCGGCAGAGAACCCGTCTGGCATCGGTCTCTTCCCGTTTATCCGGCCTGGTAACGCCTATGCGACCAATTCTGCCGGTCATCGGATCTATACCGGATCCGAAACGGCAGATTTCTCCGACATGACGGCGTCGGCCCTGGCTGCGGCGGAGGCTGCGGACGGCATCAGGCGAGGCCGGATCATTGTCGTGGTTGCCACCGATTCTCAAAAAGTGCTTGCCGAATATTCCAACAAATGCGGCGTGGCGGCCAACTGGTGTCTTGCTGCGCCGGGAGGCACGAATGACGAAAGCGTCGAACGCCCGATCGTGTCGACCTATACCAACGGAACCTACCGCGCCCTTCAGGGAACGTCGATGGCTGCACCGCATGTTGCAGGTGCCATCGCGGTGCTGGTCGAGGCGTTCCCAACCTATTCTCCGGCGCAGATCACCAATATCCTGTTCGAAACCGCAGAGGATCTGGGCGCGACCGGCATTGACGAGATCTATGGTCGGGGTTTCCTGCGACTTGATCGGGCGCTGGATTCGGGACCGGCGGGTCTTGACGGCGATAGCGCTTCCGAATTTGTCGCGGCGGCAGGAAGTCAAAAGGGTGACCGGCAGGTCTGGACAACACCAGTCACCAGCAACGGTTCCCTGAAAAAAACGGGAGAAGGCACCCTCGTCCTCCTCGGAAATGCCACGTTCCAGCAGGGTGTCAGCGTTGATCAAGGGGAGTTGCGGGTCGACGGCAGGCTGAGCGGATCCTCTGTCGAGGTTGGCCAGAATGCAATCCTCTCGGGCAATGGAACGATCGTTTCAAATCTCCTGTCGCGCGGACAGCTTTCTCCAGGACAATCGCCAGGCCTGCTCACCATCAATGGCGACCTCACGCTGGCAGCCGGCAGCCAGACCAATGTCGAGATCGACGGTCTCATCGCCCAGGATGGTGCAGGCGGCTTCGACCGTATTTCCGTGATCGGGGCGAACCGGGTCGTGGCACTCGGGGGCACTCTGGCACCCGTTCTACGGGGTATTACCGGTGCGGCAAACAATGATTTCACGCCCAAGCTTGGTGACAGCGTCCGCTTTCTCGATGTTGCAAGCGGCAGGATCACCGGTTCCTTTGCCGGTCTGACACAGCCGGGAAGCGGGCTTGCTGCCGGCACACGTCTTGATGTGGTCTATGGAACGGGGAGCCTTCTGCTGGCAACGACACCCCTGTCCTATGGAAACCTTTCGGCTCATGGTATCAGCCAAAGTGCAGCTGCCGTCTCGATCGGACGGGCGATCGATGCGTCGCGTCCGCTCGCCGGCATTCGTCCGGATGATGCCCTGCAACCGCTTTTTTCCAGTCTCTATCTGGCCAATGCCGATGGCCTGGCACAGGGCCTCGAGCAGGCATCGGGGGTGATTTATATCGACAGCGGGCAATCCGCCGTGATGTCTGTCGGACGGTTCGCCGATGCGATCTGGTCGCATCAGGGTGAACTTGCAAGAGATGAGAGCTCAAGCCTCGATGCTGCTCGCTTCTGGTCGAAAGGCGGCCGTTGGGACGGCGATCACGGAAGTTTTGACGCCTCAAGCACAGGCGTTACCTTTGGCCTGGATCTGCCAGTCGACACCGGCTGGTGGGGAGGGGCCTTTCGATATGAGGAAACCGGTGTCAGGGGCGGGCGGAACGGTCAGGCCGATCTTGCAACCTATCAGGCCGCCGTCTTCGGACAAACGACATGGGCCGGCCTGGAACTTGCTGCCCGGGCAGGGGTCTCTCATGGCCGTCTTGATGTGGCTCGACAGATCGGCTTTGTTCAGGGATCGCAAGCTCTTTTGGCCAGCAAGGATCACGGCTGGGGTGGCTTTGCCGAAGCGTCGATCTTTCGGACGATGGAACTTGGTGAAACGCAAGTGATGCCCTCGCTTTCCCTGGGCTATCGAGGCTTTGGTTTTGATGGAGCGCAGGAGAGCGGAACCGTGTTGCCGCTTTCGACGCCCGACGATCTTTATGAACAGGCCCATGTGACCGCAGCGCTCAATCTGTCCAGGGAATTTGCACTGGAAAGCGGTGTGAGCCTCATCCCGTCACTGACCATGGGTTATCGCCATGACATCGTCGAACTGACCCATGAAGCAGGTGCCGAGGTTCTGGGCACCGGCTTTGCCGCCAGCGGCAGGAAGATGGGGCGTGACGCCTTTGTCGGCGGGCTGGCGTTCGAAGCCGTCACCGCATCGGGTCTCACGTTTTCCGCCGGCTATGAGTTTGACATTCGCAAGGGATCCGATCAGCACAAGCTGACAGGGGCCTTGAATTTCCGCTGGTAGATCATGGCGACGGCTGAGCGTCGGTGGCAAGCCCGGGCTTGCCCGTCGGTCGTCCTTCGTGTCGGATGGATCGATCGCCAGACTGGGCTTGCGAAGTCCGGCTGCACTTGCCGTGGCCGGGCGTCTCACGACAGGCTTCGGTCCCGATATCAGGCCGCCGATGGGGCGAGCGCCTGCATGTCGTTTCGCCAATAGCAGACGACCTGATTGCGTCCTTGTGATTTTGCCCGGTAAAGTGCCTTGTCGGCGCGCTCGATGGTCCTTACGACCCCGCCATCATCGTGATCCATCATGGTGACGCCAAAACTCGCGGTCACCGGGAATGATTGATCAGAATTGCCGAAGGTCAAATCCGCAATCCTCCTGCGCAAACGGTCGGCGATCATTTCTGCCGTTCCCCGACTGGTCTCGGGAAGCAGCACGGTGAACTCCTCGCCGCCGGTTCGCGCAACAACATCACATTCGCGCAAGACAGATCTGCAGGCCGCGACCACGGCCACCAGCACCTCGTCCCCCTTGGCATGACCATAGCGGTCATTGATCTGCTTGAAATGGTCGATGTCAAACGCGATGACTGCGGTCTGGCTTGATGTCGGTCGATCCTTGCCGAGCGCCAGATGAGACAGAAGCGACTGGAAGCTGCCCCGGGAGGCAGCACCCGTCAGCCAGTCGATATCCGCCTTGCGGCGCAGGTTGAGCTCGTCCATGACAAGACCCGACAATTGCTTGAGGATTTTCTTCTCCTTGTCGGTGAAATAGCGCGGTTTGCGATCAATGATGCAGACCGAACCCAGCCTGTATTTCTCCGGCGTGATCAGGGGGGCGCCGGCATAGAAGACGATCCTGGGGTCATCGGTGACCAGAGGGTTGGCACGCGTGCGCAGATCGCTTCGGGCATCCGAGATCACCAGAACCTCGTCAGCTCTGATCGTATGGTCGCAAAAGGCAAGCTCACGCGGTGTTTCGCGCACCGTCAGACCGAGGCAGGACTTGAACCATTGCCGATCTTCATCGACCAGGGAAACCAGGGCAATGGGTGCTTCAAAGACGGTTCGTGCAAGCTCGGTGATGCGGTCGAAACAAAGTTCGAATGGCGTGTCCAGAACCTGATAATCTCTGAGAATTCTTAGGCGATCCTGTTCGTTCTGCTGCATCGGTTTCGGTCCGTTGTCCAATGCCCGCAGTCTAGCTGCCGAATGCTTGAGAGTTTGCTAAAGCTGAGACAAGCGTTTCCGGTGAAAACGGGATCACCTGAAACGCTCTATCTATTTGTTTTGGCGCAGTCCGGACGCAAAACCGCTGACGCACTTTTGCTGGACTTACTCTAGGCACAGTCTTTCAACGTGTTCGAGCGCTGAAGCATGCCGAAGAGATCACGCGGATCGTCCGGGTCGGCAATCAGGTCGATTTCCTGAAACAAGCCTGTCTCGCGAACACGCGAGCGCACATAGCGAAGTGCGGAAAAATCTTCGATCGCAAAGCCAACGCTGTCGAAGAGGGTGATCTGGCCTGCCTCCCGGCGCCCGTCAGCAAGACCGGCAATCACCTGCCAGAGCTCCGTTACGGGATAATTTGGATCCATCTGCTGGATTTCGCCTTCGACGCGGGTTTGCGGCGGGTATTCGACGAATGTGTCGGCACGCAGCAAAATGTCCCGGTGCAATTCGGTCTTGCCGGGGCAGTCTCCCCCGATGGCGTTGATGTGCACGCCCGAACCGATCATGTTGTCGGTCAGGATCGTGGCATATTGTTTGTCAGCCGTACACGTCGTGATGATCTGGGCACCTTCGATGGCCGTTTCGGCACTGTTGCAGGCAATGACGTCAAGCCCCGAGCCGGCGAGATTGCGAAGGACTTTCTCGGTTGCGCGCTGGTCGATGTCGAAAAGCCTGACGGTTTCGAGGCCGAGAACCGCCTTCATCGCAAGCGCCTGGAATTCGGCCTGGGCGCCATTGCCGATCAAGGCCATGGTGTGAGAGCCTTTCGGGGCCAGATGGCGGGCAGCCAGAGCGGAGGTTGCAGCGGTCCGAAGGGCTGTCAGCAGGGTCATCTCGGTCAGGAGCACCGGATAGCCGGTCGAGACCTCGGCCAGGAGCCCGAAGGCCGTCACCGTCTGGAAGCCAAGCGCCAAGTTCTTCGGATGGCCGTTCACATATTTGAAGGAATAGATTTCGCCATCCGAGGTCGGCATGAGTTCAATGACACCATCTCTCGAATGCGAGGCGATCCGCGGTGTCTTGTCGAAGGCTTCCCAGCGGCAGAAGTCGGCTTCAATCACGTCGGTCAGTTCGAAAAGCAGCCGTTCGAGCCCGATATGATGGACGAGCCGCATCATGTTGTCGACGCTGACGAAGGGAACGAGTGCTTTCTCGGACGGAGCAGGGGCTGTCATGTCTCACCGGATCTTGAGGATGGATCGGTCCAGTCTATACCGGCTCATGACTTGACCAAATCACCATAATTCGACGATCTGATGCCTCGATTGCACAATCTGTCTTGTCATTCTGACGAAAGGTAAAAAGGGCGGGAGCCGAAGCTCCCGCCAGTGACCCTTTCATGGGGAGTAGAAAGGGTGGAAGGCCTCACCGGAAGAGGCTGGGAAGCCACAGCGACAGGCCGGGGATGAAGGTGACCAGCAGCAGTACGGCGACACAGGCCCCGAAAAACGGCCAGATCGTCTGCATGGCTTCACGGATGCTGATCTTGCCTACGGCACAGCCGACGAAAAGAACTGTTCCAACAGGCGGTGTGATCAGTCCGATCCCGGCATTGAGGATCATGATCACGCCGAAATGCACGGGATCAATGCCAAAGGCCTTCACGATCGGCAGGAAGACCGGCGTGGTGATGATGACCAGGGGTGCCATGTCCATGAAGGTGCCAAGGAAAAGCAGAACCAGTATGATCAGGAGAAGCACGAGGGTCGGGTTGTCCGAGATCGACTTCACCAGCTGGATCAGGGTGTTTTGAACCTGCAGGAAGGACATGAGCCAGGCAAAGGAAGCGGCCGTGCCGATCACCAGGAGGACAAGCGACGTCGTCTTGACCGCGCCCAGCACGGCTTCGACAAAACCGGACCAGTCGAGCTCGCGATAGACGAGGAGAGCGACGAAGAGCGCATAGATGACGGCGATGCAGGAGCTTTCGGTTGCCGTGAACACGCCCGATCGAACGCCTCCGAAGATGATCGCGATCAAAAGCAGACCGGGCAGGGAGGCAAGGAAGAACAGAGAGAGCATCCTGAAGCCCGGAAAGGGTTCGGACGGATAGCCGCGCTTGCGGGCAACCACATAGGCCGTCACCATCAGGGCGATGGTCAGCAAGAGGCCTGGAATGATGCCGGCGGTGAAGAGATCGGCCACCGAAACGGTCCCGCCAGCCGAGATCGAATAGAGGATCATGTTGTGGGAGGGCGGGATCATCAGGGCAATGAGGGCCGAGCTGATGGTCACATTGACCGCATAGCCTCGGTCATAGCCACGGGCAGCCATTTGCGGGACCATCAGACCGCCAATGGCAGAGGCATCGGCAACAGCCGAACCGGAAATCCCGCCAAACAGCGTGGAGGAAATGATGTTCACCTGTCCAAGGCCGCCGCGCATATGGCCGACAAAGCCTGCGGCAAAACGGATCAGGCGATGGGCAATGCCGCCGCGCACCATGAGATCCCCGGCGAAGATGAAGAAGGGAATGGCCATCATGGCAAACACATTCATGCCCGAATTCATTTGCTGGAAGACGACAATGGGCGGGATGCCGATGTAAAGGACGGTGAGTAAGGAGGCGATGCCGAGGCAAAAGGCGATCGGCATGCCGAGCACCATCATGAAGGCAAAGCTGCCGAAAAGGATCGTATAGGCCATCAGATCACCTCGGCCTCGAGTTCGGGCTCTGTC
Organism: Peteryoungia desertarenae; assembly: GCF_005860795.2. Lineage (GTDB taxonomy): Bacteria > Pseudomonadota > Alphaproteobacteria > Rhizobiales > Rhizobiaceae > Allorhizobium > Allorhizobium desertarenae. The sequence goes on from NZ_CP058351.1 coordinate 238,123, forward strand.
TTCGGTGTGGCGATAAGGGTATCAATAAAGCGCTCAAGGGCGAAAATCGCGATGAGAGCGCCCCCTGCAATCAGGGGAAAGAAGTCGACCCCACCCGGCCAGCCGAGGACCGGAATGCGGGCTGTCCAGGTGCCCATGGCGAGTTTGGCACCATAAAACGACATGGCGACCCCGAATGCCGAGACAAGGGCGAGGCTGACGAGGTCCATGATGCGCTTGACCGGTGCCGGCATCGCATGGCGCACAATATCGAGGCCGAGATGAACACTTTCCCGCACGCCAACGGCAGCCCCCAGCAGGATGAACCAGGACATGAGCTGAAGTGACAGGGGTTCGGACCAGCTCGGCGTGTCGTTGAGAACATAACGGGCAAAGACCTGCCAGCCGATGATTGCCGTCATCATCACCACACCAAGACCGGCAAGATAAAGGCAGACTGTGCTCAACAAGCGAAGGCCGGGTCTGACCGCCTCCATAAAACTTGACATGGATTCCTCCCGGGCCATCCGCGCGGCCCATTCCCCCGAAGAATAGAGCATGGCCGCCCCTGAACGGAGCGGCCACGATCAGTCTTACTCGACGGCCTGTACGCGAGCCACGAGATCCTTCATTTTCGGATCTGTGATGAACCTGTCATAGACCGGCTGCATGGCTGCTGCGAATTCGGCCTTGTCAACGGTGATGATGTTTGCACCGGATGCGCGGATCTTTTCTTCCGAGGCCTTTTCGCGGGCCTGCCAGAGTTCCCGCATCTTGCCCACGGAATCCTTGGCGGCCTGACGGATAACGCCCTGGTCTTCAGGAGACAGCTTGTCCCAGGTAATCTTCGAGATGGCGAGGATTTCCGGTGTCAGGGAGTGTTCGGTCAGCGTGTAATTCTTCGCGACTTCGAAATGACGCGACGATTCGTAGGACGGCCAGTTGTTTTCAGCAGCATCGACGACGCCGGTTTCGAGCGAGGAGTAGACTTCGCCGAAGGGCATGGGGGTCGGGTTGGCGCCGAAGGCTTCCATCATGGCAATCCACAGATCGGACTGCTGGACACGTACCTTCATCCCCTTGAGATCAGCAAGGCTCTGGATCGGCTTTTGTGTCGAATAGAAGGAGCGGGCACCGGAATCGTAGAAGGCGAGACCGACGAGGCCATGGGGTTCGAAGGCCGCAAGGACTTCATCGCCAATCGGGCCGTCAACGACCTTGTGCATGTGGGCCGTATCGCGAAACAGGAAAGGCAGTCCGAAGACGACCGTTTCCGGCACGAGATTGTTGAAGGGCGCACTGTTGACCCGGTTCATGTCGATGACGCCGAAGCGGGTCTGCTCGATCGTATCCTTTTCCTGACCGAGCGCTGCATTGTTCATCACCTCGATCTTGATACGGCCATTGGTACGCTCGGCAACCAGTTCTCCCATATATTTGACCGCTTCGACGGTCGGATAGCCATCAGGGTGGATGTCGGCGGAACGCAGCGTGATTTCCTGTGCGTTCACGACGCCTGCACCAAGGGCGAGCCCCATGGTGATACTCAGCATAGCGGCAGTCTTCATGTCTTCCTCCTCAGGTTCAATCCACCGGGAACTTCTGTCCAGGTGGCATTTGCACATGGAACTCACCCAGCTCCATTTTTCGAAAATTGGTCACGGCCGCAGTCTTTGCCTCGGTGGTCGGGCCCCGGTGGTCGGGCCGCGGTCGTCGGTCAGCGTCAGTCCTTCAGCCCGAAGAGTTCTTCCGGGTTCGTCACCAGAGCCTTGTGGCGCGCAGTCTCATCACTCAGCCAGCCAAGGACCGTGTCTGTCAGGGCAGCATCATCGGGATAATCAGCCTGTGTGCGGGCCAGATTATGCGGCCAGTTCGAGCCCCAGACGATGCGTTCGGGGGCGTGGCTCGCAATCGACCGGGCAACGGCTGCAACATCGGCAAAGTCCGGTCCGCCCGACTTCGAGCTCTCATAGGCACCGGCAAACTTGAACCAGCAGCGACCGCCGTCGATCAGCCGTTTGGTTGCCTGAACCTGCGGACTGTCCGGTGTTACTCCGCAGAAGAACTTGCCGTGATGATCCAGCACCCAGCGCGATTTCAGTTTCGACAGCCGCTCCTCGTAGTCGAGGATGTCGCTGCCATCAAACTGGATGGCGATCATCCAGTCACGGCTTGCGGCAATCGCATCCACTTCCTCGAGCTTTGTCAGATTGGCAGCCCCGCCCGGCAGGTTCATGATCCGTGCGCCGCGAACGCGGGCGGCAGAAAGACGGTCGAGTTCCGCTTCGCTGGTCGTCTGATCGACAGCGGCAATACCCCAGGCGACGTCGCCGAAATGCTCAAGGCAGGCAATCAGATTGGCGTTATCGAGCTGATGCGCCATGCCCTGCGTGACGATGAGCCGGTCGATGCCGATCCAGTCCATGAACTTACGGTATTGCTCCGGCGTCGGCAGAGCACCCGCCGGAAGCCCCGGCCCGCCCGAAACGGCCGGAAAGGCAGGGAGGTAAGCATGCATCTGCGTATCGATCGCGCCCTTGGGCAGGGTGATCGCTGGCTTGCGGCCGGAAAGGGTGCGGATCAGGCTCATGCCTCGTCCTTCATCTTGAATTCCTTCAGGGCATCCCGATTGATCTCGATCCCGAGGCCGGGCGCATCGGGAATGGCCACCACACCGTTCTCGTGTTCGAGCGGGGTCTGGATGACGGCCTGGCGAAAAGGATTGTCTGTCCGGTCAAACTCCAGGATGGGTTCGACCGGATTGACCCTGACCGGATCCGGAACCATCGCGGCGATGAACTGGAGGGCCGCAGCGATATGGACGGCGGTCCCCCAGACATGCGGTACGACACGCACGCCATGGAGTGCTGCAAGATCTGCCACACGTTTGGCTTCCGTGAAGCCACCGACGCCCGCCAGATCCGGCTGAACGATATCGATTGCGCGGGTTTCGATCGGTTCCTTCATGCCCCAGCGACCATGCCAGGTCTCGCCACCCGCAACCGGGATCGGTTGCTTGGCGCGCACTTCCCGGTAGGCCGCCAGTTGCTCCGGCACGACAGGTTCTTCGAACCAGTCAATACCGTAGGGGGCAGCACGGCGGCCAAACTCGATCGCCTCCAGCACCCCGTAGCCGTGATTGGCATCGGCCATCAGACGCATATCGGGGCCTGCAGCCTCCCGTGCCGCCTTGATGACCGCTAGATCCTCCTCGATCCCGAAGCCGACCTTGATCTTCGATGCGTGAAAGCCCTGAGAGCGATAGAGTGCAATGTCATTGGCATTGTCCTCGACCCGGTCAACACCGTCGCGCTTGAAGCTGCCGGTCGCATAGGCCTTGACGCTTTCGCGGAACCGTCCTCCAAGAAGCATGGAGACGGATGCACCAAAATGCTTGCCCTTGATGTCCCAGAGCGCGATGTCGACGCCTGAAAGGGCTGTCAATGTCAGCCCTCGCTGGCCCTGGTCGCGCAGGGCATTATAGAGCGTGGCCCAGATCTTCTCGGTTTCAAGCGGATTTGCGCCAATCAGCCAGTTCCGGTAGGCGGCGACGACAGCAGCATTCGGGCGAGCCGGGCCAAGGCATTCGCCCCAGCCCGTCAGGCCATTGTCGCACACGATCTCGACCAGCACATGGGCGCGCCGATCAAAGCGCATGGAGGCACTTTGAAAGGGAACCGCAAGGCGATGTTCGAGCAGGTGTGTGCGAACCTCGACGATTTTCATGGTCAGCGCTTCCAGGGTTCGATGAGTTTGGCGAGCATCTGCTCTTCTTCCGCCGTCAGGTCGTCGAGCGGCGCGCGCACCTTGCCTGCGTCAAATCCCTGCAGGCGCACGCCGGCCTTGATGGCAGCGACGGCATAACCCTTGCGGCGATTGCGGATGTCCATGAACGGATAGAAGAAACCTTTCAGAATTTCTTCGCAGCGCGCGTTATTGCCAGCGCGAAGGGCCTGGTAGAATTCAACGGCAAGGCCGGGGACGAAATTAAAGACTGCGGAGGAATAGGTGGTAAAGCCTGCGCCAAGATAGGCTTCCGCAAAGAGTTCAGCCGTTGGCATCCCGCCAAGATAGATGAGACGATCACCCATGGTGGCGGTGATCTGTCGGACAAGACCGATCTCGCCCGTACCATCCTTGAAACCGATCAGGTTCGGGCATTCATCACACAGGCGCTGCAAGGTATCGACCGCAAGCACCGAATTATCCCGATTATAAACCATGACGCCGATGCCGACCGACTGGCAGATCGTCTTCACATGCTGGTACAGGCCCTCCTGCGGAGCGTCGATGAGGTAATGCGGGAGCAGCAGAATGCCGTCCGCGCCAGCTTTTTCTGCAGCTTTTGCGACTTCCACCCCGACGACGGAACCGAAGCCGCAACCGGAAACGATAGCTGTCTTGCCTGCAGCTTCCTTGGCGGTCGCGACGATACGGGGGATCTCTTGCGGGGACAGGGAGAAGAATTCACCGGTACCACCTGCAGCGAAGAGGACCGGCGCGTCATAACCCGATAGCCATTCCACATGGCGGGCATAGCTTTCCGGATGAAACTGCCCCTCATGGTCAAAATGGGTAACGGGAAAGGACAAAAGGCCCGCGCCGAGCGCGGCCTTGATTTCTTGCGGCGTCATAATCGAATTTCCTCTCTTGGCCTCCTCCGGCCAAGTTGTCATACGTATTATGCAGCCTTCTGTCAATACTCATCGTACAGGTTGTCTTTGCTCCCGCAGAAGTGCACGATAACGCGCCTGGCTGCCGCGCAAGTGGCGTCGCATGGCCTCGCGCGCGGCGTCTTCGTCACCACTGGAAATCGCTTCAACGATATCGGCATGTTCGGCATCGATCAGACGAATATAGGCGGCCTGATCGTCCTCGCTTTCTTCCCCGCGAAGCGCTGCGCGCGGGATGACGCTTTTGCCGATCATCGCCAGAAACTCCCGGAAGCGAGGATTATTAGTCGCTTCAGCGATGGCAAGATGGAGCGCAAAATCTGCGTCACTGCTGGATCGACCCGCTTCAAGACAGGCGCGAACGGCATAATGCCTGTCCAGGATCACCTCTTCCTGCGCCGGAGAGCGTCTGAGTGCCGCCAGACCCGCAGCTTCAACTTCCACCGCCGTTCTGAGTTCAAGAAGCTCGATCATGGAGGAGACGCGATCAAGATCGAGATGGGCAACGGATAAAGGCGAGGGCGTATTCTGTGCAAATTCCAGAACGAAAACCCCCGCACCCTGACGTGCTTCCACCAGCCTGTCCGCCCTGAGCGCCGCGACCGCCTCGCGCACGACCGTTCGTGAGACGCCATGGGCCTCTGACAGTTGCGCTTCACTGGGCAATTTTGCACCAGGCGGGTAGCGTCCGCTGACAATCTCGCGTCGCAAGGCGTCGCTCAACCGCTCCGTCAGAGTTCCGGTTCCGGCTTCCCGTTTGGCCTGTGATGCCATGCTTTCCCCCTGTCAATCTCAGTCATTGCCGCTTCATAGTCGTAAACCCGTCTGGGAGGTTCGCCAAGCAAAAGCAGCATTTCCTGTCAATATTGACTGAGAATACACCACCTGTATGATAAGTTGAACAGCCAATCGGCATATAAGGGAGTAATTTCGTGAAGAGACTGCTGGTAACAGGTGCGGCGGGTGGCCTTGGCAAGGCGATGCGCGGTCGATTGAAAAGCGTGGCTGACACCTTGAGGCTGTCCGATATCGTGGACTTGGGCGATGGGCAGCCCCATGAAGAGCTTTTCACCTGCGATCTTGGCGATCGGGATCAGGTCTTCCGGCTGGTCGAAGGCTGCGATGGCATTGTGCATCTCGGTGGTATTTCAGTCGAAGACAAGTTTTCCAAGATCATGAATGCCAATATTCTCGGTCTCTACAACCTTTACGAAGCCGCGCGCGCCAATGGCATGCCACGGATCGTTTTCGCCAGTTCCAACCATACGATCGGCTTTTATCAACAGAACGAATATCTCAACGGAGACGTTCCGTTTCGTCCCGATGGTCTCTACGGCGTCTCCAAATGTTTCGGTGAGGCGCTCGCACACATGTATCACGACAAGTTCGGTCAGGAGACAGCGCTGGTCCGGATCGGCAGTTGCATGGAAAAGCCGACCAATCATCGCATGCTGTCCACCTGGATGAGCCGCAATGATTTCCTGTCGATGATCGAATGCATCTTCCGCGTTCCCCGCCTGGGCTGCCCCGTCATCTGGGGCTGCTCGAACAATGACGCGAAATGGTGGGACAACGCGCATGTGTCCTATCTGGGCTGGAAGCCAAAGGACAATGCCGAGCAATTCAGGGCCGAACTTGACGCGACCGTCCCCAGACCAGCGCCTGAAGATCCAATCGCCATCTATCAGGGTGGCCCCTTTGTCCGCGATCCGATTTTCAAGGAAGACTGACGCCTCTGCCGCAGATCCGTGCTCACCGAATCGGGCCGCCTTCCAGCTTTGCCGGAGGCGGTCTTTTGCATTGGACCTGACAGCCAGTCCGCAGGCTGGGAGAGTTGTATGTCATCTGAAGTCACTGAGGTCGGACCGTTTCGATTGGCCCTCAGCGGTTTCCTGGCACCGCAATTAACGATCTCTCAAGAAAAGTCGCAACTTGCATAACGGGCTATGCCAAGTCGGTTAACAAGCCGTTGCTTTCAGCGCTGCTCGCCCATTAATTGCATCTTGGCAAATTAAGGGGTTAGTTACCATGTCTGTTGAAGATCCGCGTCAGTCCGCCTTTGAAAACAATGCAGCCGCTTCGGAATTCGAGACGGAGTTGAGCCTTGAGTTTGCTTCTGGCACAGACAGTTTTCCTGAGCTCGAAGTCGCGCAGGCGCAGACAACAGATACAACAGGCCCTATCCAGCAAGCGACCGCGGAGCCGGTTCCAAGTCGGATAATCCCCGACCAGAACAATGTCGTACGTCTTCCTGTGACCGTTTCAATTGACGAATTGCGTGTCGACGGACCTGATCTTATCTTGGTCCAGGCCGATGGTTCCGAAATCACCATTGTCAACGGCGCGGCGCGGATCCCGACCTTTATCATTGCAGATGTCGAACTGCCCCAGCAGGTCCTTTTCGCTGCCCTCGAAGACAGCAACATCAATGTTGCGGCTGGTCCGGATGGATCTTTCTCGGCATCCAGCCAGTCACCGAGCAGTGGCGGTGACTTCGATGACGGTCCCTTCGACGGTGGGCCGGAAGAGTTTGAGTTGGTCGGCCTTCTGGAGGGCACAAACTTCAGTGAGAGCCTTGCGGCGACCGACAATGGGGTGGACGATGGTGAGCCCTCGATCCCGTTTCCGCTGACTGCACCCTTCCTTTTTGATGAAGCCTTCATCGCAGATACGATTGCTGGCAACCAGCGCTTCAGCAGTGTCTTGCCCTTCAATCCCGGACCTGACTTCGGCACGATCACGGCGATCGGCTTTGTCGCTGCGACCAATGTCGATGAAGAGGGCAATGGTCCGCAGACGCTTGCCGGCTTCACCTCCGGTGGACTGGCAATCTCGATCGAGACATTTGCGCCACCGACTGATGGCACTGTCCTGAATTTCCTCGCCCTTCGTGGTGTCGATTCCGCCGGCAATACGGTCTTCACGATCACGGTCGACAACCGCGTCACGGGCGCCTTCACCTTCGAGCTCGTGGGCAAGCTCGATCACCCGGATGTTGGTGAAAACGGCAGTCAGGACAATCTTGCCGATCTTCTGCGCCTTGGATTCACTTACACGGTGACCGATCTTGATGGTGACTTCGTCATTGGCAATTTCAGCATCGATATTCAGGACGATGCACCGCTGATTGGAGGAACGGAAGCAGCCCGAGTTGACGAGGATTTCTTGCGCGGCGGCAATCGTGACGATGAGCCGGTGCGAGAAACGCCGATCGAAGAGTCGGAAGGACCGATCGATGTCTTGAGGCCTGTTCTTGTTTCAGACGGGCTCACAGTTGGGGGCAACCTCAACATCAACTGGGGTGCAGATAACGGCAATGCCTCCGTCAATGGCGGCAATACCACCGGTGTGGCGAATGACCGCGCTGTCTACTTCAGCGAGGCCCAGCGTGCAGCGCTCGAGGCCCTGGGTCTGACGTCAGACGGCGTGCGTCTGGTGATAGAGCTTCAAAACAACGGCCAGACCTTGGTTGCTTACAAACCAGCCAGTTTTTCAGGCCCTGTGATCCCGCTTATCGAGGGCGAAGAAGGCCCCACGCCGTCATTCGAAGGCGTTTTCCGTGACGCAGTCTTTGATGTGACATTGTCTGATGAAGGAACCGGCTCCTATTCCTTCACGCTCTTTGGCAATCTGGATCATCCGGAGAGAAATTCCGGAACAGGACAGGTTGAGGAAGATCTGGCGATCCAGTTTGGCTTCACGGTCCGTGACAGCGACGGCGACAGGGCGACATCGACGTTCACGGTGAGCGTGAACGACGACAGTCCTGTTCGTGGAGAAGAGGAGCGCAGCGGAGCCGAGGATGAGGCGGTCAACGATGGCAATGACGAGGACGATCGTCTTTTTCAGGTCGCTGATGGTTCGCTGAACATCCGCTGGGGTGCGGATGATGGTGACAGTGATCTTGGTGGCAATGGCGACCGTTCGGTTGCCTTCACGAATAGCAGTGTCGGTGTTGTTGGCGCCTATGGCGAGACGCTGACCTCTCTGGGCCAGCCGGTCAGCTTTACGGTGATCAACGGCGTTCTGGTCGGTTACACGGGTGAGGCAGCGCCGACAGACTTCAGTGTCGAGACAGTGTCCAAAAATGTTGTCTTCTATGTGACCCTTTCGGATGACGATCGGGACTCCTATGAGTTCCGTCTTGTGCAGCCGCTGGACCATGCGACGAATGAGGGGACGGGTGTCGAGAACGACCTGTCTCTGACCTTCAACTACACGGCGACGGACAGCGACGGTGACACGATCACGGGCTCGTTCACGGTTGATGTTCGGGACGATGTTGCCATGATCGGCACGCCGTTTGCGGGCGGCGTGGTCGAGGAAGAGCAGCGTCAGGTTGCCGGCGACGGCAATGATTTGATTGAGGATCCACGGGGCGCAGATGACGCGGACAGCTGGTCCGGACCGTTCTGGAACCCGCGTTTCAACGATGTGACCACGCACATGACCGGTGGCACGCTTTCGATCTCCTGGGGCTCGGACAATGCCAATGATGGTGATGGCCAGCCGGGTGACCGCTCAGTCCAGTTTGGCCCGCAGGCGATCGCGAACCTTGAGGCTCTGAACCTGACCTCCGATGGCGATACCATAAAATACACGATTGTAACCATGAGCGGCCAGCAGGTCCTGCTTGCCTATACCGGTTCTGTCGTGCCGACCACTGTGCCGACAAACGAGGATGCGGCTGTTTCCGCCAATGTCGTCTTCCAGGTTGCCCTGTCGGATGCGGAAGCGGGTTCCTATGCCTTCAAGCTCTTCGACACGCTGGATCACCAGGGTTCAGATGAGGGAGAAGACAGCCAGATCCTGACCTTCCAGTTCACCGCGACCGACAGCGACGGCGACGTGACCGAGCCTGCGACCTTCTCGGTCAAGGTGATCGACGACCAGCCGATTGCCATGGGCACGATTTTGGCCCGTGTTGTTGAAGAAGAAGAACTTACCGGCGGCAACGAAGATCGTACCTCCGGCTCGGGCGATCTCGACAATGACACATCGTTCATGGGCATGCCTATGAACCTGACGACGGCCAAGGCCGGCGGCCCGCTTAACATCTTCTGGGGCGGCGACGACGGCAACAAGAATGAAAACGGCGGCTTTACCGGCACGCAGGTCTCGGGCGACCGCTCGGTCGTGTTCGCGACGGGGACGGGTGCTGCGCGTGTTCTGACGGCAAGTGAGGTCGCCGAGTTCCTGACCGTCAGCGGTGGCGGTGCGACGCTTGCCAGCCTGACGTCGGAAGGCCGGGCTCTTGTCTACACATTGTCGGGCGACGGTACGGAACTGACGGCGCGCGCTGGCAGTGTCGAAGGCAATCTCGTCTTCACGGTGAATCTCATGGATGCCGATCGCGGATCCTATGAGTTTGAACTCAAGGGCGTACTCGACCATCCTGTGAAGGCCTCCGGCGCGTCGAACGAAGATGTGATCTCCTTCAAGTTCACCTTCACCGCCCGTGATGGTGATGGCGACATCGTCAAGAACGACTTCACCGTCCGGGTTATCGACGACAGTCCTGTTCGTGGAGAAGAGGAGCGCAGCGGAGCCGAGGATGAGGCGGTCAACGATGGCAATGACGAGGACGATGGTCTTTTTCAGGTCGCTGATGGTTCGCTGAACATCCGCTGGGGTGCGGATGATGGTGACAGTGATCTTGGTGGCAATGGCGACCGTTCGGTTGCCTTCACGAATAGCAGTGTCGGTGTTGTTGGCGCCTATGGCGAGACGCTGACCTCTCTGGGCCAGCCGGTCAGCTTTACGGTGATCAACGGCGTTCTGGTCGGTTACACGGGTGAGGCAGCGCCGACAGACTTCAGTGTCGAGACAGTGTCCAAAAATGTTGTCTTCTATGTGACCCTTTCGGATGACGATCGGGACTCCTATGAGTTCCGTCTTGTGCAGCCGCTGGACCATGCGACGAATGAGGGGACGGGTGTCGAGAACGACCTGTCTCTGACCTTCAACTACACGGCGACGGACAGCGACGGTGACACGATCACGGGCTCGTTCACGGTTGATGTTCGGGACGATGTACCAGTCTTTGACGACAATGCGCGTAGTGAAGTGTCGGAGGACGGCACCAGGACAGTCACTGCGAGCCTGAATGGCCTGGACTGGGGCGCTGACGACGGTGCGGCACGCGCGCTTGTGATGTCTGCCAATGTTGGTGTGAAGGATCATACCGATACGACTATCGGCGAGCTCCGCTCGAATGGCAAAGCAGTGTCGTTCACACTCATCAGCGGCGTGCTCGTTGCTTATGTCGATGCCGTGCCGGCTTCGGCTGTGGCCACGAATGTGGTCTTCACCGTGACGCCGAATTCATCAACTGGCTCCTATACATTTGATCTTCGGCAGCCTCTCGATCATACCTCGCCAGTAAGTTCGGCACAGCACCTGGATCTGACCTTCGGCGTGACCGCCGTGGACAGCGATGGTGACCCTGCGACGGGTGCCTTCACGGTGCGCGTGGATGCAGCCGGTAGCATTGGATCTATCGATTATAGCAACCTGACGTCAGATGTTTTCGTCAACCTGTCTGGTTTCTCGGTGACCCGAGACGGCCAGACCGTTGCAGCCGACACGGCGACCGATCGTCCCGGCGACAATATTATTGGTCGCGACGGTATGGCTGGTGTGGTGAGCGCGACCGGCGGTAGCGGGAATGACATCCTCGTCGGCGGAGGCACGAACAACATCCTGAATGGTGGCGATGGCAACGACCTTCTCATTGGAGGCAAAGGCAATGACACGCTGAATGGCGGTCTCGGCGACGACACACTGATTGTCTCTGCAGACATCGACGTTGTCAGCGGTTTCGGTCCGCGCACCTTTACCAGGGGTGACGGTTCGACCGTGGGGATCGACATCAACGGTCGCTCCGGCGAAGGTGATAGCCTCAACGGTGGTACTGGCTTCGACGCAGTCCGCTTCGAACCGGCTTCCGGCGCGAATGGTTTCGTCTTCGACCGCGCCAATTCAAGCCTTGGTCTCGTAGGCGTCGAGCGCTTCGAGGGGACGGAGGGTGACGACATCATCCTCCTGCCGAAGGGATACTCTACCTCCGAAACCACGCAGATCGAAACCGATGGCGGCAAGGGCAACGACATCCTGCAGGGCTCAGATGTTCAGGGCGACAAGATTTCTGGTGGTGACGGAAATGACCTGATCTCAGGCCTCGGTGGCAATGACGACATCAGCGGCGGCAACGGGGCCGACCAAATCTGGGGTGGCGCCGGCGATGATACGATCGACGGTGGAGCCGATAACGACACGCTTCACGGAAATGCTGGCGACGATACCGTCATTGGCGGTGATGGCGATGATCGTCTCACCGGTGGTCAAGGTGTAAATCGTCTCTTCGGCGGCAAGGGTGATGACGTTCTGGGTGGTGACAGTCACTCACAGACGACATTGTTCGACGGTGGAGAAGGGACTGACACCCTGCACGTTAAGTCTCCAGGTAGCAAAGTCACTGTGAACCTGGCAGGTGGCACGATCACCGGTGGCCATTACGACGGCAGCACTGTGGTCGGCATCGAGAATGTCGAGAACAAGAGCCCGAACTCTGCGGTGGAATTTATCGGCGACGATGCTGACAACATTCTGATCGGTGGCAACAAGGACGACATCCTCGTCGGCGGCAAGGGCAATGACACGCTGCGCGGCGGCGCTGGTGACGACCGGATCATTCACAATGTCGGTGACGGCGACGACATCGTCGATGGTGGATCAGAAACCGGATCAACCAGCCCCAATTACGATGAACTGGTCTTCAATGGTGATGCCACTGCCCGAACCTTCACCCTTGGTGCAGTGACTGGTGCAACCGAGATCACCCCGGCTGACGACAAGACCGATATCCGTGTGTCCTATACTGGCCCGAATGCTGGCTCCGTCCGCGCCGACGAGATAGAGCGGGTCACGTTCAACCTCGGAACCGGCGGCGACACGGTGATCCTGAATGATGTGACTGGCTCGGCTGTTGCCCCGTCCACTGTCGTCATCAACGGCGGGACCGGGAACGACACGATCGACCTGTCCCAGTTTGGCGGGAGCACGGTCCAGATCCTGGACGGCGGCGGTTCCGACACCGTCAAACTGGCGGGCGTGTGGACCGACTATGTCTTCACTATGTCGGACGATGACACCTATACCATCAGAAGAGGTGACACTGTCATCGCGACAGTGAAGGGCGTCGAGTTCGTCCAGTTCGGCGAAACAGGTGATGGCCAGAGCGGATACACGATGGCGATCGGGAATGTCGTCAATGTGGCGCCGGTCGCAGGTACGGACGCCGGGTCTGTCGTTGAGGCGGGGGGTGTAGACAACGCAATTGCTGGAACGCCGAGTGCTTCCGGAAATGTCCTGACCAACGACACCGACGGCAATGTCACAACCGACACCCCGCCGAAGCTTGTCGATCAGCTGTCCGTATCCAAGGTTGGCAATCGAGAGATCGATGCCGATGGCGAAACGATCTCCGGAGCCTATGGCGATCTGTTCATCAAGGCTGACGGCGAATATGTTTACACGCTGGACAATACCCGCGCTGCAACACAGGCCCTGACCCAGGGGCAGAAAGTCACGGAGACCTTCAGCTATACCGTGCAAGACGTTGCGAACGCGACAGCGACCGGTGAGATCAGCATCGAGGTGACCGGCACGAATGATGCACCGGTCCTGTCGAATGTCGGTGGAACCCTTGCCTATGTCGAAGGCGATGGCCCTCGCGCCATCGATAATGACCTCTCTGTTTCCGATGTGGACAACACGACACTGGCAAGTGCGGTGGTTCAGATCACCGGCGGCTATCAGCCGGGTCAGGATGTCCTCGCCTTCGACAACAATGACTCGGATGCATTTGGCAATATCTCCGCCAGCTTCAATTCGGCGAACGGCGAGCTGACGCTGACGTCTGCGGGTGCAATGGCAACCAAGGCCCAGTTCGAAGCGGCCCTGCGGGCTGTGACCTACGGCAACTTGTCGGAAAGCCCGACTGGCGCTGATCGCATTATCAGCGTTTCGCTGAATGACGGAAACCTGACGAGCAATGTCGGGCAGGTGACTGTGACAGTTCAGGCGGTGAATGATGCGCCGGTAAACACCGTTCCGTCTCCGCTGACAGTGGACGAAGACTCAGAGCTTGTGATCAGTGGTCTGAGCATTGCTGACGCTGATGCAGGCGCAGGCGCTGTGACCGTTACTCTGGAAGTCCAGAACGGAACGCTGACGCTCCCCAACACGAATGGTGTTACTGTTGACGGTAACGACTCCGATACGGTGACGTTGAACGGTTCAGTCACTGCGATCAATGCAGCCCTTGTGGGTCTGAAGTACCAGGGCAAACTGAACTTCAACGGGACCGACCAGCTCAAGATTACCACCAGCGACAATGGCAATACCGGCTCCGGTGGTGCAAAGACGGATACCGACACGGTCAGCATCACTGTGAATGCGGTGAACGATGCGCCGACCGTTGCGAACGCGATCGCGGACCAGAGCATTGAAGAAGAGGGCGTGTTCAACTACCAGATCCCGTCGAATACCTTTGCCGATGTCGATGGAGATCAACTGACGCTCTCAGCCACTCTTGCGGGTGGAGGCGCACTGCCAAGCTGGCTTCAGTTCGATCCGATAACGCGGACATTATCCGGTATGTCGCCAGAGAATGAGAATGGCTTCATTGACGTCACCGTCACTGCATCCGATGGTTCGTTGGACGTATCGGAAACATTTAGATTGACGGTCACGCCCGTGAATGATGCTCCTGTTGCCGTCGATGATGTATTTGGGGCTATCGATGAAGACAGCGGTGTGCGTGTTATCCAGATTGCCGATATTCTCGCGAATGACAGCAAAGGAGCTCCCAACGAAGCCGGTCAGACACTGAACATCACGGCTCTAACGAACGTAGTCGGTGGAACTGCCGAGATTGTAGGAGAAACCATCGAATTTACGCCATTTGCTAACTACAACGGCACGGCGTCCTTCAATTACACGATATCCGACAACGGCCAGACCAATGGCGTTGATGACTTCAAAACAGCTACTGGCCTGGTCTCGTTCCCGATCAATGCAGTGAACGATGCGCCGACCGTTGCGAACGCGATCGCGGACCAGAGCATTGAAGAAGAGGGCGTGTTCAACTACCAGATCCCGTCGAATACCTTTGCCGATGTCGATGGAGATCAACTGACGCTCTCAGCCACTCTTGCGGGTGGAGGCGCACTGCCAAGCTGGCTTCAGTTCGATCCGATAACGCGGACATTCTCCGGTACGTCGCCAGAAAATGAAAATGGCTTCATCGACGTCACCGTCACCGCATCCGATGGTTCGTCGGACGTATCCGAAACCTTCAGATTGACCGTCACCCCGGTGAATGATGCGCCGGTGATCACCTCGGGCGACAGTGTTTCGGTTGCGGAAAACACCCCAACTTCTGTTGTCATCTATCAGGCAACCGCGACGGATGCCGAGAACCAGCCCGTCACCTTCACGCTTTTGGGAGCTGACGCCAACAGGTTCGACATCTCCTCGACTGGTGCGGTGACCTTCAAGGCATCGCCGGATTGGGAGGCTCCGTCCGATCAGGGCGCAAACAATGTCTACAACATCACTGTTGTGGCCAGCGACGGTACCGACCAGTCCTCGAAGAATGTCGAGATCACGGTGACAAAGGTTCCCGAGGTTCTGAACCGTGCTCCGGTTGTAGGCTTCGAGCCGTTTGCTGGTGCTTCAGGTTACTCGGTTACTCCGCCGAGGTCGACATCAACCCTGCATATGTCGGAAAGCGTCACCCTACCGAACAACCTGTTCACCGACCCCGACGGGAATAGTCTGACGTTGACGGCGAATCTTCCCTCAAGCAACTGGGCGTTTTCCACAGTCACGGGTCAGACCAAGATACATTTCAACAAGAATGTGCCAACGGGTGTATATGATATTGTCGTCACTGCCAGCGACGGTAATCTTGCCACATCGACCACAGTGAAGGTCTGGGTGGCAGGCTCCACAACTTCAGCGGTCAACGGCGACGGTGACAGCAGTGCGAACTCCATCGTGGGTGGCTCAACTGGTTCGGAGTACGAAGCTAATTCCGGTAACGACTTTGTTGATGCTGGCGGAGGCAATGACACTATTTCGGGAGGGAGTGGAAATGACGCTCTGTTCGGTGGCATGGGCAACGACACCATCAACGGTGATTCCAATGATGACTACCTCAATGGCGAGGATGGCGACGACAAACTCGATGGTGACAGTGGCAACGACTGGCTCGTGGGTGGTGCCGGCAATGATGAACTTGACGGCGATAGCGGCAACGACGTTCTGATCGGCGGTACCGGTAACGACATCCTCGATGGTGACGACGGTGTTGACTCGCTCTACGGGGGCGATGGAAGCGACATACTCTATGGCCGAGACAACGATGCCGTACTCGACGGGGGCAGTGGATTTGGCACTGATACCCTTCGCATCAAAGACGACTTCACCAGTGTATCTGACGCGCAGATTTCGAATATCGAAACCATCCAGATCAGGGACGATAACCAGACGGTCAATCTTTCCAATCAGACCGAGGGTTTCAAGGTTTATGGAACTACCGGAAATGACCGAATCACGATGGGTTCCGGGAATGACACGATCAATTCCGATGACGGTGACGACGTCCTGACCGGCAATGGTGGGGCTGACATATTCCATGTCGTTGGAAACAACGATACGGATACCATTACCGACTTCACCGTGAATGAGGATAAGCTGAGCTTCTTCAACGTGTCCGGTAAATCGACGGCTGCCTCGATTGGAGCGTTGGGAACCCGAGATAACAACGTTGTGCTTCTGTCACAGACAGGTCTGACTACGCAGTCGATCCGTGACGCAGTTTCCACGGGCGACGCGACGAACAACTACGTTATCGCATGGAACTCGCAACAGAACCGTGCAGAAGTTTGGTATGATGACAACTGGCGGGGTACTGGTAGTCGTGAGCTTGTTGCGGTCTTAAGCAACATCAATACGTTGGCCAAGTTCCAGGCCATTGACCTTGATGACCTGCAGAGCCACTTCAGCATTAATGACCCCATCATCCTCGACCTCGACAAGAACGGCTTTGCCTTCTCCTCGATCGATAACGGCGTAACCTTCGACATCGATGCCGATGGCAACGCGGATCAGATTGCCTGGACAAGCGATGACGGCATCCTCGCTTACGATGCCAATGGAAACGGCACCATCGACAACGGCTCGGAAATCTTCACGCCGGACTTCAACGGCGGCAAGTTTGCAAGCGGCGTCGCGGCTCTCGCCTCGCTGGATAGCAATGGCGATGGCAAGATCGATGCGGGCGATGCCGCCTTCAAGGATCTGAAGATCTGGATCGATGGCAACAACAACGGCGTCAGCGACGAAGGCGAACTGTTGAGCCTATCCGCCAACGGGGTCGCCAGCATTTCGCTGACGACGGACCAGTCGGGCGGAACGGAAGACGGCCAGGTGATCTTCGCCGAGGGCGAATTCACCTTCGTCGATGGCTCGACCGGCAACTTCGTCGAAGTCGGCTTTGACACGATCTTCGGTTCTGAGCCCGAAGGCGTGACGCTGCATGGCGGCATGGGCGAGGTGGTCATGACCGGCACGGACCGCGCTGACACCTTCGTCTTTGACGAAACTGCGCTGAACGAGCTTGATGTGGCGGACGTCATCACCGACTTCAGCAGCGAAGAGGGTGATGTCCTGGATGTCTCCGGTCTCCTGGACACCTTGCTCGGAGCGCCGGCCACGGCCGAAACAGCCATGTCGCACCTGAAGGCAAGCGTTGAAGGTGGCAACACCACCGTCAGCGTTCAGACGGACGATGGCTGGAAGGATGTCGTGACGCTCCAGAACCACGATACGGTGATCAAGATCCTGTTTGACGAGAAGCATTCGATCGATCTCGGTTCGCAGAACAGCTGATCGGCTTCATCTGTCGGAACAATCCAAGGGGCGGCATTTCGGTGCCGCCCCTTCTGTTTGCCACGGCGACAATGTCAGATTTCGGTCGCGATCCGTTGAGAACAGCATGACGCTGCGTCTCGCGCGACGACCGGGTCTGTCTCCGGCTCGAAAGCGCACGATGTTTTCGCCGTGGTTTATTTGTAGAGAATTCTAATAAAGCAGCGAAAAGTATAAAAAGCCTCCGATTGTTATCGCAGGCTCTGTCTCAAGTCAAAAATCCTTAAAATTTTAGGAGTGACGCGATCTCCAGGGCATGATCTGGCGGCTCAAAAGTCATGCGCAGTATAATTCACAAAAATTTAACAAAAACGGAAAATTTGCCCATTTTTGGGGCCTTTTTGGCGATTGTTTCAATGTTGGTCGATCAATGCATAATCGGGTATATCAACAAGGTTAAAGAAATATTGCACCTATACATGCTCGAAATTTAAGTGCCGGATAGTTCATTAAGAGGTGAGTAACCATGTCTATTGAAGATCCGCGCCAGTCCGCATTTGAGAATATTGCTGCCGCCCCGGAGTTCGAGACCGAGTTGAGCCGGGACCTTGGCTCCTCTGCAGAGCACCAGACTGAGATTGAAGTTGCGCAGGCGCAGATCGAGACGCCGGCAACGGACACAACGGGAAGAATTCAGCCGACGCCGGTCGAAGAGATCCCAAGCCGCATTGCTCCCGATCAGAACAACACCGTTCGCCTTCCGGTGACCGTTTCCATCGACGAACTACGCGTCAACGGTCCCGATCTCGTTCTCGTTCAGGAAAACGGCACGGAGATTACCATTGTCAACGGGGCTGCCCGGATCCCCACCTTCATCATTGCCGATGTCGAGCTTCCCCAGCAGGCGCTTTTTGCGGCGCTCGAAGGAAGCAATATCAATGTTGCTGCCGGTCCCGATGGCTCCTTCTCGGCGCAAGCCCGGTCCGACAGCAATGGCGGTGACTTCGACGACAATCCTTATGGGGCAGGCCCGGGCTTCCTGGATCTGGTTGGTCTGCTCGGCGATACCAGCTTTGGTGACGCATCGCGAAACGGCGAAATCCTCGGTATTGACGGCGTCCCTTCGATCCCCTTCCCCCTGACGGTCCCCTTCCTTTTCGATGAAGCCCTTCTTGCCGATGGCATTGTGGTGAACGAGCGTTTCAGCGGCATCCTTCCCTTTGATCCGGGCCCGAATGCCGGTACGATCACGGGGATCGCTTTTGTCGGAGCAAGCAACATCGACGAAGAAGGCGCTGGCCTGCAGACCCTTTCCGGTTTCACCTCCGGTGGTCTGCCGATTTCGATCGAGACCTTCCCGGTTCCCACCGATGGATCGGTCCTAAATTTCCTGGCTCTTCGTGGTGTCGATGCCGCGGGAAATGCTATTTTCACGATTACCATCGACAACCGCGCAACCGGCGCATTCACCTTCGAGCTCGTGGGCAAACACGATCATCCGGATGCGGGCCAGAATGATCTCGCTGATCTGTTGCGTCTCGGTTTTACCTACACGGTGACCGATCTCGATGGTGATTTCGCTGTCGGTAATTTCAGCATCGACATTCAGGACGATGCGCCGCTACGGGGCGAAGAATTCAGCGCAACCGTTGAAGATGAGGCCGTCAACGGCGGGAATGATGAGAACGATGACGCGCTGAGTGGCGCTGCTTCCGGTAACCTGAATATTCGCTGGGGAGCTGATGATGCCAACACCAATTCCGGCGGCAATGGTGACCGTTCGGTTGCTTTCACGAACAACATTGTGGTGGTCTCCGGTGCGTTCGGTGAGGCTCTGACGTCTCTCGGCGAGCCAGTGCGCTTTGCTGTGGTCAATGGCGTGCTTGTCGGTTACACCGGCGAGGCAGCGCCCGATGCCTTCTCGGTTGCAGCGCTGCCGCCGAATGTCGTCTTCTATGTATCCGTCTCAGACAATCTCCAGGGTTCCTATACCTTCACACTGGTCAAGCCTCTCGATCATGCCGCGGTCGAAGGTGAAAACCCATTGTCACTGACCTTCAACTACACGGCCACTGACAGCGACGGAGATGCCATCAGCGGACAGTTCACCGTAAATGTCCGAGACGATGTGCCAATCATTGACGCTCCTGAGACCGGACTTGTTGATGAGGATTTCTTGCCCGATGGCAATTCCGACAAGGTGCAGTTGCCGCAGGCATCAGCCGCGCGGATCGAAAGAGAAGCAAAGTTCGAGCAAGTACCAGCTGAACAGGAAGGCACACGGACCAGTGGTAACCTGAACATACGCTGGGGTGCGGACAACGGAAACGCGCTTGAAAACGGTGGCAACACCAGTATTGCCAATGATCGCGCCGTGTATTTCACCCAGGCCAGCATTGATGCGTTGGTCGAGCAGGGGCTGACATCGGACGGTCTGGCCCTAAGGTATGACATCCGGGACAATGGAACCGGCCTGGTGGCATTTCAGGAAGGCGAAGGCGCTGGCGAAGGCGTCGTCTTCAGCGTCACGCTGTCCGATACCGTAACCGGTCGTTTTGACTTCACGCTTTCCGGCAATCTTGATCATCCGACGAAGGGAACCAGCCCGGCCGAAGAAGATCTGCCCATCAGGTTTGACTTTGTTGCGCGCGACAGCGACGGCGACACGGCCTCGTCTTCGTTCATCGTTGAGGTCAATGACGACAGCCCGATCTTCCGGAGTAATACTGAAAGTGTTTCGCTTGATGAAGAGGACATACCGGCGCTTTCCGGGAATGTCGGTGATTCCTATGCTGGCTCTGGCGAGGGCGATGATCTGTCCTCCTCCGATGATGACGGCTTTAACCCCGGTAACGGCGGTCGTGCTGCATCAGGCAACTTGAACATATCCTGGGGTGCTGACAGTGCGGATGCCCGCAGTGTCGTTTTCACATCTGTTGGTTTGGGTGAGGGTTTTACAAACGGACAGCCTATTCGTGTCTTCCAGCAGGATGCTGAGCGTGAAGCTGACCTCACGCACAAGGGTCAGACTGTCCGGACCTGGATTTCGCCGGATGCTATGACGATCATTGGCTATGTTGGTTCTGTTGAAGGAAACGGGGAGCCTTCACCCTCGCAAACAGTATTCTCGGCAGTGCTCGATGATAACGGAACAGGTTCCTACATCTTTACGCTTTTCAAGAGCCTTGACCATGCAGCAGGCGGGCGCGAAGATGATGTACGGATCGACTTCGGCATCAGGACAACTGACAGCGATGGTGATAGCGTTACGTCCGGCTTCAGCGTGACGATTGACGATGATGCACCTGTATTGAGCGGCAGGAAGGAAAGCCGGATCGTCGACGAGGATGATATCTCGACGTTGAGGGACGGTTTTCCGGGTGGTTCGCTCGGTACGTCTCCGGATGATGGCAAGAAGGATGGCTCGTATACGGGTAACCCGATCGGCAGCAAGACGGGCCCTGCCTTCATCTCCGGCTCGCTTGCCAACCTGATCAAGGGCGGCGCTGATGAAGGTGTTGAGTTCACCTTCATCAATGAGGGTGCTGCGCGTGCGGCCCTGACGTCGTTCGGCCTTTCGTCCAAGGGTGTCGAGCTCAGCTACGACATCCAGGGCAGGACGCTTTATGCCTATGATAACGACGCGGGCAACTCCGGTTACGGCGAAGGTGATCGTCTTGTCTTCAAACTGACGGTGCAGAAGGACGGCTCGTATGAATTCGAGCTTCTGGACCAGCTGGACCATGACAAGCCAGAGGCAGGCAAGAATGAGAACTTCGGTCTGCAGGGCAGCGATCTTGATGCCATTGATTTTGGTGCGGTGATCCAGGCGACGGACAAGGATGGCGACAGCATCACGCTGGGCGGTGCCTTCGAGATCCAGATCCGCGACGATGTTCCGGAAGTCAAATCCAGGAACACGTCTAAGACCCTCATCATAGACGAGACTGCAGGCAGCCAGAAGGGCGATGATGAAGTTGCTGGTCCTCTGAACCTATTCGCCGCTGTTAAGGCAAACAATCCTGTCTCCAGCATGCAGGGTCCTCAATATGCCCAGCAGAAAGGTCTCGTGGTCGCGACCGGAAAAGAAGGCGCTGACGATGATGCGACTGTAACCTGGGCGCTCAAGCTGAATGGTCAGAACGGGCTCGATTCTGGGCTGAAGACGACGGATGGTCGATCCATCTTCCTTTCCCTCGAAGACGGTTTGATCGTTGGTCGCTATGATAGCCCGAATGACGGCAATCGGGTCACGAACGATGAAGACCCGGCCGCTTTCGCACTGCATCTGTCGAACAACGGAACCCTGTCGATCGTGCAGTATGTCGCCATCAAGCACGATGATCGCGAGGATCACGACGAGAGCAACGATCCCTTCAAGGACAAAGGCCCGATCCAGCAGACACTCGCTGGCAAGATCAAGGCAGTCGTGACCGTCGAGGATTTCGATGGTGACAAGGCGGTGGACGAGGTCGAAGTCGGTGGCCGTATTGTCTTTGAAGACGATGGTCCTCGTGTTGGCGAGAATGCTCTTGTCCAGCTGGAAGATGACGATCTGAAGCCGCATGGCATTGAATACGGGCCTGGTGATGATGCCGCACCGAAGAACACGACCGGCGCCTTGAACTTCGACTTTGGTGCTGACGGCGGTTCCATTCGTCTGCTGACGGATGGGGCACCCGAGGGCTTCGACTATCACCGGGGTCAGGATGGCTCTCTGCTAATCAAGCAGGGCGATGTCACGGTTGTCACCGTTACGGTTGACAGCGCAACGGGCGCGTACAAGGTTGTTCAGAACGCAGCCATCAAGCATCCTAGCCTTGATGGCAGCCCGGATGACAACACGGAAAACAATGTTGAGTTCACGGTAAGATATCGTGTCACGGATGGCGATGGCGACAGTGTTGTCGGCCAGCTGAAGATCAATGTCGATGATGACTCACCTGTCATTGATGTCGACCTGAAGAAGAACGCGTCCATCATCATTGACGAAACCGATGGCGATCGTGCTCCGGGCGAGGGGGATCCAAAGGGCGGCAACCTCGGCACCGTGACTGTTTGTGCCAATGATCTGTTCACGGAAAAATTCGCCTTTGGTGCCGATGGTGCAGCCGCGACGAAGGCCAAGCTTTACGCCTTGTCAGTCAGCGTGAACGGTGTTGACTCCGGTCTGGTTGATGCCAGAACAGATATGAAGGTCGTTCTGGTCAACGAAAACGATGTGATCAAGGGTCGTGCAGGCAGCGTCGAGGGCCTGCTGGTCTTCGAAGTCAAGGTCAACGCTTCCACTGGCGATGTGACGGTCACGCAGTTCCGCGCCGTCGAGCATGGTGATGCGAAGAACGCCAACGAGCTTTCCGAACCCATGCTTGCCAACAAGCTGCTTCTGACGGCAACCGTCACCGACGGTGATGGCGACAGCACCAGCGACAGCGTCGACCTCGGCTCGATCATCCGCTTCCAGGACGATGCGCCGCGGATCGGCAGCAACAAGCTTGTGGTCCTAGAAGACGACGATCTGAAGCCGAATGGCATCGACGGTGGCCACGGGGACGATGCTGCGCCCAAAAATGCCAGGGGTATTCTGTCTCATGACTTCGGCGCAGATGGTGGTTCGATTGCGCTGACGGGTGTGAAGCTTCCGAAAGACCTTGGATTCAAGGTGGCGTCAAACAGCGGTTCCGAACTGGTGGTGACGCAGACGCAGGGCGACAAGGACATTCCGGTTCTGAAGGTCGTCATCAATTCTCAAACTGGCGCCTACGAAGTCACGCAGCTTGCGGCAATCCGTCATCCGTCCATGAATGGTCAGGGTGGAGACAACAAAGAAAACAATGTCGACTTCGAGATCCGCTATACGGTGACCGACGGCGACGGTGACAAGGCCTATGGCAAGCTGGACATCACCATCGACGACGACATGCCGGATCCGAAGGTGACGGTCCCGACCGGCACTCTGGCTGTCCACGACGAGACCGCTGGATTGCAGGAAAATGACAGCGATGGTCGCTTCCCGGGGACTGTCCCGAACGCTGGCGGAGACCCGATCGGTATTGCTCGTTCCGAAAGTGCAATCGTCAACGTAGACCCGCGTTACGGTGCGGATGGTCCGGGATCGATCAGCTACGCGATTGGTGTTCCAGGCGATAGTATTTCGTCTGGGCTTTTCACCACAAGCGGCGAGCCGATCACCCTTTTCGAAGTGAGCCCAACCCTCGTCGTTGGCCGCTATGATGGCGAAGACAACGGCTCGTCAGTTGGCCCCAAGGATCCGGCGGCATTCGCCATTCACATTGACCCGGTCA
Organism: Peteryoungia desertarenae; assembly: GCF_005860795.2. Lineage (GTDB taxonomy): Bacteria > Pseudomonadota > Alphaproteobacteria > Rhizobiales > Rhizobiaceae > Allorhizobium > Allorhizobium desertarenae. Next base: position 262,019 of record NZ_CP058351.1, read on the forward strand.
CAGGTGTCGTGACGATTGCGCAATATGTTGCGCTGAAACATCCAGATGGCGGTGATAGCCACAACGAACTCCTGGCCCTTGGCAAGGACAAGCTGCGCGTCACTGTCACGGTTGAAGATGCCGATGGCGACAAGGTGTCCGAGCGTGTGGAGATCGGCAACAAGATCGGCTTTCGCGACGATGGTCCTTCGATTGAACTTCGTGCCGGTGATGATACGCACATCGTTTTGGAGACACAGGAACGCGATACGACTAACGGTATCGACACAAGCACGGTCGCCTTCAATGAAGTGTTCTCTCAAAGTGCGCAATCCGGGGCGGATGGTGTGCGCGGCCTCGACCCACTCCGATATCGGCTGGACCTGATGAATGGTAGCGTGTCCTCTGATTTGAAAAGCAACGGTCAGGACATCACGCTCTACAAGGTGGACGGCAAAATCTATGGCTCTACGGCAAGTGGAAGCACAGACGCCATCAAGTCTGCCGCAGTTTTCTCAATCTCTGTCGATGATCTGGGTAATGTTACACTCACTCAGTTCCAGAAGATTGACCACAGTGTGCCGGATAGTTCTGGCCCCTATACCAATGACGTCCTTGTTCTGAAGGATGGCCTGGTGACACTGACTGTTTCGCAGAGCATCACCGATGGCGATGGCGATACGGCGTCTAGCAGCGCCTATGTTGATCTGGGCGGCAATATCCGCTTCCAGGACGACGGTCCCTCGGTCAGTACTGCCGCACCAGTCGTCGCCATGGTTGACGAAGATGGCCTTTTGACGGGCAATGCTGATGACAATCTTGACGGTGAAGCAGAAGGATACGAACAAGTATTGTTCGAAGGAGATCCTGGCGCGCTGAGATCTCTCTTCAACTTCGGTGCCGACGGTGTGCATGCATCAGAGGCAGTCACGCTCAAGCAATTTGAAGGATCTGACGGCTCGGGGTTCAAGTCCAAGGGGCAAGATGTCCTGATCAAGCTTGAGGGCGGAAAGCTGATCGGCTATGTCGCCGAGAAACCAGACGTTTCCGATGAACGGGTTGTCTTCGAGCTGGAAGTGAAGGCTGATGGCTCCTACACCTTCAAGCTGGCGGGCCAGATCGATCATCCGACACTCGATGACGCCACAGGTGACAACAGCGAGAACACTGTTCGTCTCGATCTCTCCGCCTACATCGTCGGCAAGGACGGCGACGGCGACACGGTTGCGCTCACCCCGGGCAAGTTCGTGATCGATATCGTCGATGACATACCGGTTCATGCGGATAAAGCGGTTTGCCTTGAGATCGACGCGCCTTTCGTGATTGATCCGGTTCCCGCCAAGGTGGCCAATATCGTCCTTGTTCTGGATACGTCCGGCAGCATTGATGACAGGCTCTCCGTTATGCAGAAACAGGTCGAAGATCTGTTGAAGGAGTTCGGTGACTCCGGCGCTAAGGATGTTCGCGTCCACATTGTCGAATTTGCAGGGGATGCCCGCGCTGTCGGCACTTACGATTTGATTAAGGACGGCCAGCTGGTCCAGGTTGAGCTCGATGAGGCAATCAGCGATGTTCGCGCCCTGGACGAAGTCGGCGGCACGAACTACGAAGCCGGCATGCAGCAGGCGCTCGAATGGATCGAGGGTGTCCCGTCTAAGACCATCAATGTGACCAGCAAACTCAAGGAGTTCGACGCTAATGCAAACGGCAGGGGCGAAGGCAATACCGATATGGCTTTCATCATCGGTCATGGCTCCACGCAGATTGCGCTGGTCTCAGGCTGGGTTGCGCCAGCCAATCAGGCTGGTCATCTGCGCAGCGCCGATGGTCATGTCGTCAATGGCTGGGGTGTCAACGGCGATGGTCGCGGAAATGTTTCGCATGATCTCGAGCCGAATTCACCACATGAGGTGCTGCGTTTCGATTTCGGTACTTTCAACGATTTCGACAATGGCGGCGCCTACGAAAATCGGGGTGGCTTCAATGGCATTCCGGTGACCAGCGCCACATTCAATCTTGATCATGAAGCCAATTCCGGCTCCACAAATTTTGAATACAAGGCCTACTTTGTTGACGGTAGCGAACCCCAGACGGCAACGCTGTCCGTTCGAGGGGACAATGCGCCCCTGACGATCGTCGGTCTGGATGGAAATGCGGGAAAGCAGATCGCCTACATCGAATTCCGCGTGACTTCCGGTCGTGGGGACGTCGATCTCGATTCGGTTGAAACGGCTCCGGTTCCTCCGGGCACGATTCCGAATGCCGATATCAACAAGCTCATCTTCATTTCCGATGGTGAGCCTAACATGACCAACGACAACGATGACGTGTCTGCAAATGAAGCCATCAGTGCCATCGGTAATGAGGTCACCGCCATCGAAACGGCAGGCAATCGTGGTCAGCTGGATCAGAAGTTCACGATTGAAGCCTTCGGTATCAAGGTTGGCCTGGATGGTCTGAAGATCCTTGATCGGGTTGAAGGCGAGGGCGGTCAGGCAACCGAAATCAAGGGCAGTGATACCCTCACCGATGTCATGTCCGACCTGATCAATGAGCTCGGTGGCACCACCGGTCAGCCGCCGAGGGAAGTCTCCAAGACCTTCGATCTGGCGGATCTGGTGAAGGTTGGCGCAGACAAGGACCTTGCGTTCGACTTCAAGGCTGGGACATCCGGCTCGCAGGTGACCCTTGCAGGAATTGCCATGATTTACACGACTGCAGGCAATCTTCTGACCGCCACGGCAGCTGGCAACAAGGTCTTCGAACTGGAAATCGAGCGGGATGGTCACGGCACGTTCACCCTCTATCGTCCGCTCGGGTCCGAAGATGTCAGCATTGACTTCTCTTCGATCATTGAAGCGAAGGATGCCGATGGCGACAGCATCACGCTTGCTGCGAACCAGTTCGTGGTCAAGATCGACGCGCCGGATGCCCCGTTCGCGAATGATGATCGCATCATCACCAATGTGGGGCTCAATTCAGAGTTCTCCATTCCGAAATGGGTTCTCCTGGCCAATGATGAAGCCGAAGCTTCGCTCGACATCACGGCGCTGACGGGTCGTCAGGGGCTCGGGGCAAGGCTTGGCTCCGGTGATCAGGGGATCCGCGTCACGGATAGGGGCGAAGACGGCGGCAACTTCGACTATACGATTACGGACGGTCGCCAGTCAGCCACCGGTTCCGTTACTGTCCAACAGGTCGAAGCGCTTCGTGGTGGCTCTGGCGACGACATCATCCTCGCCCGCAGCTCTGTCACGCCAACGGCGCAGACGACCACCATCAAGTTTGCCCCGAGTTATGACAAGGGCGATGTGGTGTCGATCACGGTGGACGGCGTCACGTATACGCATGTCGTGAAGGAGAACGGGCGCACTGCCGAGCAGGTCTATGACGCATTGAAGGGTGAAAAGGTCCAGAGGATCAGATTGGAGGAAAGCCTTGCTTCCAAGGGTGTCCGTTGGGCCAAGGATCTGGTCAATGGCGAAGTCATCCTGACCGGGGGACCGGGCAAGGCCAACGCCTTCGAGCTTTCTGCAGAGATTGATAACAGCAATGACTCCGCCAAACCCTGGATCACGTCCGTTGACTTTACCGACGACGGACATTGGATGTCTGATGGTGACAGCTTGAGCCTGATCATTAACGGTCGTGCCTATACCGCTCAGGAAGCATTGGGAAAGCATCAAACCGAGGACCAATATTTTGACAGTGCCGCCAACAAACTCCTGGAAATTGTCAACGGTCTTCCGGGAGTGAATGTAGAGTTCGATTCAGCAAAGAATACTATTCTGGTGAAAACGGATTTCCCTGCAGAAGTTGATGCAAAGACTTCAAATCACTGGGGATATTGGCCAGTTGAGGTTCAAGAAGGCTCCGCTCGTTCGGACCAGAATGCGCCGGTTGTTCATACATCCACTTATGCGTCCGATGGTGGTTATGAACTGATGGGCCTCGCTGGTGATGACATCCTGATCGGTAGCGACGGTGATGACGTCATCAACGGCGGAGCAGGGGAGGATATCCTGGTCGGCGGAAAGGGTGCGGACGTCTTTGTCTTCGATGCCCATGCTCTGGATGATCTGAAGGTTGGCGATCTGATCGCTGACTACAACAGCCAGGAAGGCGACGTCCTCGATATTTCCGGACTGCTCGACTCCCTGCTAGGGTCAAGTGCCGGCAACGACGCACGAGAAGACGCAGTCAGTGTGACCCAAGAATCTGGCAATACGATCGTCAGCGTGGATCATGACGGTCAGACGCATGATCTGGCGATTCTTCAGAACTACGGTGGGGCTGTCAAAATCCTCTTTGACGACAATCATTCTGTAGGTATTGACCCGACCAACACCTGAATCGGTCATCAAATCTGAATTAAGGGACGGCATTGCGATGCCGCCCTTTTCGTTTTCGCCGGCCTATCCCGTTCTTGATATAGGCGTCATTTTCGTACTCCAGCTTGAGGTGAACTATTACTATCGGAATACAAGGATTTTTTTGCGTTATATAAAGAAGCCATGTCAAAAAAAGAATCGTTCTTTATTGTTGGATTGTATTATGCGTTCCCTGCAGTTACCACCAAAGCGAAAACTACGTCCGCGGGACCTGTTGCTGAAACGTTACATCCCTGCAATTTGTGGGTAAGAATTCACGCCAGATCCCGCGCTCGCGTTATGGTTCAGTGCTTCTCAGTTGAAACACCCTGCTCAAAATTCCATTTTGAACGCTGATCCCTCATATATGGCCGTCTTGTAAAGGGATTCTCGTTCCTCAACTCAACCAATCAGTAGGCGAATTTTCTCTATCGATCAAAATTGGGTGTATCTTGCATTCCGATTGATTAGACTTTCAGCGCAAGGAACCTCGGTATATAAGTCCCCTCAATTGCTGGGAATTGATGAGGGTGACTCCGTTGTTTAGGACGCATAAATTTATCACCGCCATGTTTGCCTCCGTGGCAATCGTATGGTCTTCCGGTGTGCCCGTCAGCGCGATGTCCCTGCAGGAGGCCATTCAAAAGTCACTGCAGACCAATCCGCAGATTTCCCAAGCCGCGAAGAACCGCGAGGCTGTCGAATTCGAATTGCGTCAAGCGCGGGGCCTGTACCTACCTTCGGTTGATCTGGAGGCTTCGGTCGGTAAGCGCCGTCTTTCCAACGAGAGCACTGGTACGCTGACCCGGGATTATGAAAATTTTTCTTCCGCTGACGTCGGAGTGACGATCACCCAGCGCCTTCTGGATGGTGGTGCGCGCCGTGCCGGCGTGGAGCAGCAGGCTTCCCGCGTAGACAGCGCTTCTTTCCGGGTGCTCGAGCGGTCCGAGACCATCGCTCTTCAGGTGGTCCAGGACTATCTGGAATACATTCTCCAATCGAAGATCGTGAATGTCGCCCAGCAGAATGTCAGTTTCCATAACGGTATCCTGGCCGACATCAACCAGGGGATCGCCGGCGGCGCCCTGACCGACGTTGACCGCGTTCAGGGTCGCGAACGTCTCGAGGCGGCAAAGGCCCGTCTGCGCGAGGCTCAGGAAGAGTTGGAAGCAACGAAGATCCGGTTCCTGCAGACCGTCGGCGAGCCGATTGCCAATGCGAAAATGCCGCCATCGATGAGCAAGCATTTGCCGCGTTCGCTCAATGACGCGATTGCCATGGCCAAGTCGAACAATCCGCGGATCTTTACCGCGCGCGCGGATATCGATGCGGCAGATGCCGGTATCCGCGCGGCGCGCTCCAATTACGCGCCGACTGTTGACCTTGAGGGGCGCGCAAGCGTCGGTAACGACATTGGCGGAAGCCAGGGGAATACGAACGATGTTCAGGTCCGCGTGGTGGCCCGTTGGAACCTCTATCGCGGTGGTATCGACCAGGCCCGTGAGCAGGAACAGATCCGTCGCGCCAGCGAGCAGCGTTTTGCCTCGGATCAGGCGCATCGTGAAGTCGAGCAGTCTGTCCGTTCCGCCTGGAACGAGCGCGTCAGTCGTGGCGAGCTGTCACAGATCCTGGCAGCGCAGTCGGAGCAGAACGCGACTCTCGTTTCCTCCTATGGCGAGCAGTTCAAGATCGGTCAGCGTTCGCTGCTTGACGTTCTGGACGCGCAGAACACGCGTTTCAACACCAGCATTGTTGCTGAAACTGCGCGATTTGCCGCCATTTTCGCGGAGTACAAGATCCTTGCTGCGTCGGGCTCTCTCCTGAAGTCAATGAACCTGAAGCCGGTTGCGCAGACAGACGCTTATGCGCGCAGCGAATTCTCTGTGACGTCAGGGGCTGACGGATCGCGCTATGTTGAGAGAGACTCCAGGCAAAAGGCTGGCGTTCCGATGGACCTCCTTGCGCCGCTTCAATAACCGGCCATCGGTTAGGGCATTATGTTAAATGTACTGACGGAACCGGCGGACACTCGTGTCCGCCTGACCTTTCGTTCTGCATTCAAAACTGTCGCCGGGTTTTATGGCAGGCCCAGCTCCGATACTGTTTTGTTTTCGGGACTGCCGGATGAGATCATCGAGTCGCTCGAAATCGAGGACATCGAGCATGTCGCCGAGCGCATCGGGCTGCAAGCCTCCGTGATCAGTGAGCGGGATTGCCGTGAAGGCAATTTCGACTGCCCGGCGATCATTGTGCTGGAGGACCAGAGCTGTCTTCCATTGCTAGAGGCTGGAGAGGACGGTCTCTACACGGTCAACCATGGCATTCACCGCACAACCGACCGGCTGACGCACGAGCAACTGGTTGCCATGAAGCCGGCTTTCGGTTTTGCCTTCAGCCTTTTCTATCGCAATTCGGGGGAAGACGCGACAGTCGGTCACGCTGACGAAATCGAAAAGCGTCACTGGCTGGTGAAGGCGCTGGTCCCTTATTGGCGCACCTATATGCGGGTGGTGGTTGCGGCTCTTTTCATCAATCTGATTGCGCTTGCTTCTCCGCTGTTCACCATGAATGTCTACGACCGCGTTTTGCCGAACAAGGCGGTCGAGACCTTATGGGTTCTCGCTGCAGGGATAGGGATCGCCTATCTGTTCGATTTTCTGCTGAAGACCGCCCGTTCATCGCTGATCGATCATGCCGGACGAAATGCCGATATCCGACTATCGCAGATGATTTTCGACAAGGTGCTGAATTCCACCCTGTCATCACGCCCCCTTTCCACGGGCGAATATGCCAACCGGGTTATGCAATATGAATTTGTCCGCGAGTTCTTCACCTCAAACACCATCGGTCTTCTGATCGACACGGCCTTCGTCTTCATCTTCCTGATTGTGATCTATCTGATTGCAGGCTGGCTTGCCGTGATCCCGGCGGTCGCTTTCGTTCTGTCGGTCCTGATTGGTCTTTATGCCCAGGCGCAGATTGGCCATCGGATGGCGGCTGCCGCCAATGAGGCTGCCAAACGACAGTCGCTTCTGGTCGAGACGATTTCCACGATCGAGACGCTCAAGAGCCTTCGTGCCGAGGCCAGCATGCTGCGCCGCTGGCAGGAACTCATGAAGTATTCCAGCCGCACCAGCGAAGAGATCAAGCACATCTCGTCCAATGCGATCAATCTGACGGCTTTCGTCCAGCAGATGGTCAGCGTCCTGATCGTGATCGCCGGAACCTATCAGTTCATCGAGGGGCAGCTCGCCATGGGTGCGATCATCGCAACGGTGATGCTGGCCAGCCGTGCAGGCGCCCCGCTTGGACAGATTGCCATGACGCTTGCCCGCTTCCGGCAGGCGACGGTATCACTGCGCATCCTCGACCAGGTGATGGAACAGCCCGAGGACAGACCATCGACAGTCGGTTTCGTCAATCGCGAGATAACCCGGGGCGGTTTCAGCTTTCAGAACGTCACCTTCCGCTATCCGGGCTCGGACCATGCCGTGATCAATCAGTTGAGCCTGACTGTCCAGCCCGGGGAACGTGTCGGTATCATCGGACGTATCGGATCAGGCAAGACCACCATAGGTCGTTTGCTGGATGGCCTGTTCGTACCCTCCGAAGGTCGCGTGCTGATCGATGGTGTTGACATCCGACAATATCACATGTCCGAGGTTCGCTCTGCGGTCGCCGTCGCCGGCCAGTCCTCCGATCTTTTTTCCGGGACGGTGAAGGAAAACCTTCTGATCGGTCGTCCCGATGCGACGGATGAAGAAATTCTGCATGTCTCACGCATGACCGGTGTCGACGAATTCGTGTCGAGCCATCCCCGGGGATTTGACATGCCGGTTGGTGAGCGCGGGAACAATCTGTCCAGTGGTCAAAAGCAGGCTCTCACCATCGCACGCCTGCTTCTGACCAAACCCAAGATTGTCTTTCTCGATGAGCCTTCCGGCGCGATGGATCTTGCCAGTGAACGGCATCTCCTCAATCGGCTCACCAATGCCTTCGACCGGAATACGACACTTCTGATTGCGACCCACCGCTTCAGCATGCTGGATCTGGTTGACCGGCTTGTCGTGATCGACAAGGGCAAGATCGTCGCGGACGGACCGAAGAAAACGGTGATCGAGGCGATGCAACGCAAGCCGGGGACAAAGGCATGACACGACGCATTGTCGATACTCCCCCCTTCATGGCGCGCATGATCCTTGGACTCGTCGCAGCCTGTATTGTTGTCTTTCTTGCCTGGGCCGCCATTGCCGAGATCGATGAGATTTCGCGCGGCGAGGGCAAGGTCGTTCCCGTTTCGAAAACGCAGATCGTGCAATCGTCGGAAGCGGGTGTTGTCGAAGAAATCGCCGTTCAGGTGGGGCAGGTGGTGCGCCGTGGCGAACTGATTGTCCAGTTGAACAACCGCACCACGGAATCTTCGCTTGGCGAGGCCGTCGCACGCGCAAGGGCACTCGGTGCCAAGGTTGCGCGCCTGGAAATGGAAGAAGCCGGTCGTTACCAGGATCCCTATCAGTGCCCCGAAGAGGTGCTCAAGGTTGCCCAACAGGTCTGTGAGAACGAGGAGCAGCTGTTTCTTGCCAACAAGGCCAGCTATCTCAACAAGCTTGGCGTGCTTGAGGAGCGGGTGCGCCAACGAGAAACGGAACTGAGTGAAGCGCGGGCCAATATAAGCCGGCTTGAACAGAATATTGCGGCCACGACACGTCAGGCCGATCTCTTCGCACCCCTTGCAAAACGTGGTCTTGTTGCCCAGACCGAGGTGATTGCGCTCGACCGGGAACTGACAGATCAGCGTGGACAGATGGCTGTCTACGAGGAAAGTCTTGTCCGTCTTGCAGGTGCTGTCGAGGAAGCAAAGCTTCAGGTCAAGGAACTTGCTCTGGAACTCAGGCAGCAGGCCTTGACGGAGAAAGCCCAGACACTGGCCGAGCTTTCGGTCATTGATGAAACGATCCGTGGCGCCAGTGACCGTGTCGAACGGACCGATATCCGCTCCCCTGTAGACGGAATTGTGAACACGCTCGAAGTCAACACGATTGGTGCCTATGTCGAGCCGGGTCGTGTGGTGGCCGGGATTGTGCCGACCGCGGATACCTTGTTGATCGAGGCGAAGATATCGCCTCGGGATGTTGCCTTCATCACCCGTGGCCAGCGCGCGATCGTCAAGATCACGGCCTATGATTTTTCCATCTTTGGTGGTCTCGAAGGTGAGGTCATCAATGTCTCTGCCGACAGTATCGTGGATCAGGACAAGGGCGAGACATTCTATCTCGTACAGGTGAAGACCGAGCAATCTGAACTGAGACGCGGCGACACTGTCTACCCGATTATTCCCGGCATGATTGCTTCGGTTGAAATCATGACCGGACGCAAGACAGTGCTGAGCTATCTCATGAAACCGATCAACAAGGCGCAGTCTGTTGCGCTGACCGAACGGTGAAAAAGGATGCTGCCAAAGAAACAGATGGCCTCGCCGATCTGGGATATGCAGCAAAGCGGCGGCCTGCTGCATGTCGAGACGGAAGAGGCCGAGCCCCGGTTTCGTGCGGTCATCGGCAAGAGTGGTGAGCGCAGGGGTATCCGGCTCGAAGGAATCTATTGGGAGGCTCTCCAATGGCTTGCATCGGCCACCCGCGGTTCCCTGTCGGACATCGTTGAAAAAGGAGCAGAACAGGTTCCAGACAATGGCAATCTTGCCTCCATCCTTCGGGTGCTTGCCGTCAAGTCGCTCTGGCAAAGACTGAATGCTGTCGAAGCCATGAGTTCGATGGAAAACCTCTCTGCGCTCGTCCAGGCCTCCCCGTCTCCCACGATTGTTCTGACACGAGAAAAGAAGATCCAGCTTTTCAATGAGCCTTTCGTGGCCATGCTCAGGCAGCGACTGGCGCTTTCGACCACGTTGCAATTGTCGGCCGGTTTCCGCTTTGCCGTGGACACCCAGATTGAAGACGCGATCAGCAATCTGGAAGCCAATCGAGGAAAGATGCTGGTCACCGGCTTTACCGCAAGCGGGAACGGAAAGACGGTCAATGGACAGATCAACCTGGCGCTTGCCCCAAGTCACCAGAAGCAGATGGTGATGGGCTATATTGTTCGTTAATCGTCTTTCCCGAACGAAATCGACCCGGCCATGCCGGCGAGCTTGCGCATATCCTGGCCGATCACGCATATATAAGATGCCTTTTCAGGCAGCTGCCGATAGGGTTCGTCCAGTCTCAAAGGCAAAGCGCAATGACTGCATATCCTGATGCAACTCCATTCTGACAACACATCCTTCGGCTATGTGACGCAGCTTCGCCTCGCCTTTCTCGGCCTTGCAGTTCCCACTGTTTTGCTGGCGCTGGCCGGGTGGTACGTCCTGGAGCAGTCGCAATACCGCGTTGAAAGAGGAAGAATTGCGAGTGATATCTACACGGCCTTGATGGGCTTCGATGTCGAGAAGGCTGCCCTTCGTAACTGGAGCTTTCGGCGAACGCTTGCCCAGAATGCAGCAGCCGAAGAGCGGTCGGCCATCCTGGAGCGCATGGCCGAGAAGATTGAACTGATCTCCGAAAAGGCCGAGCTTGCCTTCGCGCTCGACAGTTCGCGAAGGAAGACGCTTGAAGAACATCGTGAACGGGAAAAGCTGATCGTCTTTCTCGATGATGTCATCGAAAAACTCGACATGGAGACGGCCCTGCTGATTTCCGACCAGCCAGCCTCCGCCATCCAGATTGCCAGGGTCGAAGCCCAGTTCAATCAGTTCCATGGCGTCTCGCCCGCAGAGGCGTTGAAAAAGGCCTTGGCGACGGAGGCGATTGCGCTCGAGGCCGAGCGCAATCGGGCAAATGATGCGCTGACAACGGCGCGTCAGCTTTTTCTGCTTGCCGGTGGCTTCGGGCTGTTTGGTACACTGATCCCTGCCGCGTTTCTGGTGACGCGCTTTCGCCAACCGTTGAAGCAGATGGAGGAGGGGCTCCAGGCCTATCAGAATGGCGACTTTTCCTACCGCTTCGACCGGTTTCGAGATGTCGAATTCAAATCGCTGGGACGGCAACTCAATGCGATGGCAGCCGAAGTGGACCTTGCCCGCAAACGGGCTGCAGAAAACAGGATGGAGCTTGAGCAGACGGTGGCGATCAGGACGGCCGAACTCCGGCGAACGGTGGACGAACTGGCGGCTTCCGAAGGATCACGGGCAAAGCTTCTGGCTGATGTCGGCCATGAGTTGCGCACACCGGTCACCGTAATCCGTGGAGAAGCACAAGTTGCGCTGCGCCTCAAAAGCAGGGACAGCCAGCCCTATCGAGCCGCTCTTGAGCGCATTGTGGCGGTCTCGCGCCAGATGGGACACCTGATCGAGGATATTCTCGTCCTTGTCCGAAATCCGTCAAGCGAACCTCTTCTGGAGCTGAAGGCTGTCAGACTTGGCGATGTCGTCGCGAGCGCTGTCGAAACCGCAAGAAGTGCTGCGGCGTTTCACAATGTGTCTGTCAGCAGTCCGGAAACATTGCCCGCGACCGTCATACGGGCGGATCAGCATCGTTTGCGCCAGGTGCTGGTCTGCCTTCTCGACAATGCGGTTCGCTATTCATACGCGGGTGGCGAAGTCACACTCTTCGTTGGCGAGGAGGAAGGAGGCCATGTCTCGGTCTCGATCCTTGACCGGGGCCTTGGCATCAATACGGAGGACCTGCCTTATCTGTTCGATCGGGGATGGCGGGCGAAAGAGGCCCGTGCGCATCGTCCCGATGGCCTGGGACTTGGCCTCTCCATCGCCCGAAAATTGACAGAGGCACAAGGCGGCCGGCTTGTGATCCGGAAGGGCGAGGACGGTTGCGGCACCCTGGCGCAGCTCATCATGCCAGCCCTGCCAGCCATTCCCGCAACGGAGGTTCAATGAACATCCTTTTGATCGAGGACGATGTCCGTGTTGCCGACTTCCTGGTGCGAGGCCTGCAGGCGGAAGGATATGGCACGAACTGGGTGCGAAGCGGAAAGGAGGGGCTGGCGGCAGCAGAAGCTTTTGCCCGTGATTGTGAAAGGCAGGATCTTCCCGGTGTCGTCATCCTCGACGTTCTTCTGCCGGAGCTCGACGGGTTGAGCCTGTGCCAGATGCTCAGAAAGCGCAATCATCAGGTCCCGATCCTGATGCTGAGTGCCATGGGCGAAAGCCACGAGCGTGCGGACGGCTTGCGACGTGGAGCCGACGACTATCTCGCCAAGCCTTTCGATTTTGACGAGCTTCTCGCGCGCATCGAGGCCCTGATGCGCAGGACGAGGCGCAGGGTCCAGCCCAGACCCTTGCAGATCGGCACCATCATCCTTGATCGACAACTGCCTGGTCTTCGCACTGAGAGTGATGAAGTGGCTCTCAGTGCACTCGAAATGGCCATGATGGAGCTCATGGTTGCGTCAGCCGGCGCGACCGTCAGCCGGGAGCGGATACTTGCACGGGTCTGGCAGGCCGATCGCGATCCCCTGACCAATGTCGTCGATGTCTATGTCAGTCGCTTGCGTCGCAAGATTGCAAGACTGGACCCCGAAGTCAGGATTACGGCTGTCCGGGGCCTTGGTTACCGGCTGGGTGTACAGCGTCTCTGAAGCTCGTCAGAGACGCTGACGCTCAAAGCTGGATTCACACTTACTGACCGGTATAGGGCAGAGAGGAGTGGTGCAGCACGATGCGCAGATTGCCGGCATCGTCGAGCTGGTATCCCCAGGTCTTGTCCACGGAGGTGACCGTCCCGTCGGCATTGGTGATATGCACCTTTCCGATCGTCTTTGCTGTCTCGCCGCTGATAAAGATCGCCGAATTCTCGATCTTCACATCGGTCCAGCCCTTCAGTGCAAAGCCCGTATCGGCGGGAAACTTCGGATCATTGCCGACGAAATAGGCAAGCGCGCCTTCGGCTGTGGGGCGGAAGGTCTGCGGTTCGACGGTCAGTGTCGGCTTGAAGAGAACGGGTCCCAAATTGTAGCCATAGGCCGCCTCGATCACGGCCTTTGCCGTGGTCTTGGCCTTCTCGATCCCACCCTCCTTGTAGTCGGTCGAGATCTGAACCAGAGCCTCGCCCCAGGCGACCTGGGCGGCCTCGACCTGCGCCTGTGTGATCGAGCTGTCGATGATTGTCGCCGTCACGACCGTGTCTGCATGGGCGGAAAAAGCAATAGACAGAGCGGCAAATGTCGGAATCGCTATTCTGAGCATGTTCTGTTCCTTTTTTGTCATCCGCACGGACCTTCCATGCGGCTGGAACAGAGATGTTGATCAAACCTGACAGCTGCGTGAGCTGACGATGAACGAAAGATTAAAGGCGCGTTATGCGCCTGCCTTCTTCGCTATCTTTCGCAGAACACTCCATCACAGCCTTGCCCCTTCACCGGGGGCCACATTGTCGAGCTTTACATTTGCAGCGATCGACTTGTTCTTGATACGTGAGCCGTGGATATAGCCTTTGCCGGCGGAAATTGAGAAGAGCGGCATATAGTCGGGAAGCTGGGTGTCCAGGAGGATCTGGTCCCGCAGATTATCCAGGATGTAGTGCCGTCCCTGCACCTCGACCGAAAGCACGGCATGATAGAAGCTGCGCTTCTGGTCATAGAGGACGACCAGCGACATGTCCTTGAGCGGTACACCCTGAGCGGCAAGGGCCGCCATTTTCAGAAGCGCGTAATCCTCACAGTCGCCAGCGCTGCGCTTGAGCGTTTCCGATGGGGACGCCCAGCGATCGGCCTTTCCATAGGTTTCGCTATCCGTCTGGTATCGAATAGCGCGATTGACGGCGAGATTGACGCGGTTCATGCGATCACGAATGGACGCGCCCATTCCATCTGCCGATGCAAGTCTGACGCTGCCGAGGTCGATAGGGCATTTCGAGCCTCTGCAGTCGAGGGCTCGACCGCTCTGTATCTCTGCGAAAGTCGGTGCTGCCTTCTTGAGAGCACCAAGGCGCTTGAACGGAATAGCGACGGAGCCGAAGACATCGCTGCTTGCGGGATGCGTTTCCGAAACTTTGCCTTTCGCGGAGACGGTACCCGTGAGCGTGTTGTCCGTCCCCAGAACCGGAGGCGCTGGCAGGTTTTCAATTCCGACCTTTTGTCTCGAAATCTTAGCGAGCTGCTGCCCGGCGACCAGTCCGTTCCTGATGAGGTTGGACACTGTCGTTTGCAAAGAAGGTCGCGCGCTTGAGATGATCCAGCCAAGCGTCACACCTGGTGGGGAGTACGTCGTGTACGAGAGGGCAGGCGATGCGGCGGCCTGGGGAGCCCAGAATGATGCCGCGAGTATGGCGGACATGGCGAGTGTTTTTTTATTTTTATTTGCCATCGGATTTTCTCCAGCTTCCGCGGGAGATTACCGATTTTGTTTGAATATATAGTTCTTATACTTGGTGTATCTTGAGATAATATTGAAGTTTAAAATTGAATACAGTTATAGCTTTCATATTGGCGAAATTTTAATCATGGGCCATCGTAAATCACGGCGCTGATCGACCAGATCGACCTGTTCGCCGCATCCTTGCAATCCAGCGTGTCGATCCTGGCTATCAGGCAATCCGACCAATTCTGGTGGAAGTCTTGCCTTGCTTCGGACACGGCGACTGCTTAATTTCGCGCAGTCTTTCTATTTTGGGGCAGTTTCAGGAACATGAATGTTCGATTGATACCGATGACCGGCTCGAAGCGGCTTGTCAGCCTAGCCGTCGTGGCGCTTCTTGTTTCCAGTTGCCAGTCAGGTGATTTCCTTAAAACTGATGGATCTGCCTCAGCTCAACCCGCGCATTCAGCGAATAGTGTTGGCCTTTACAATCAGACCCTTGGTTCCGGACCGACGAAAGTCGGGTTTCTCGGTGTTCGTCGTGCGGATGCCTCGGCGCGGCAGGCAGATCATGAGTACCGGGACGGGGCAGCGCTCGCAGTGAATGCGATAGGCTCCAATATCGTGCAGTTGACCATGCTGGAGGCCATGGAAAACCCGAAAGAGATTGAGGCTGCAACGAAATCTTTGGCAGACAAGGGCGCGCGCATGATTATCACGAGTGCGCGTGACGGCGAACTTGAGCTGGTCCGTTCTGCTATCGGAGATAGGCCGGTTACTGTTCTTGCATTTACCTCGAACCAGGCGAGAAAACCGGATGGCGTCTATGCTTTCCTGTCGAGCCCCACGGACAGTCTCCTGGAAAGTGCAACATTTGCCATGGCGGAGGGATCGGGTCATGCGGTGATTGTGGCATCAACCGATGCTGGCAAAGCGCATGGTGAAGCACTTTCCAAGAACCTGAAGGGCTTTGGCGCGAAGGTGGAGCCGGTCATTGATGTCTCCTCCGGTTCCTTGTCTTCAAAGGCTCAGGCATCCTGGAAGCGTGCGGATATGGTGATTGTGATGCCGGACGTGAAAAACCCTGGTGCGTTTTTGAAGCGTGCGGATTCAACAACGCCACCGCGACCGGGTCGCCGTATTGTGGCGAGCACGGCACTTACCGGGGCTGATCTGTCAGATCCGAAACTGACCGGCGCCATTGTCTGTCGCTATGATCAGAATGTGAGTGACCGCATCGGCCAACGCTATCTGGCAAGCTATGGCATGCCGGCGTCGCAACATGCGGGTTATGGGTTCGATGCCATGGCGATGGCCATCGGACTTGCCAACAATTATGGTGATGAGGCCTTTGTGCCGGAGAGGATCATGCAGCCCCAGGGCTTCTCTGGAGCGATGGGCGTATTCCGGCTCGAAGAGGGCGGCACGGTTCGGCGCAATTGTGATATCTTCAAGGTGGCCAAAGGGAGCTATGTCTTCTTCCAGCGTGCACCGACCATGCTGTGAATGAAGTGCCAGACCCCGGTCATTCAAGCATAATTGATCCGGGAAACCGGCAAAGCCTGGCTGCAGAAGGCCATCTGGCAGAACCATCTTGCAATTCTTGCGTATCTGGATCGGGGTGGTCGAGAAACTCCAATGCAGAGGGAGAGCGTTCATGGACATAGTCAAGGTTGCCGGTCGATACCCGTCAATGATGCGCAGTCTTCATTGGCTGGTCGCCATCCTCGTTCTGGCAACCTGGCCGCTGGGCTTGATGATCGGCTACACGAAAGAAAGTGTAAAACTTGATTTCTACCTGATCCATGAAAGCCTGGGGTTTCTGGTCCTATGGATCATGCTGGTGAGAGTGGGCGTCAGGCTGACCTCTGACGTCATGCATCCGCCTCAGCCGGCCATGGAACGCTATGCAGCGCGTTCGGTTCATGGTCTGCTTTATCTCTTCTTGATCATCATGCCGGTCAGTGGCTTCCTTGCGACCAATGCCCATGGGTTTCCGCTTGTCTGGTTCGGTCTGGTTCCGATCTGGTCGCCGGTCGGAAAGACCCCCGACATTGCGCCGATCTTTTCTGCAATCCATGCCTGGAGCGCATGGATCCTTCTTGGACTTTTTGCGTTGCATATCGGGGCGGTGCTGCTTCACCACGTCATCAAGAGGGACGCGACCCTCTATCGAATTCTCTAGGATCATGAATGCGTAAAGTTGAATTCTCGGATGAGACCTGGTCCCGGCTTCTGTCATTGCGGGCCGGGTCCCACTCGGTCATGGAAGATATGGTCAGCGGCGACGGACGGGACGATGCCGCCTTTGACCTCTACGGTCCGATTGCGCAGGCAAGCGGATCATTTGTGCTGGCACAGGTTGGCCAGTCGCTCGATGGGCGTGTGGCGACGCCGGCAGGGGACGCTCGCGATATTTCCGGACCGGATGGCCTTGCCCATCTGCATCGCTGTCGTGCGCTGGTTGATGCCGTCATCGTTGGTGTCAGTACCGTCAAACTGGATGATCCACGCCTTTCTGTTCGCATGGTCAAGGGACCTGATCCGGTGCGTGTGGTCATTGACTGCAAGGCCGCTCTGACAGGCGAGGAGGGCATTTTCCATGATGGCGGGGCACCCGTGATCCTGTTTCAGGCCGAGGATGCGCCTCGCAATCGCTATGAGGGCGTAGAGGTCATACGGCTGAAGCGCCACGATCATGGCCTTGATCCGCGTGCCATTCTCGAGGCTCTTTCAGACCGGGCGCTGTCGCGCATCCTGGTGGAAGGGGGAGCGCGCACAATTGCCCGTTTCATCGAAGCCGATCTGGTCGACCACCTCCATATTGCCATTTCCCCGATCATCATCGGGTCCGGGCCGGCTGGGATCTCGCTGTCACCGATCGAACATCTGAAGTCGGCAAGGAGACCGAAGACTGATATCTATTCGCTTGGCAGCGATATCGTCTTCGATTGCAGCCTGAAAGCTGAGCCGGCGCTAGAGCGGCAGGGCGAGAAGGTCAGTGTGGCCGACCACGCATAGGCTCTCCGGTGCGCTGATGGCATCGATCCGGAAGGCAAGCCATGTGTCGAGTTCGCGTGGATCAAGGCTGCCGATTTCTGTCAATGGCTGTCTGAAACCCTCCAGAAAAGCCCTCTGGAGACGAGCATCATCGGCCCGCATCTCCCAGGGGCTTTCGCCGGTGACAACCTGATAACCGGCTTCACTGAAAAGCTGCTGCAATATGGCGGTGGCATCCGGTCCGAGTGCAGGACCAAATCCCTTGTCCGTCCGTTGATGACGGTTGAAATCTTGAACGGCAATCTGATCAAGGGGATGTTCGATCGACCAGTGCGTCCTGCCGTCATAGTTCAGGGCTGCATAAAGACCACAGCGGCTTTTGACCAGATGGTCACGAAAACGCCTGCAGAAGGCTTCCGAGCACAGGTCGAAAAGCGCAGACGCCGTGACGAATGCCGTGCCGTCAAGATCGAGACCGTCGAGATCATTCAGATCATGCTGTTGATAGACAAGCGTGTCGTTTGCCTTGCCGATCCGCCTTTCGGCTTCTGCCAGGAGCAGCGGGTCGTAATCCAGCAATGACCAGTGAAGGCTTGATGTGATTTCCTCGGGAAGCGCCCGCATCAGGCTGCGATAGGTCGAGCCTGTGCCACAGCCGATATCAACCAGTGCGCGACCCCCTTCGCCAGGATTTGGCCTGGATTGCAAGAGATGGCCGCCCAGGCGACTGAGGAGATCGCTGTTGCGTGCCTTGCTGTCGACGGGTTCGCGCAGGGCAAGCCAGTCCTTGTCAAATCCGCTCATCACAATGTCTCCAGGACGGAAGAAATGATCTCTGCAGTGTCGTGCCATTGAGGCAATCGGCATCCGGCTGCAAATGCCGCTTCACCGCGCTTTTGTCGTTCTGCCGGGTTTATGACCATCAGCCGGAGAGCATGCGCAAAGGCCATGACATCGTCCACGGGAACCAGAATGCCGGCATCGTCGGGGACGACTTCGGGAACCGCGCCGGCATCACAGGCAATGATCGGCAGGCCGTGCGACAGCGCTTCGGCAAAGACCATGCCGTAGCCTTCATAGCGGCTGGCCAGCGCAAATATATCTGCCTTGGCCATCAAGGCACGCGTGTCCTCGCATTCACCGGCCAGATCAATTCGATCGGTCAGCCCGAGATCGATGACAAGTGTTTTCAGTGCCTGTGCCGTCTTCTGATCCAGCGTCTGGCTTCCAACGATGCTTGCCGTCCATTCAAGATCCCTTATCTCGAAAAGGGCGCGGATGAGCACATCATGCCCCTTGCGTTCCAATAGGGTTCCGACCGAGAGGATATGCGCAGGCGTGCCATCCAGCCTTGCCCTTGCCCCAGGTGCAGTCCCTGGCAGGGCGACCGTCAGATGTTGCAGGCTCAAGCCGTAATTGGCAATCAGTTCCCGTCTCGTCATGGGTGACGTGACGATGACATGGCGGGTCGCGCCAAGAGCGCGCCTCTCTGTCCTTTTCAACAGCGCCTGTCGGTCGCTGCTTAACCCGGTTTCAAGGGCCAGCGGATGATGAACAAGTGCCACGATGCGCAAGCGGCTCGCATCCCTTGTTGCCCATTCGTCAAGCACCCCGAAGGCGAGGCCGTCGATCAGGACCAGCGATCCGTCTTCGATGGCCCCAAGCTTTTGCTGGGCTGCGGCGAGCATATCCGGTGTTGGCGCCGGGAAACCGGCACCAAGCGGCAAAAGCGCGATCTCCCAACCGCGGTCTCTCAAGCCTGCCAGAACCTTGCGATCATAGGCATAGCCCCCGGTCTTCAGCTGAAGATCGCCGGGATAGGCAAAAACGAGCTTTCGGGTCAAAGATCGGCCTCGTACCAGCCGCGGGCTGCATGCGATTCGTGCAAGATGACCTTCAGCCGGCAGATGCGACCGCTTCCCGGGCCGAGTTTCTTCTCGGAGACTGCGGCGGCGAGCTGGTCGAAAATGTGTTTTGCCAGCACTTCCGTCGTCGTCACCTTGCCCTTGAAGACCGGCAGTTCATCAAGGTTCTGATAGTTCAGCGGCTTCAGCACCTCGCCAAGCACGGTTGTGGCTGCCCCGATGTCCACGGCCAGGCCATCATCGTCCACATCCCGCGTCATGAAGGCCGCATCAACCACGAATGTGGCCCCATGCATGCCCTGGGCGGGACCAAAGACGGGGCGGGGCAGGCTATGGGCGATCATGATGTGATCACGGACTTCGACGGCAAACATGGATTCACTTTCTTGGCTGACAGGGAATGTTCAATAGCGGATGCGATGACAAAGGGTTTCGTCACTGGACAGGATACGGGGATAGGCGCCTTCCAGATCAGAAAACGCCGTCTCACCCGAAATCAGATGATCAAGGCGGACATCGCAAAGAAGTTCCAGTGCCTTGGCAAGCCGTCTTGAATAGTTCCAGCGGGCGCGCCGGGCTGGCGGGATCGACCCGACCTGCGAGCTTATGAGTTGAAGCCTCCTGGAATGAAAGCTCTGGCCCAAGGAGAGCTCGACAAGGCGGCTGCCATACCAGCTTGCCTCGACGATACGCGCTTCCTGTCCCGCATGGTCAAGAGCGTCTGCAAGCGCCTCTCCCGATCCGGAGGCATTGATCAGAATGTCGAATTCACCTTCGAGCGAGCCGGCTTCAACGAAGGCAAGGCCAAGATCACTGGCGCGTGCCTCCTTCTGTCTGTCCCTGTCGATGATCGAAGTCTCGGTGCCGCAGATCCGTGTTGCGAGAAAGGCGACGAGGAGCCCGACGACACCGGCCCCGTAGACCGCCACCCTGTCTCCCGGCAGGATGCCGGCATCCCAGATGATGTTGAGCGCCGTTTCCATATTTGCTGCCAGAACGGCACGACGGGCGGGCAGGAGGTCTGGCAGGACAATCACGTTCTCGTGTGGGACGATGTAGAAATTCTGGTGGGGATAAAGGCAGAAGACGGTCTTGTCGATCAGTCCTGCAGGGCCCTCCTCAACGACGCCGACCGACGCATAGCCATATTTGATCGGGAAGGTGAAGCTTCCTTCCATGTTGGGGCCGCGCATGCGCTCCCATTCGCTTTGAGGGATTTTTCCCTGGAAGACCAGATTTTCGGTCCCGCGGCTGACGCCGCTGAACAGCGTGCGGACGAAAACCTCGCCCTTTTGAACCGGCTCAAGCGGCTGGCGTCTCAGCTCGCATCGGCCTGCTTCAGCAACCCAAAGGGCTTGAGCCTCCGACCGGTTTGTGACGGTCCTTTGTGACAGGCCTTTGCTCACGCAATTTCTCCCCTACATAGAACAACAGGACGGATGCAAACCGAAGGACGAATTTGTTTCCGAACACGGGATTGCCCTAACTCTAATTTATGCCTGTCATTTTTGAACCGCTAGCCTCCCTATGGCGTAATGCGCTTCGTTGACGCAAGGAGAGTATGAATGACACAGACTGGTGATTTCGGTTTTCGGTTCATGACGCCGGCCATGGAGGTCGAGCGCGCTGTTGCAGAACTGCGGTTCGGGCGCCCGGTGCTTCTTGCAAATGGCAGCCAGAAGCTTGCTGTGCTTTCCCTCGATTGTGTCGCTCCGAGCGTCTACGAGCAGTTCGCGTCTGCAACCGGAAATCGGCACAAGCTTCTCCTGACCGCACCGCGTGCGCAGCGTCTGGGCATTTGCGGCGAGGGCGATATTGCGGTTCCGCTGGCTGGCATGTCTTTCGATGACGCCTCGAAACTTTCCTACATGGTGGGCGCATCCGCGCCGGTGACATGGGAAAAGGCGGATCCGATGATGTCGGCCTCTACCGAACTTGCCCGCCTTGCGCTTCTTCTGCCGGCCATGATCTGCGCCGACGTGTCCCATGATGACAGCTGTTTTGGCGCCTGCTGCCGGGTCGATCTTGCAAGCCTGACCCGGGCCGATGTTGCGCGTCAAAGCTTCGAGAAGGTCGTGCGCACGCGCGTACCGCTGATGGATTTCGGCAATGCAGATTTTGTCGTCTTTCGCGGTGGTCTTGCCCAGAAGGACCAGGTGGCGATCGTCATCGGTCAGCCGGACCTGACCAGGCCGGTCCCGATCCGCATTCACTCCTCCTGCATCACCGGCGACCTCTGCGGCTCCCTGAAATGCGACTGCGGAGACCAGCTTCGTAACGGCCTGATGCTTCTCAAACAGGCCGGCGGTGGCGTGCTTCTCTATCTCGATCAGGAGGGGCGTGGCACCGGTATCGGAGCAAAAATGCGTGCCTATGGCTATCAGCATGCCGGTCTCGACACGATCGATGCCGATGCTGAACTCGGCCTCCACTCGGAACACCGGCGTTATGAAGCCGCTGTTGCCATGCTGCGCCTTCTCGAGATCACGAGGGTGGCCGTCTATACGAATAATCCCGCCAAGATCGCCGGACTGCGCGCCGGCGGTATCGAAGTCGATGCCCGTGCGCCGGTGACGGGCCGTGTGACGGCGGAAAACGAAAACTATCTGAGAACAAAGACGATCCGGGCAGGTCACATGCTCGATCTGGAAAGCCTTGTGGCAGCAGAATAGGGAAAGGAGGCTTCCGGAGGATCGGCATCGATGGCAAGCGAACCGCACCGTTTCGGTCACTGGCGTCCTGACGCGGTGTCACCGACCCTCTGGTCGAGTGCTCTTTCCGTATTGACGGTTGTCTTTACCGCAGCGAGCATTGTCTATCTCTATGCAAGCTTTCATCTTGCCCTGGGGCTGGCAGTCACGGCTTCCGCCGTCACCATGCTTCTCCTGATCTTCGGTCTCGTACTTTACGCGCTCCCCCAGCACCGCCACGCGCGATTTGGCCATGCCAATCTCGTGACCGCCATTCGCGCAGCCATTGTCAGCCTGGTCGGTGCTACGGTTTTCTTTACCGACAATCTTGAGGGCGTCGAGGCTCTTGTCTGGACGCTTGTGGCTCTTGTGGTGACGGCGCTCCTGCTCGACGGCATCGACGGCTATCTTGCACGTCGCTACCGGCAGGAATCGGAGCTTGGAGCGCGTTTCGACATGGAGGTGGATGCCCTCCTCATCCTGATACTCTCGATTGCGGCTTTCACGCTGGGCAAGGCGGGGCTCTGGGTCCTGCTGATCGGAGGCATGCGTTATGC
The DNA here is from genome assembly GCF_005860795.2 of Peteryoungia desertarenae. Classification (GTDB taxonomy): domain Bacteria; phylum Pseudomonadota; class Alphaproteobacteria; order Rhizobiales; family Rhizobiaceae; genus Allorhizobium; species Allorhizobium desertarenae. The sequence continues at coordinate 284,783 of NZ_CP058351.1, forward strand.
CTTTGTTGCGGCACAGGCCATCTATCCCCGGATGCGAGGCGATCTGCCGCCATCGAACAGACGAAAGCTGGTCTGTGTCATTCAGGTCGGCGCGCTCTGCCTGATCCTCGCGCCACTGGTGACGCCGCCCTATTCCGTCGCCATTGCAGCATTTGCGCTCGCCGCTCTCGTCTATTCCTTTGGTGTCGACGTGGTCCATCTTCTGCGTGCCGGCAAGCGCGCCTGATCATCAAGGGGTCAATTTATGCTGTCACGCTTCGACACGGCTTTTGGAGTGGCCCGTTCGCTGATCGTCTATTACGGCCAGCCCTGGCGCCGCTCGGCGCTGAAGCGCTTCTATGGCGACCTCGTCGATCCCGGCAACCTCGTCTTTGATATCGGTGCCCATGTTGGCAGCCGCAGCGAGACCCTGATGACCCTCGGCGCACGCGTTGTGGCCGTGGAACCGCAGCCTGCCCTTGCCGATTTCATCGAAAAGCGGATGCTGCATCGCCTTGCAGCTTTCGAGCGGGTGGCGGTCGGTGCGCATGACGGCGAGATCGAGCTGAACATTTCAAGCCGTCACCCGACGGTGACGACAGCGTCCAAGGACTTCATCACCAAGGTGTCAAAGACGCAAGGCTTCCGCAGTGTCGTCTGGGACCAGAAGATCAAGGTGCCGATGACGACGCTCGACGCGCTGATTGCCCGGCATGGCATGCCGGTCTTCTGCAAGATTGACGTTGAGGGTGCCGAGGCGGAAATCCTCAAAGGCCTGAGCCAGCCCATTTCGCTCATCGCCTTCGAATACATCCCTGCAGTTCCGGCGATCGCCGAGGCAGCCATCGATGAATTGATGCGTCTTGGCCCCTACCGGTTCAATCGGGTGATCGGTGAACAGCATCGTTTTGTCGATGAGCGCTGGAAGAGCGCGGATGCCCTGCTCATGGATCTTGCAAGCCTTTCACCGGACAGTCCGTCTGGCGATATCTATGCGCGATTGGAGCACCGATGAGTGTCACCCGTTCAGGCTCTGAGGATCCGTCCACGCCAAAGGCTGTGGGCAATCACGATGATGCCGGGCAGGGCAGCCCCCGCAAGCGACAGGAGCCCGTAGAGGAGGCTTGCGGAAAGACCCTCTGCACTCGAATAGCCGAAGATGGGCCAAAGGGCTGCTGCGGCAGCCTCGCGCGTACCCCATCCGCCAATGCCGGCGGGAATGAGCATGGTCAGCAGGCAGAGCGGAATGGCGGTGAGGGCCGCAATCCAGGGCAAGGGCGCTCCTACGGCATGAGAGGCAATCATGAAGGTTGCGACATAGCCACCAACAATCAGGCTGCTCAACCCGGCCTGTATGACACAGGCTTTGTCAGCCCAGAAAACCCGGACCAGATCAGGCTTCAGCTGTTCCAGTCGTTCGGAAACTCTCGTTTTCCAAACGAGAAGACCCATAAGCACAAGCAAGACGGCAATGGCGAGAAAGACTGCGATCAGCGACAGATAGTGTTCCGGCAGTCTCGTGGTGACAAGAACGGGCCAGGCAATCAGGCCGATACCCATCAGGACGAAGAATGCAAGCTGCCCGGAAAGCCGTTCGAAGACAACGGCGGTCGCCGGACGCTTCCAGCCTCCCGAACCGTCTTCACGCGCCCGGTAGGCGCGGATGGCATCGCCAGCCATCCCTCCCGGCAGGACCTGGTTGAGCAGGCTGCTGGCATAATATTCGCGAAGAACGAGGCCAGGTGGCATGAGATGCCCGAGGCGGGCGGCGGTAAAGCGCCAGCGGAATGCGGAAAGAATGATCTGCAGCTGTACAATCACCAGCGCAGCAAGGACGAGCGACAGCGGTATTTCGGAAAAGGCCGAGACCACCGTTTCAGGCTCGAGCACCCAGATCAGGCCAGCGACAATCGCGATGGAAACAAGAGAGGCAAGGATACCAAATCGGGGCAAGGCGGGAACTTTCGCAGGTTACGCTTCGCATATCACGGAATGCAAACCTGTCTACGGCAGAAAGAGGGACTTGGACCTGCATGACGCTGGATGATGTTCTGGGCAAGAGGGGTGTCAAGAGCGGGAAGAAGGCTGCCCTGGCGGCCATCCTCTTCGTTGCTGTTGCCTTCATTGCCCTGACACTGCCTGATCATCCGGGCGCCTTCAGCGCCAATGCCTTCATGCGCCTGCCGCTGGAACTGCCGCTTCTTGGCATCGTGCTCTTGATCCTGCCGCGCAGACTGGCGCTGGGGCTCGGGGTGCTGGCAACGGCCGTGGTCGTTGCCCTTCTGTTTCTCAAGATCGCCGATATCGGTGTGCAATCGGCTTTCCAGCGACGGTTCAACCCCTATCTCGATATCAAGATGCTGTCGGATGGCTGGAACCTGCTCTCGGGTACTGTCGGTTCATGGGTGGCTGGAAGCGCGATTGCGGCCGGTGTCACGGTCTTTCTCCTCCTCGGTTATCTCTTCTTCTGGTCGACGACGATCCTGATCCGGTTCGGTGCTCCTGGCCGGCGACGCATGATCATGGGCTTTGCAGTCCTGTTGATCATCGGTTTTGCCCTGCAACAGTTTGCCCCGACCCCTTTTCTTGCCCGGGTCGCAGGAGCGAATGCATTTGGCTATCTCTCCCAGCGGCTCGACCTTGTGTCTCGGTCCGTGGCCGATATGCGGATCTTCGAGGCGGAGCTGCAAGGCACTGACAAGCCGGTTACGGGTGAGGGCCTGTTTCAGGCTGTTGCGGGACGGGACATCATTCTTGTCTTCATCGAATCCTACGGACGAAGCGCCATCGAGGACCCGCGCTATGGTGCATTGATTGCACCCAGGCTGACTGCGGTTGAAGAGCAGATCGCGGCTGCCGGCTTTCATGCCGCCTCGGGCTGGAACCTGTCGCCGACAGTTGGAGGATTGAGCTGGCTTGCCCATGGGACATTCCTGTCCGGGCTCTGGGTCGACAGCCAGGCCCGCTATGACAGGCTGATGATATCTCAACGACCAAGTCTCAATCGGCTTTTTCGAGAGGCGGGCTGGAAGACGACAGCGGTCATGCCGGCCATTACCATGGATTGGCCGGAAGGGGCCTATTACGGCTATGATCAGATCCTGGCGCACAAGGACCTTGGCTATCAGGGCAGGCCCTTCAACTGGGTGACCATGCCGGATCAGTATACGCTATCGGCCTTCGAGCGACTGGGAAGGATCCCGCTGAAGAGGGACGGGTCGAATGTCATGGCCGAGATCGCACTGATTTCCAGCCACGCGCCCTGGACGCCGGTTGCAACACTGATCGACTGGGACGATGTCGGCGATGGCAGCATCTTCACACCCCAGGCTGAAAGTGGCGATCCACCCTCGGTCGTCTGGGCAGATCCCGAGCGGGTGAGGGCACAATATGTCCTGACGGTTGATTATGCGCTTCACACGCTTGGAGACTATATCGCCCGATTTGGCGATGATGCGGTCTTCATCATTCTGGGCGATCATCAGCCGGCCGCGATCATCACGGGTCCGGATGCCTCTCGCGCGGTTCCGATCCATGTCGTCAGCCGGGATCGGTCTCTCGTTGACCGTTTCCTGCCGGAAGGCTTTGCTCAAGGAATGGTCCCCGGTTCTGACCTGCCAGAGCGGCCCATGAATGACATGCGGGAGATGGTGATCAGATTGTTCAGCCAGCCGTGACCGCGCAAGATCCTCTCGACGCAAGTCAGGACGCCAGACCGGTTCCACTCTTTTGCAACGGCTGGCGGAGTTCGCGCGGTCAGAATGGCATTCACAATCGCGCCTGTTCCTTGAGCCGCCAGGCACGCGGTGTGAGCCCGGTCTCTCGCGCAAAAAACCTTGAAAAATAGGCGGGGTCCGAAAAGCCGAGGCGGAAACCCACTTCCTGAACGGTGCCCGATGTGAAGAGAAGCTCGCGCTTCGCCTCATCCAGGAGCCTATGCATCAAGAGGGCATGCATGCTGAGCCCGGTCCTGGCCTTGACGATGCGATTGAGATGCGTGGGCGAGATGCCGAGCGCTTGCGCATAAAAGCTCGCCGGCTTGTGGGCACGGATATGCCGATGGATGAGCGCCGAGAGTGCCTCCATGCGTCGATCCTGTCCATCCTCCGCCTCTTCGTTCTGACCGGCTGTTTCACTGACCCGCGCAATCAGCGTCAATGCGGTTGCAAGACAGGCTTCCATGATAATTGTCCGTCCACTCAGCCTTTGATCGAATTCCATCGCAAGCCGCGTCAGCATGGTCTTGATGAGCTCGACGTCGGGGATCTGCATGGGCAAGCCAATCACCCTGGGGACGGCAAGAAACCGCTTGAGACTGCTGCTTTCACCCATGCGGGCCGGCAGGCGCGATGCCATGAGCGTGAAGACAAAGCCATCGACATCTGGCGAGAAGCGAAAGCCATGGCCGATCGAGGGAGGTATCGTGATGGCCGTCAAGGGTTCGAAACGCACAATCTCCTCTCCGAATACAGCGTCGCCCGAGCCGTTTGTGATCAACAGGAGCTGGAAGAGGTGCTCGTGACGATGAAGGCCGATTTCCCAGTGATGAAGGCTGCTTCTGGCCTGGATCGTCTCGCAGTGGAACCAGAAGTCATCGGCGGTGTCCGTTTCCTCACCATAGAGGCTGTAGGTCGGGATGGCGAAATTGGGGTCGGTCTTGCGCTTCGTCATGTTCTATATGTGCAATAAATTGCGCCTTTCGTCCATTGCTCCTCGCCGGCTGAGCGGTCAGGATTTGCCGAATGTCAGGTTTTCCGGGCATGTTCAGCTTTGTGGAGGAAGCATGCGTACACAGGTTGCCATTATCGGTTCGGGCCCCTCGGGGCTGCTCCTTGGTCAGCTTCTGACCGATGCAGGCATTGACAATGTGATCATGGACCGTGTCGGCAAGGATCACATCCTGAGCCGGGTGAGGGCAGGCGTTCTGGAGGAGGGGACGGTTGGTATCCTGGAAAAGGCCGGTGTGGGCGAACGCATGCATCGGGAAGGTCTGCCGCATGCGGGTTTCTCGCTGACCTTTGATGGTCGCGATCACCGTATCGATCTCTTCGATCTGACGGGTGGGAAGCGGGTCATGGTCTATGGTCAGACAGAACTGACACGCGACCTGATCGAGAAGCGCGAGGCGAGCGGTGCACTGACGGTCCATGATGCTGCAAATGTCACGCCTTGCGGTTTCGAGGGGGAGCAGCCGTTCATCACTTATGAAAAGCACGGTGTGACCCACCGGATTGACTGTGATTTCATTGCCGGTTGTGACGGCTTTCACGGAGCAAGCCGCAAGGCCGTGCCGGCAGAGGCAATCAAGACTTATGAGAAAATCTATCCTTTCGGCTGGCTCGGTATCCTGGCTGAAGTGCCACCGGTTCATCACGAGCTGATCTACGCCAACCATCCACGCGGCTTTGCCCTGTGCTCCATGCGCTCGCCGACGCGAAGCCGCTACTATGTGCAATGCTCGCTCGAGGACAGGGTGGAGATGTGGTCGGATGACCGCTTCTGGGACGAATTGCGCCGCCGTCTACCGACAGACCATGCAGAGGCCATGGTAACGGGGCCGAGTTTTGAAAAATCAATCGCTCCGCTTCGGTCATTCGTTGCCGAACCCATGCGTTTCGGGCGCCTTTTCCTGGTGGGCGATGCAGCCCATATCGTGCCGCCAACCGGTGCAAAGGGCCTGAACCTCGCCGCATCCGATGTCTTCTATCTCTTGCGCGGTCTCCTGGAACACTATCAGGAAAGATCCGACGCGGGCCTCGATGCCTATTCTGCCACAGCCCTCAAGCGTGTTTGGAAAGCCGTGCGCTTCTCCTGGCATATGACGACACTGATGCATCGCTTCCCGGATACCGGCGATTTCGGTCAGAAGATCCAGGAGGCAGAACTCGATTATCTGGCCCAGTCGAGAGCAGCTTCCACTGCCATGGCGGAAAACTATGTAGGCCTGCCCTATTGATCATCTGCTCCGCGTCCCCTTCCATGAACATAAGACGCGGCTGACGTAATCGACATGCCGTCAGGATGAGCCGAGGCTGTTGCGTTTTATCGCTGAGGAATTGTAGATCCGCTTGAGAAAGCTGATGAAGGTCTCCAGCTCTCTGTCTGTGAAAAGCTCGGTGAAGCGCGTTTCGTGAGCGGCGATGATCTCCCGGCTCGCCGCCAGAACGGCGTGACCATGATCGGTCAACAGCAGTTGCTGGCGTCGACCGTCAAAGGGAGATGGGCGCCGCTCGACGAAGTTGCGGTCCTGCAGGCGATTGATAAGCGCCATCATGGTCGCGCGATCCATACTCAATTCCGCTGCCAGATCTATCTGACTGGATCCCGGATTCTGGGCGATCAGTTCCATCACCGCAAACTGCTTTTGTGTCAGCCCGATCTCGGACATGGCGGCCGAAAAATCCTGGTAGAACGCGACACTTGCCATTCTCAGGTGGAAACCGAGCACCCCCTCCAGCCTGCCGGTTTCGATCGGATCTCCCGGCATAACGACGTCATCTGGTCCATAACTGCCTTCCTGAATGCGCTTTGCTACCATCGAAAACTGCCCGCTGCCCCCGCGTTTAAGGCTTCATTTTGTTAGTGAACACTATCAGCAAAAGCAGATATGAATAGCGCGAATTCTTGCACTCGGAGCAAAAGATTATTGAATAACATCCTGAAATCAATGCGAGAATCTGAGATGTTATACAGGCGAATAGTTCAAGCGGAAGCCATATCTCGACAAAACAGTCGATAAAAAAATTTTCATCTCATGCAATGCGATTGAACAAGATTTCGCCATCCGAAGACGGGGTCCCGAACCGCGTTGAGGACCGATGGATGGCGTACTTGAACCCGGAGCCTGCTTCACAAGCTTCTGCCGGGGCAAGGCGCTTCTGAGGAGTGACAACGTGCGCAAGTGCTAAAATTCAAAAAGAGCGAAGCGTCGGAGTCTCCGTCGCTCCCCTCATGCCCGACCTTCTCGAAGATGCCCATTCCGGCCCGTTTCCTCCCTCATGTGTCACTCCGGAGCCTGCAATGACCGTGCATTTGCAGAACCAAAACCAGCCATGAAAATTTTCATGAACGGCCAAGTGCAGGCCTTCAGCCGCTACAATTTTGCAGTGCTGTCTGTCAGCCACCCTGTGAGTGGTCAGATTTTCCTCGTTTTGAAAAACCGCTCGGGAGTCATCCTGATGGCCAGCATGATGTAGCGCCAGATGGGACGCACATAGACGACATCGCGCTTGCGAATCACCGCCTGATAGACGGCCTCGGCGACTTCGGAAGGCTGCGCCGTCAGTCGAGCCGACGTCTTGATATGTCTGTTTTTTCGGGTTTCAACAAAACCTGGAATGACGGTAACCACATGGACATTGTGCTCGACCAGTCTGTTGCGAAGCCCTGACAGAAATGCAGTGAAGCCTGCTTTTGCTGCCCCATAGACATAATTCTTGGCCCGCCCGCGATCGCCGGAGACAGAACTGATGCCGACGATCGTGCCATGACCGCGGGCTGCGAACCGATTGGCAAAGAGACCAAGCAAAAGGGCCGGCGCCTCGAAGTTGGTCCGCATGATCAGGCTCGCGGCGTCCACATCCCGCTCACATGCCTCCTGCACCGGCTCCATGAGGCCAATGGCACTGATGACAATTTCGGGTTCATGGGGCAGGGCGGCAACAAATTCCTCAAGTGCGTCAGTGGCCAGCACATCCAGTTCGCAAAGGCCTACATCAACTTTGCTACGCTCTGCCAACCTTTCGGCAATCTCAGCCATCTCTGTGCTGCGGCGGGCAGCCAAAAGGAGTGGATGGCCTACAACAGCAAAGCGTTCTGCAATGGCCAATGCGATGTCTGATCGGGCACCGAGTACAAGGACGAATGGTTTAGACATGTTGCGAGCCTCTCCATGGTTCAAGAGACCCACTCCTATATCGAGAAGTCAAAAACTAAGCAAAGACCTGACAGAGAGTCCCACCTTCTCCGCCAGGTTGTACAACCACTCGCTGCCAGCTTTTACAGCGCCTTGAATTCAAAGGCAATTCCCCGGTTCTTCACGAACCGTTACGGAGGTAATGGCAATGCGAGTAGCGCAAGATGCACACGTTACGGTATCGCGTCCGGTAACGAATCACGACGATCTTTCAACCTCAACCAGCGGCCATCCGGATGCCCATCGGCAGGGTAGACCGGGTCCTTATCTGACGCGCTCAGGCTCCGTTTACATTTTTCAGATTAGGGTGCCCCGAGACCTTGCAGGCGATGTGAAGCCGAGCCTGATCCGGATCAGCATCGGGCCATGCCTGCATCGTCGGGCGCGCATTGTTGCTGATCTTCTCGCGGCAAGAGCTCGTTTGATGTTCGAAGAGCGGAGGGCAATGGCGTTGAGCAATGAAGATAAGGAAAATGATCCGCCGCCCCCGAGCGAACTCGAACTTGCGACATGGCTAGGCCAGGTAAAGGGAGAGCTTGAGGTTCTCTCTTTCTTCTTCCGCCAGCCTGTTGCTCCCATCACTCTTGAGGATCAGAGCAAGCTCGCCGGGATCCGGGATCTGGTTCAAATCAGCCAGCAAGTCGAAGCAAAGGACCGCGGTGAGCCGCATGCTCCGATCGTCGTAGAGAACGCTGAGGCATTGCGTCGCGCTGCTGCCGCAAAATTCAACGTCGAAGATGCTGCGTCATCGGTAGCTCCGAATGCCCCGTTTGCGCCCGCGCAGATGGAACCAGCTCCAGTGCTGGGGGAGGGCAAACAAACTTCGCAGATCGCTAAGCCAGTCGAAGTTGAGCCTGTGGCTTCCGTCGCGGGGGGCATCGAGGTGTCTGCACAAGAGCCGAACTTAACCCCCGAAACGAAATCGGCCGCCTTGTCAAACACGACGTCTTTGACGGGACAAGCTGACTTGCCTTCAGCTCAGCTGGCTACTCACAGTCTTTCCCGGACCGAGAAAATTCCCCTCGATAAACATGGGATGCCGATCTCTCTCGACAAACTGGACAGAAGGTTTGTTTACCGGGCACCCTCGGATGTACCCAAATTCAGCGTAGTTGCGCATCAGTATATCCAGAGCCGGATCGATGAACACGGCGGATACGAAGGTCGGAATATCACAACCGCGAAAATGCGAATTCAAGTTTTTCTCGATCTCATCGGAGACCACCCGGCTGACCGATACAGCGGCGTGGATCTTCAGGCGTTCGTCAATCTGATGGCGCATTGGCCAGGGGATCCAGATGAGCGGCTCGAAAATGAAAGCCCATTCGACACCCTTGAACGCTCCAAGAAAACTAATTTGAAACCGCTTGCGGACAAAACATTGCGCGAGGGTTATGTGGCCGTCGTGAAAGCCGCTCTTCGCTCAGGGATGACCAAATGGGGCTACCGTGATCCATTTGCTGGGGTATCGTTGCGCTACTCTAAGGGCCATCGCAAATCCAAGCCAACCGTGCCTTTGAGTTCCGTGCAGCTCAACCGTATTTTTGAGGAAGGGGTGAAAAGCGGTTACATCGACAATACCCTGTTGCCGCTGCTCGGACATCTAACAGGTCGTCGTATCGGGTTGCTCACATATTTGAAGGGTAGCGACATCCGCGAAAAGTTCGGAAATGTGTGGATCGCTGAAACCGACGGGATCGTCGAGGTCAATGGTGTCTGGGAGCGGGTACCTTACAAGACGGGATACAGCCTCACTTACTTCGTACTTCACGATTTCCTCCGGGAAATTGGCTTCATCGACTGGGCAAAGCGCAGGGGTGACGAATTCCTCTTTCCTGATCTCATGCGGTTGAAGGATCCAGCCGGAAGAGCATCCTCATACATGCAACGCTTGTTTGAAAAGGCTGGCATCGAACGAGGCAGGCGCGAGGTCTTCCATTCGCTCCGCAGCGGAAAGATTGATGATATGAGAGCCAAAAAAATAGACGATCGCGCTCGCAAATTGCAAGTTGGGCATGCGTTGGGCGATGATGAGCATTCGAATTACGGGTCACGAGTTATCACTGAAGACCACGCGTTCGAAATCGCATTTGCGCCGCTCAGTGAACGTGTCGACTACTCCATCTTCAAGGGTCTCGATTTTGACAGGCTTGCGCTCAACCGTCGTAAAAATGGACACCGAAAGCCCGTTGTCCAGGAGACAGAAACGGTGCGTAAGCGTCCAGCAAAGAGGAGATCGTAAGCCTGGTTTCAGGTCCGCATTCTGGGCAAGGACGCTTGGCCACGTTTACTGTGCGTGCCGGCTTTCTTGTCAGATGTTGTGTTTCGGGTGCCGACATGGCCCATCGCCGAGAGCACGCAATCCAGGAACGTCACACGCTCTCCTGCATCGCTTGATGCGACGGGGCGTGGGTCAGTTTCCAGGGTTGACGCTCAGGCGTGTTTGGGTGAAGCTTCGCATCCGTAAACCTGTCCTACCCCTGAGGCCGCCGATCGGAACATCGATCTCGGAAAATCGATTCTCGGCTGAACGCCGTGACGCGGAGTAATGGGGGGAATAGATGCTGTTGTATGGGTACGCCGTTTGCGCGGACAGACTTGCGCGACCAATGGGCCTGTCGACAGCACAACGTACTGCCGATTGTCAGCAGCAAGATCATGCACCGAGATGACGCTTGGGCCTGAAGGGTGAAAGCACAGGATCATATTTTCTGGCAAGCTCCCAGAAGACCTGCTCGGTTTCGTGTTCGCTGAATCCTTGCTTCATCAATTCCGTCAGCAACGAGTTGCACACCTTGCTGAGTGCTTTCTCAGGACAGGAACGTCCCTTGGCTGCAGTAATCATCTGCCACAGCAGAACGCGTGCCAGGTCATCACGATCTGGACGTCGTTTTTCCCGGGACAGTTTGCGCTGATTGCTCTGCCTCCTGGCCTGATCTTCCAGCTTCTGTTTTCTTGATTTTCTCATGGATTTTCTCCTGTTCGGTCGAGCCATGAGTGTCGTCGGCGCTGATGCAAGAGACAAACGGCGTGATGTTTCGCCGGCCGATGAGCCCGTATGTTTCCTGCAATGTTGGCACTCCGGAAGGCGGTTTAGCGGTCAGTCTGCTTGAAAAGAAAGTAGAAACATAAACCATCCCAGATAATTTCTCATACGCTCGTGTAATATATTACATATATTTATTTCAGATCTTGCGTTATCAGAATACTACTCTAAGCGCCGAAAATATTCGATTTTTTTTGACATATACAGTTTATTATGATAATATTGTCCATCAATACTGTAATTGTACTTATTGATTTGAATTGTGGAGAAGAAGAATGAAGTGCAAAGTTTATGTTCAGCGGTTGAGCACAGAGGTAATGGAGCTCACCGCAAACGATAAGTGGGAAGCCCTTGATGTGGCTGTAAAGAAGGTCATTGAGGAGGGTGATAGCAGCGTGATTCGTGTCGCGACGGTCGATGCTCAAGGATGCGTCTACAGTCTGATGATACCAGAATTGCGATGGATTGACTTTGAGCGGCGCGGCCCGCAAGAGGGAAACGAAGTCTCGCAAATCGCGAGCCAGTTCCGCTTGCAGATCGTCAAGAGCTTGAAGATCATCGAGAAGGTTGCGTGCGACTTCTATTCACTCCCCGACCTCGCGGCTGAAAGTAACTGCACCGAAGATGAAGCGCTGTTACATGTTGATATTGAAGATGAATATCGCACGTTGAATTGGCTTATCGAAATTGCGCGAAAAGCGCTTGATCTGCCGGAATATCGTTTTGTCCCTCTTTCAGAACCCATTTCCGAAGAGCTCGGCGACGCGGGTGACTACGAGGAAGATTGCGACTGGTGTGGTCCGAGGCGTCTGGATGGTATTTATCCCGCTCGCTTTTACCGCAATCTACCTCGATCACATCCTGACGCCCGCAGAAAGATGGAGCCAGCCTGAGCTGACTGCGAGGATCCAGTGAAAACCCTGGGTCCTCTTGCCTTATGTTAACGCTGAGAAGTGCCCTTCAAGCCGAAGTCTGTCGATCTGACCCGCCGGGACACAGTTTGTTGCACGATGGTCAAGTTTTCACCGATCTGTTTTGGGTCCACGTAACCATGAGCGTGGTCAAGGTGAAGACAGACTGCCGAGTATCTGATGTGCCGAGCACGGATGCCCGCGTTCACCAGCCCATAGCCGAACTCATGGTCCTCAGCGCCGTAGCCCATACGTTCATCGAACCCGCAGACAGCTAAAGCATCGGATCATCAGCAGGATGAGTTATTTCCATTAAACCGAGCGGTCGAGGGCGAAATCGTATTGAGTAGTCCGTCCACACCCCAGGCGGCTCTTTCAGCTTCGTCCGATGTCTGCGAACCGCTTCATTGCCATTCTCTGTCAGCCATGTTTTGTCAAAGGTCTTCCCAGAAAGGATGTTTTGCTCGTTCAGCAAAAGACCCGTCGGCATGGAAGCTTTAAATTCGCGCACGACAGAAACTTGCGTGGTTTTGCATGGCGGTTATCCGTTCATCCAATCAACAACAATGGGAGATGCTCCGAGCATGGAAATCCCAACTTCCTCTTCGGCTCACCGAGGCCTGCATCAGGTCATCCACTTTCCGCAAGCGATAGCTTCCACGTTCAAATCGCCGACGTAAGTTTCAGACCGGCAGAAGACACGTGACAGAAAACTTGACCGCTACCAGCTTCAGCAGAACCTGAATGAGTTCCGTCGACAGTCGAAACGCCGCTTGCTCAGGAATCGCCGAATTCTGATCCGGAATCGACAAATCCTCATGCTGAATCGCGTCAGCGTAAATTGAGATGAATTGACCTGATTTGCCCGTAACGCGTTTCAGATCGACATGATGTGCGGGCGACCTGGATCGAGTTGGCTGCGAGGTATGTGACCTTGTGACAGGTTTCTGGCAATGCAGGGTCGGTTTCCGAGGGTGACTACAAACCCAGTCACAATCTCCCAATTCAGCACGGATCTGCTGCGTCAGCGCAAAGCTCATGAAGGTCCCTCGCCGGGACCTGTCACGCCGTGACGGCAGGAATCGATTTTCCACAGTTCGGACACGCAAATGCAGAAACAGGAATCGCAGAAGCGGCGTTTGGCAACGCCGATCCGGCATCCGGAATCGAACGGGCGCCGATCGGAATCGCGAACACAGATCACGCCGTGACAGGATCTGTTTTTCTCTCTGTCAAAGCCGGTGCCAGCGCTTTTCGGAACTCATCCCCCGACATGACGCCGATGTCTGCAAGTTCGGCGGCGATCGCGGTCAGGGCCATCCTGTGCCGTGTCAGCATTTCCATCGCCATGGCCTCGGCACGCTTGAGCCGCGCGTCAACCCGGTTTCGAAGCTCGGTGTCGTAGAGCAACTGTTGCTGTGCCTGCTCCGGCGCGACGTAGATCAGCGGGTTGATATCGGAGAAGCCAAGCTGTGTTTCGGCCGCGAGCATCAGCCGCGTTGCCCGGGCCAGATCGCTGTTCGGGTCACCACCGGATCCGGCAAGCGTTTCGCCAAAGACCAGCAGCTCGGCAGTCCTGCCCGCAAGTGAGGAAGCACAGGTGCGCATGAGCCAGTCGTCATTCTGCGGTCGACCTGGTAATGGCGTATACTCGACCTGGCCGAAGCTCTGGCTTGCACCATTCAGGCTGCCACCGACGGTCACGGCGTAGACAGTGCCTGTCTCAAGAAGCGTGTACGCCATGGCATGGCCTACTTCATGCACGGCAAGCCGATAGCGATGATCATCCGTCAGCCTGATGCGAGACGCCATCAACGCCGTCTCGATATCGGCCCAGGTGATGGGCCGCCGTTCGCGCCGTGTCTTCTGCCGCAGTTCGCGCACCAGCCGCTCGATATCCGCTCCGGTTCTGCCACAGGCCAACAGAGCCAGACGGTTAAGCGGCGCAAGATCAGCTCCTTGCCTGGACGATTGATGGCTTACGACATTTGCATATTCGCTCATGCTGTCATCCTCCTGCTACCTGACGCCTTCGCGTTAATGAGCTTTGCCCGGCACTGGAATTCGTCGCTTCCGGCTCAGCCTTATCTTGAACCTGAGCGACGTCGGGTTTGCCTGCCTTTGGCGCGGTCTCGATGACGTTCGCAAGATCTGCCCCGAGATGATGCGCCAGAATACCTGTGAGTGCCTCGATATCTGGCCGCGGGATCTGCACATGCCGCTCCAACCGTCCTGATCGCAGGAGTGCTGGATCGAGTTTCTACGGCAGGTTCGTTGCGGCAACAATGATCACGCCTTCTGTCTTTGCAGCCCCGTCGATCAGCTCGAGAACGCGGTTGATCAGCGATGCCCAATAATCATCGTGCCCTCTGTCACCTCGGCTCTCTCCTGACGCGCGTGATCCCAGATTGTCGATCTCGTCGATAAACAGGATCGCAGGCCTGTGCTCGGACGCAACCGTGAAGGCGGCATTGATCGATTTCAGGACGTCGCCAAGATAACTGGCTTCCAGCCAACGGGCGACGGAGGTTGCAAGCAGCGGTACCTGTAACGTGTTGCAGAGCGCTTTCGCGAAGGTCGTCTTGCCTGTTCCAGGGGGACCGGAGAGAAGCAGTCGACTGCTCAACTCGCTCCATTCCAGCAAACCCTGATGCCAGAGATCAAGATCGAGCTTGAGACTGGCCGCCCAGTCAGATGCTTCGCCATAGCCGCTGAGTGTCTCGACCCGCAGAACAGCTTCGGTGTCGGCAGGCTGCGGGCGGATGACCTCCACGGGCGCAGAGCCCGTGCTCTTGCGTTTCTCCTCTGGCTTTGCACCCGACTTCCATTCCGGAACAGCGGAGCTCTTCTTGCGGCCGGAGGATCCGTCGGAGCCTTCGGCATCACCACTCTCCGGATCTGTTGAACGATCCTCCTTGAGAGCCTCCAATGCGGAAATGATTTCCGCATTGGAGCGTCCCGGACGCACGATCAGCGCGAGGTCATCGAGATGCAGATGATCGAGTGTCAGCCCCTTCGCCCGCATCAGTTCAAGAGACTGTTTCGGCGCAATGCCGCAACAGATCTGCAAAAGCTCGGCCAGCAAGGTGTGATCGAGTCCATGTGTCTCAAGCACAAGGACAGCGGCGTGCATGATGATATCCGGCAGGTCCTGGTTCGTCTGATCGACCAGCAGAACGGGCGGCGCAGGCTCGCTGTTGATTGTGTCACTCAGGGCTCTGCCGAGCGCTCGATCCCAGATTTTGTACACCTCGCTTCCGGCAATCGTCTTGATCGGCTTGCGCAGTTTTCCCCGTCGTCGCTCGCCGTAGTCGCAGATCCCGGCGAGACGCACGAGTTCCTCAAGCTTCATCCAGGAGGGGGTGAGCAGTCCGTCTTCGAGCGAACGGCCACAATGGCGCTGGAAGCCAGGGACTGGGATGCGCAAGACAATGAACGGGTCTGGGCGACACAAGACCGCACGCAGCGCCTCCCATCCGCCAGGGTGTGATCCGACAGCACGCGCAATCAGCAGGGCCACGGCTGCGGGGGCTGCTTTTGGAAGCGGCAGATGTTCACGAAGAGCGGCCAGCGCTTCACGCTCGGATGCGGCCTGGCGCTCAAGCTCTGTATCGGATGCTGAAGATGATGCTGACAACGACAACGAGGTCGCCGATGTCCGGGCTTCTCGAACCGGTACAGCTGGCGTCTGTTGCGATTGCCAGGGCTCCGCAAGAGAAT
This sequence comes from Peteryoungia desertarenae, assembly GCF_005860795.2. Classification (GTDB taxonomy): domain Bacteria; phylum Pseudomonadota; class Alphaproteobacteria; order Rhizobiales; family Rhizobiaceae; genus Allorhizobium; species Allorhizobium desertarenae. The sequence continues at coordinate 300,354 of NZ_CP058351.1, forward strand.
CGCCTTGCCGGCCGGCATTGCCGAGCCTGCGGGAGAGGATATGTTTGCCTTGATTCCCAAGCGATAGCAGATCCATCAGCTCGACAGTCGGAACCCAGCGACTGATCATACTTTGTCCACCATTGAGACCGGGGTCGTGGGCGGTCTCATCAAGCAGACCCGCAACAGCTGCATGCTGATAGAGATCGAGAACGGCAAGCCGTCGAATACGGCGAAGCAGGTATCGCGTCACGCGATCGGTGAGGATCTCCATCATGCCTTCTCCTCGACCACGGGCTTTGGGCCTTTGCCTTCAAGCCAGTCGCGGACCATCAGACCAGTCGGGTCGCCGGCCGCGCAGAGCTTTTCCAGATCTTTGCGGATCATGTCAGGAAGACTGCTCAAGGCGATCGGCCGTTTACGAGTCCAATGGATGGCCTGACGCACAATGAAGGCCGGATCGACCGGGCGGCTCACCGTCCGAAGCTTCTTGAAGGCCCGGTACTCGATGCAGTTCTCGGGCGACGAGTTTCCGGGACGAGCCATTCGTGCCTCGAATGCCTGCCGGGCTCGCGACGGCTTCTTCGGAACTGTCGATGCCAGGGCTGCTGAAGAATGAGCCGCTGATTCCGAGACCGCTTTGGACACAGAAACAGGGCGGATCGGGAAGGCAATGACGGTTGCTGATGGTTGTTTCGACATGACGTGTTTCCTCTGCCGCAGCATCAGCGATGCGCGGTCACAATGACGGAATGAATGGATGAACGATGGATTGGGGAAGCGACCGGCGCCGGCCGACCGATAACTCCGGCTAGCTCAGCGCCTGTGCCCGAACAGTCGGCAGAGTCGCAAACCCAATCCGGATCTCTGGTCGCTCGCCTGCACCAGCAGCACCCACTATTCGATCGTCACGATCGGACGCTCTGCTCTTATCGGGAGCATGTCGCTGTGTGTCAGCCCAAGGCATTGCCCCGGCCCGACGCTCATCCGAGCTCAATTCCCGGGCTTGATGATAATGTTGCAGGGCCTCACGCCAGACCTGTTCGACCGCCGTCTGGAACGACCGTCGCAGATAGGCAATCGCCTTGCCCGCACCTTCGACTTCAAGCAGGTGATCGAGATCGCTGACGGGCCAGATGCCCGAGGAAGCATCACGACTGGCATTCTGGGCGTCGAGAATGACGACCTGAACGGCTTCTACACTGAGCCGATGATGCTCTTGATAAAGCAGATCAGGAACGGTCAGTGCGCCCGCAAGCATGCGCTTCTTCAGCTCCTGCAGGCGCACAGCATCGTATGAACTGAGACTGCGCTTGACGTCGACAACATGTGCAACCTTTGTGCCCCGGTTCACGATGATCAAGTCGGGCGTGTAGCCCCGCCGGCCGCCGCTATCGGCATCGAGCGTCAGTGATGCATAATGGCGAGGATCGTTGCGCTCTACGACATCGAGAGCCGCCTTGCTGACGGGCAGGCGGATGTTCTCCGTCAACACGACAAGTTCGGGATTGAGGCCCGCAATCAACTGAATGCCGCGCTCGATCAGGCGGCCCTCGGTCGCCGGCAGACCGCGAAGCTGGCTGGAGACGTCGGAAAGTCCTGACGCAAGCGCGTGCATCAGAGCGGTCGAGCCGAAGCTCGATGTCAGCACCTGATGGCACAGTTCATGAAGCCTCGGATGCAGCACATCCGGATTGACGGCATGCGAATGGGTTGGTGCGGAATTCGCACCGGAAACGGTGTTGGTCATGTTATGTATCCTGTTGTTGAGCGTCATCTGGGCAAGGGTCATGGCCCGGCTGAGGACGCCATCCGGCGCGCTCGACCATCACAAATGCCAGCGATGTCAGAATGGTTCGATCAGGCCTGCGGAAACGCAGACGGTGAGCGGGCGCCAGCAAAGGCAAAACGCCTAGTTGCAAGGCCACGATCTGAACGGGGATCAACAGGATCCATATGAGGGAGTGCTTCCATGACGGAAGCGAAGCGGATAAGGGTCTTCATAGCCCAATTCCTTCTCAGATAAGGTTGCGGGTCAGGCCCTCGTTCGGTGTTCCACCACCAGCGGGGGCCGCTTAAGTTCCGGAGATCATTCGGTTATCCGGAACGATCCAGACTTAGCCCGGAGATCGCTCGCCGACAAGATGAATAGAACGCATCCGGAACAAAGAGCTCCGGTATGGTTAACGAGGGCGCGTCTTACGATTCGATACTCTCGGTAAAAATTGCTGCGGTGAGCATAACGATGGACCCGTTTCAAGTAGAACGACGAGGATCGGCATTGATTGGCTAGCTCTACCTTTACGTCTCTTTCTGGCGATTGACTCTACGTGCGTTTCCGCTAGGAGCTCAATTCTCATAAGTATGCCCAGTGCAGGCACGCCGTGACTGTGCGAAAGAGGGTTCTAGGCGCGCTTTCGGCAGAGCCAACCCCCTCTGAAAGTTGTCGGGCAGGCTTGCGAAGTGCGCAAGTGATTCTGTAATCCAACTCCAGCAACCCGAATGCAGTTCCTGTTCTACTAACGGAGATTCCGATGAGCCGACCAAAAATCGTTCCAGTTATCATGGCGGGCGGAAAAGGTACGCGGCTCTGGCCATTGTCGCGTTCTAGTGCGCCGAAACAGTTCATCCAGGTTGTCGATGAAAAAACGCTCTTCCAGGAGACCCTGAAGCGCGTTGCGGACCCTGCCCTCTATGAAGCGCCTGTCGTGATCACCAATCAGGACTTCCGCTTCACGGTGGCTGAGCAGGCTCGAGAGGTTGGCGTCACTCTCTCTGCCATTATTCTTGAGCCAGTGGCGCGGAATACAGCTGCGGCAATTGCCGCAGCTGCTTTTCATCTTAAGAACGCATGCGGCGATACCGCTATCCTCCAGCTTCTGGCCTCAGATCACGAGATTGATGCTGGCTGCGCTTGGAGCGATGCTGTCGCAATTGCACGTGATACAGCAGCTTCCGGCAAGATCGTGACATTTGGCATCACGCCAACCGAGCCCGCAACTGGCTACGGTTATATCGAGCAGGGCGATGCACTGTCGACTTGTGCGTACCACGTTAAGCGGTTCGTCGAGAAGCCGCAGCTTGCCGCCGCGGAAGAAATGATCGCAGCTGGCGGGTATTTCTGGAATTCCGGTATCTTTATGTCGCGCGTCGACCTGCTGCTCAGCGAGCTCGAAGCCTACGCCCCAATTGTCTATGAGGCAGCTGCCGCGGCCGTTGCTGCAGCTGCGATCGATCTCGACTTCGTTCGTCTTGATGAGGAAAGCTTCCAGGCGAGCCCTGATATCTCGATCGACTACGCCGTGATGGAAAAGACGCAGAACGCAGCCGTCGTCACCTCAGCATTCGCCTGGTCAGATCTCGGAAGCTGGGATGCGGTTTGGAAGCTCGGCGACAAGGATGCCAATGGCAACGTCGTCATCGGTCATGCGACGGTCATGAATACTGAGAACTCCTTGGTCCTTTCGCGTGCATCGCATGTCGCCGTCCAGGGACTGAAGGACGTGGCGGTGATTGCCAGCGAAGACGCCGTATATGTGGGCCGCCTGGATGAAGCTCAGGAAGTGGGCAAACTCGTCAAGGCTCTAGCGCTCTCCAAGGGAACTTCACGTCTGACGGAGACCCATCCAACCGCCTATCGTCCATGGGGAGGCTACACCTCTCTGTTAAACGGCGATCGCTTTCAAGTGAAGCGCCTGTTTGTTCTGCCGGGCAAGAAGCTATCGCTGCAAAAGCACTTCCATCGATCGGAACACTGGATCTGTGTAAAGGGTACCGCTGAGGTCACCGTCGGTGACAAGGTCATGTTCGTTCGAGAGAACGAATCCGTCTACATCCCGCAAGGCGATTTGCATCGACTGTATAACCCAGGGAAGATCATCCTGGAGATGATCGAGGTGCAGACCGGATCTTATCTCGGCGAAGACGATATTGTCCGTGTTTCGGACGAGTTTGGACGCGGCTAACTGCGGACTACCAGTCACGGCGCCATCCGTCATCCGAATGACGCCGTAACTGGTTCAATTTAAGGATCTTGAAATGCGCGTCCTTCATGTCTTTAAGACCTACTATCCGGATACTTTTGGCGGCGTAGAGCGAACTATCCACGCGATCGCAAAGGGTGCTCTCGCGCATGGTATCCAGTCCGACGTGCTGTCGCTTAGCCGTGACCCTGTGCCCAACACCGTCGAATTCGACGGCCATATGGCCTATAAGGCGAATCTCGATCTCGAACTCGCCTCTACCGGCTTTTCGCGCGAGGCTTTCTCAAAGTTCAGAGATCTGTGCCGTAAAGCTGATGTCGTTCACTACCACTTCCCCTGGCCGTTCATGGATCTGCTGCATCTCATGCATCCACCAGGAAAGCCAAGTGTCGTTACCTATCATTCCGATATCGTGAAACAGAAGCTGCTGATGCGGCTCTACAAGCCATTGATGCATCGCTTTCTGTCGAGCGTGACGAGGATCGTTGCGACGTCGCCAAACTACCTAGAGAGTAGCGAGGTGCTGCAGCGATACCGAGACAAGACGGTAGTAATCCCGATCGGGCTCGATGAGGCGGACTATCCCCGCGCCTGTCAGGAGCTAAAGGATCGCTGGATCACCCGCTTCCCCAAGCCGTTTTTCCTCTTTGTCGGCGTGCTGCGCTATTACAAGGGGCTGCATACGCTGATTGAAGCGTCAAAGAATGTGAACACCGACATCCTGATCGTGGGGCAAGGGCCCATGGAAGGGAGGCTGAAGGCGCAAGCTGTCAGCGCTGGCCTGACCAATGTTCATTTCCTTGGCGCTGTTAGTGACATCGACAAGGCAGCATTGCTGGAGCTCTGTACGGCATTTGTTTTCCCGTCGAATCTTCGGTCGGAAGCATACGGACTTTCACTCGTTGAGGCAGCAATGTTTGGGAAGCCTATGATTAGCTGCGAGATTGGAACTGGAACCAGTTTTGTGAACAAGGATGGAAAGACGGGGATTGTGGTTCCTCCTAAAGATGCGGAGGCATTGGTGAGGGCGCTTAACACTATGCAAAATGAAGCTGTCGCTGGCGCTTACGCCCTTCATTCAGAAGCACACTTTCGTGCAGAACTAAGCGCTAAAGCCATGGCGGAACGCTATTCAACTCTATATCGACGGCTGCTTAGCTAACCACGTGCCGCTACCACAGTACCAAAAACAATCAATCCTACACCTAGTGTCTTTTGCATGCTCATAGGCTCACTCAAAACCCAGCTACTCAGCAGCAAGACCACGACGAAGTTGATGCTCATGAAGGGGTATGCGTGACTAAGATCAAACTTAGTCATGGCTGCCATCCAAGCAAGAGATGCCAAAAACGCTGCAGAAAACCCTGAAAATATTGCCGGATCAAACAGAGCAGCAACAAGAAATCTGACCTTATCTAAAAATTCGACAGGCAGTGGACCGAGCTGAGAAATTCGCCATTTCAGGATAATCTGCCCGTATACCGTAAAGCCCAACGTGGCAAGTATGTAGGTATAGTCAAAATAGCGATTCATGATAGGACTTCTAGCACAGCCAAGCCAAACCCTGTCTGTCCGTAACCATTTCCATTGTACAGCATATATCGAGCTCCATCGTGGTCAAACACAAAAGGATACTCAATCATTTCAGAATCCCAGCCACTTAAAGAAACATCAATCGCACAATCGGCATCAAGCCGATTCCACTTTATACCATTTTGCGATTCCGCATAACCGATTCGATACGTAGAGCCTCTGCAAGAAAACCACATTTTCCAGCAGTCAGGGTCTCGAATAACGGACGGTCTGGAAATAGCATACTCTGTATCATCAGCGTAGTCTATCGCCACGATACCTTCTCTGTTCCACGAAATCCCATTGACTGATTCAGCATATTTAATGTGATATCGGTGCTCTAACCTCCCGTTCAGTAATCTCCAGTCAGTACAGGATAGATACCACATTCGCCACTTATCTTGATCAGGCAATACACAGCAGCTTGCAACAAAATGAGGCTCGGTCACCGAGCGGTCAATAATCGGACCTGCAGCATATCTTCTAAAGTCCCCATCATGCTCGCTTATACATAGGCCAATCGAGTTTCTAAACGGTACTGTTACGCCAAGATTCCAACCGATATAGTAGAGGAACCGTTGTTCGCCGTGCTGAGCAATCCAAGTTGCCATCGCGCCACTATCGTCGAATTCACCCAAACTCCCAGGGCCTATAACTGGAGAACTCGATACTGCAAGTATTTCTTTTGGTCTGGTTATATCTATAATTATGTAGCCGGTATAACTTCGATTGTTTTTATCCCTCGAGCTGAAGTAAATTTTAAAAATATTTCCGTTTAAACGCTCTGCGATGGGCACGGAAGCATGAGAATGCATCCATTCGATACTGCCTGAAGGGCAGAAAATTTTACCAAGCTTTCTCCAGTAAAATTTCATATGCCTTTTAGCCTTGTGCTGGGTACTTTTGCGCGCTCGGTAGCAATGCCCATGTATACACCTTCAGGTGCAGCATCTGAGAGAAGCAATGCGCCGGCGCCAACAACGCATCTATCTCCTATTTTAATATGATCGCGTAATGTTGCATTCACACCAATGAAGCATTGCTCGCCAATATCGACACCGCCTGAGATTACCACATGCGATGCGATGAAAGTGTGATCGTGGACCACTGAATGATGACCTATGTGGTTCCCACTCCACAAAGTGACGTTGTTACCTATTGTGACGAACGGCTGAATAGTATTATCTTCGAAGACAAAACAATTTTCGCCGATTGCGCCGTCGTTAAGCACGGTCGCTCTCGAACTAATGTAGCTAACCATCTTGTAGCCCATTCCCTTCGCGGCTAGGAACTTCTCTTTGCGGATAGCATTCAGCTTCGAGTAACTCAGCGCGACAAAAAAAACATGAGTATCAGGTGGGTATATTTTGCTGACATCCTCAAATGGCACAACCGGCAATCCACAAAAAATATGATCCTTTATGTAATTCGCATCCACCGTAAACGCAACGACTTCATAATTTGAGTCTGTGCTGAAGTAATACAACGCCAGTTGAGCAATGTCGCCCGATCCAAAGATTACAAGCGGTCTTCTCATGGACTCTTCCTCACCAAAATCGTGAATTCATAAAGACCGTAGTCATGAAGCAATGCGACCTGACGTGAATAGCGGCGTTTACACAAATCGAACAACCGGCAGGGGTCTGCGTAATAGAGATGGCCTCGCTTCTTCTCCGCGTCTGAGTATGAAGTCAGACAGTTGAAAGCGAAACCTAAGTTGCTAGTTCGGTCAAGAACGTCCAAAGTTGCCTGAAGATAATCAAACCACTCCGCGTCAGAATTTCCCAAGCGTACATTAAAGATGCCACTGGCAATGCCGTAGTCGGCGATCTCGTCTGGCGCCGCTGCGACGATGAAGCGAGCTCGTTCAGAGGTTGCGTGTCGGTGAGTAGCAATCTCGACCATTTCGCGAGACACATCCACTCCGAGATAAGTAGACTTTCCATGCTTTTCAAGCAGGTAGTCAAGCAGGGCACCGTAGCCGCACCCCAGATCGTTTAAGGAGAATTCAGGCGTAGTCGGGTCGATACATTTGCATAACTGTTCAAACCGAACTAATTGGCTGCCTTCACCGTTCCAGTCGACTCCGCGAGGCGTATCGCCATGTTCTGCGAGCTTCCCCGCGTAATACGTTGCAACCTCATTTAGCAGGTTAGTCTGATTTCTTTGCATAAATCTGCCTCACTATGGTGTAGGGTCTCTGCTTTGTCTCAGAAAATATCTTGGATAAGTAGATGCCGACGACACCTATGAAAGAGATGATCATTCCTCCAAGGAGCCAAATAGAAGCCATAACTGAAGTCCAGCCACTCATGGTCTCTGCTAAGAAGAGCCATTGCGCAACAATGTACCCGATATAAGCTAGTGCAAACGAAGAGATTGATATGCCTATATAAAATATGCTTACTAGAGGAGCATTGCTAAATGAAGTCACTGAGTTGACCAGCAATGACATCTTTCTGCGAAGTGTGTAGGTAGTTTCGCTGGTGCTATGTTTTATGACCGTCTGAGATCTCTGGTCAAAACCTGTGATGTGCCACAAGCCTGCCATAAAAACTTCCCGCTCTTGATGGCTCAATAGCGCATCTACATAACGCCTTGACATTAACCGGGTAGTCACAACGTTTTCCGGCAAGGCAAGCCCAGTGAGAGCTTTGAAGAGATCATAAAACCACTGACCGCTCCATCGCTCAAACCAGCTTCCTTTTCTGTGCGCTTGAACTCCGTACACCACATCACATTGGTCCCGGTCCATCTGCCGAGCAAAGGCAATGAGCCACTCCGGTTCCTCTTCAAGGTCGCTATCGATAAGAAAAACCAGATCTCCTTTGGCGTGCGCCAATCCGGTCATCATCGCTTTGTGATGCCCGAAATTACGGGACAGATCAATTACCTGGACGTGTGGATCTTGGCCCGTGATTCTGACAGCCAAGTCCAAGCTATTATCTGGTGAGCCATCGTTCACAAGCACTATTTCATAGTCGCCTCCGACCATCCGAATTGCACTGGCGCTCGCACGTTCGTGAAACTCTTGAATATAGCGAGCAGATTTGTAAAGAGTTGCGACTATTGAGAGTTTAATTTCACGTTCCTCATGTGCCGAGGGCTGTCTTTGCCACAGTTAAATAGAAGATCAAGAACTGTAACTCCATGCGCGAACTCCCCCCAGAGCTGCGGATATGCGGAGTATCCAGCGTAATCGAACCAGGTCAGCTCGATCCCTAAATCTGAAAATATCTTTTCATCTATATACCCTTTGGCTGCTGGTCCTGAGATGTAGCGAGTTCCACCGGCTTGCACACACAGATGAGCCAGTCGCTCTGTTTTGCCTTCTGCCAATGTGTATTCGCTTGAGCTGGTAATGGAAGTCTTTATTGATAAATATGAGCAGATGGCTTCGATAAAATAGCGGTTGAGTTGCGAGATATGAGTAAATTCTTGCTCAAGGTACAACGGTTCCAACCATGACGCGATTTCCAAGAAATGGCGAGCTCGACGATAATTCTGCGCTAGTGATTTCCAATGCGCAGATGCCCAAGAAGTGCCATCAATCTCGGTCTCTTTGATTTTTTGGTGGTACTTCCCTTTTACTAAGACCGGAACCGTAAGCCACTGAATTCCTTGCGGCGTTTTAATCTGGTTTCGATTTCGCCAGTCGCGGCGCGTGTACTGCATGTCGTCAAAAAGAATAAATTCATCGACGGCTGCGATCAAATCAAAATAGCCCTTCCAAGGTATATAATTGGACTGCAATATGGCGACTGTTTTCATGACTTCTCGCCTCATGCTTTACAAAATTGAGGAGGGTGGCGCGGCAAAATTCTCAGCGTGTAGGAATTTTCCAGAATGAACCGATTAGTCAAGGGGTACCTCGGTAATCCCCTAGGTAATCCCCCCGTTTTTCGCGGGGCTCTGCAGTAGAATTCACGCAGCCATTTTCAGTTTCTGTGCGGGCGTTATGCCGCCGATGCCCATATTGGGCCGTTCGTTATTATACGTCCAGAGCCACTGAGTGGCGAACCCCTGTGCCGCCTCGATGCTTTCGATGATGTTCTGGTCGAGCCATTCATGCCGGACGGTGCGGTTATTGCGCTCGACATAGGCATTCTGTTGCGGCTTTCTGGGATGGATGTGGTTCAAGGCAATCCCTTGTTTCTCTGCCCATTCCATGAGCTTGCCGCTGACATATTCTGGGCCGTAGCATGTTGGGAATAACGTGCAATTGAAGGTTATGACCGCCTGTGCAGCCCCAATTTGCGCAGCAGGTGGCCATAACCGGTTCTCAGGTCTCTATCGGGCAGCAAACCCGCATACTTCTTGCGCCAATTGAAATAGGTCGCCTGGCTGATCCCAGCCTTCCGGCAGATTGACCTGAGACCCTGAACTTCCTCCAGAATTTGGTAGAGTCCGTCACATCAAGGAGACGGACGAATGAAGCGTTCACGGTTCACGGAAGAGCAGATCATCGGGATATTGAAGGAGCAGGAGGCGGGCGCGAAGACGGTTGATGTCTGCCGCAAGCACGGCATCTCGGATGCAACCTTCTACAAGTAAAAGGCGAAGTATGGCGGCATGGATGTGTCCGATGCCCGCAAGCTGAAGGCGCTCGAGGACGAGAACGCCAAGCTGAAGAAGCTGCTCGCCGAGGCCATGCTGGACAATGCGATCCTGAAGGATGTCGCTGCAAAAAAATGGTGACGCCCGATGTTAAGCGTGATGCGGTGGCTCATGTCTGTGCGCAGCATGGGGTGAGCCAGCGTCGGGCGTGCGAGGTTCTATCGTTTGATCGGTCGAGCATGCGATATCGCAGCGTGCGGCCTGACGATGCAGCCATTCGGGAGGCGATGAAGAAGGTGGCATCCGAGCGGCGGCGCTTCGGTTATCGCCGTATCCACGTGATGCTCGACCGTCAGGGGATCGTCATGAACCTGAAGAAGCTTCGACGTCTCTATCGCGAAGAGAAGCTGACAGTGCGCAAGCGCGGCGGCCGAAAGCGGGCCTTGGGGACGAGGCGTCCCCTGGCTCTACCGTCGCGCCCCAACGAGCGCTGGAGCCTGGACTTCGTCAGCGATGCCTTCACCGACGGTCGCCGCTTCCGCGTTCTGGCTGTCGTCGATGACTTCACCCGCGAATGCCTGTGCCTGGTCGCCGACACATCCCTGTCGGGCGCTCGGCTTGCCCGCGAGCTGGACACCCTTATCGTCAGGCGGGGGAAGCCGAAGACGATCGTCTCGGACAACGTCCTAGCTTGGGAACAAAAGGCGGTTCAGGGCGTCAGGTCACGGGGCATCCGAGCGACCGGATACCCTTAAAATAGTTGCCCAGGCGGGCTCCGCCGTCAAGATGTGGTCTCTTCCATAGCAAATACAGGGTCGGTCTTGTTGCCGCCCTCACCGTCCTTAAGACGAGATCCAAAATCCCAAGCGGAAGGCCCGAACATTATCTACGAGGTCAGGAACCTGCCTCCACGGCTCTCCAGAGAGGGGTCCTTCCGCCTGGGCTCGTCCCCTCAAAGAAGGGACGATAGAGTTCGCCGGACTTGATCACGGCGTGAATGGTGCGGGCCATCTTTGCCGCGATGGCGGTGTAAGCCTTGCGGCGCAGATCCGGGTTGTGGCGATCTTGGGCGATGTAGCGCTCGAATTTGTCGCGGAAGCTGTTGGCCTTATGCAAAACCGCCGTTTGCCCTGCCAGCCATAAAGTGCGGCGCAAGCGGGCATTGCCATATTTGGAGATCTTGCTTCGACCGCGGAACATGCCGGACTGGACGGTGGCCAGGTCCATGCCGCAGAACTTCAGAAACTGACGGTGGTGACGGAACCGGCGCAGATCGCCCGTTTCGGCCAGCACGGTGAGGGCATTGATCGGCCCGATGCCAGGAATGGTGCATAGCAACTGATAATCGGGCCGATCAGCGAGCAGTTCGACGGCACGATCTTCGATGGCATTCCGTTGGCGGATCAAACTCCTCCCCTCGGCCAGCATCATGCGGAACATGCGGATGGCGTCGGACTCTGGTGACACAGGCAATCCAGTCGATGCCTTCGCTGTCTCGTAAACATCTGATAACATGCGCGTCTTCTCCACTTTGCGTCCAACGACATCCCAAGCAGCCTTGATGAACTGTTCCTTGGACATCGCGCTGATCATGTGCGGAGAGGGGAACATCTCGAGAAACGCCAAGAACCAATCGCTGCGAGAGCTCCGGTGGAACCGTTCGGCTTCGGGAAAGTAAAGTGGCAGGTAGTGGGTCAGGATCCGATGCCACAGTTCGGTCTTTGCCCGGGACACGGCATCATGGGTCTTGGACAGTTCCTGAATATCATTGGTGCCGGCCACCATCGGGTCTTGGAATATCTGCACTGCCCCGATCTGCAGCATGTGCAAGATGACCTGTGCATCCTTGGGGTCGTTCTTGTCCCAGCTATTGTGCAGCGCCTCCCGGGTTCGGGCCAAGGCGACCGACGACACGAGCTTCAGGTCGAAGCCGGCCACGCCCAGATGATACATCAGCACGCGGTGATAATTGCCGGTTGCCTCAAAGCCGATCCGGACTTGCATATTGTACTCCCGCAAGATCCCAATCAGCCGCTGGAAATCATCGGTGGTATTGGTGATCGTCAGGCGTCGACGGCGCGTTTTTCCGGGAGCGGCAATCAGCACCTCGTGCCGGTGTTTGGAAATGTCGATGCCTACCAGAACGCAGGCATCCGAAGTATGCTCAACCTTGGCCATAGCCGGTCTCCTCTGTGGTGTGGTTCGCAAAACCACCATAGAGACCTGAGACCCGGTTATGGCCACCTGCTGCGCAAAATGGGGCTGCGCAGGCGGCCATAACCTCTAACGGCGTATCATTCCCAACATGCTACGGCACGGAGATGACCAGCATGGCCATTCTCAAATGGTGTCAGGAGACCAAGGTCGAATGGCACTACATCGCCCCAGGCAAGCCGATGCAGAACGGCTTCGCCGAAAGCTTCAACGGCAGCTTCCGCGACGAATGCCTCAACGAGACGCTGTTCTCGTCGCTCAACCAAGCCCGCGCTGCCATCACCGCATGGAAGGAGGATTACAACAGAAACAGACCGCACTCGTCGCTGGGCAACATCACACCCAGAGAGTTCGCAATGAAAATGGCTATGGAAAAACAGGCAGCATAAGGCCAGATTAAAAACCCAAGACTCTCCCGAAAAATGGAGGGAAGTCGGGTCTCAGGTCAAGATCTCTGCCACCGGCACACCGTCATCGCCCTGCTTCAAAATGAACGCCTTCTGGGCGTCCGAGAACTTCGATGCCTTCATGCTTCCACTCCTTTTCCTAGCCGGGAAGTTATCGCGGAAAACTCCAGTTATGAACGGTCCAGTTTTTGGGGATCAGAGCACACTTATGCCGACTGTCCGGTCGAAATGGGGGGCAGTTCAGACCGTAACATCAGGCTCATACGTCTCCTGGACTATCACCAGCTTCGCCGCTGTCGACCAGCGACGACGACGTTCACGGCCGGACAGCACTTCTATCTTGGGGATGTGACTGGTCGTAATGGGCATATTACTCCTAACACTCAACAAGTGGGAGATCGTGTCCGGGGATTTAGGGGGCCACTACAGTCCAGGAGATCGCCACGGAATAGCTTTGGACGTATAACCATGAAGGGCCCGACATGGGCATTGGCGGCATCACACCCGCTCAAAAACTGCAAATGGCAGCGTGAATTATACCGCTGAACCCCGTTAAAACGGGGAGGACTGCCCTCTTAGTTGCGAGTACAACACATCATGCAATGTGTGTAAGGAATCCAAACCTTGTGCTTTACCGACGTGACTGGCTCGTGAAAAACTGAACGCGCTAGAGCTTCATACTCCACGCGCGTTCTGACATTTTGCCCACGATCCAGAGATATCAGAAGTCGAGCAACGGGGTTTTGTCCCTTTTCTAAGACAGGATCTATCGTCAAAAGTCTTCCGCCAGGCTTCAGCGCTTCGAATGCGAGCCTCATTAGATCTACTGCAACCTCATCGTCCAAATGATGCAAGAGACCGGAGCCAAGTACAACATCCATCTTAGGCAGCGCGGCAATCTCTTCAATTGTCAGCAACCGGGCAGCAAACCGGCCCCGGTCGCCGAACCTCGCGCGGGCGCGCTCAATATAAGAAGAGCTGATGTCGTATCCATAGTATTCGACCGGCGGGAGAAATTCGAGTATATCACAAGGCCCCGAGCCGATGTCCAAAATACGCATGCCTGCCCACGGCTTAAGGTGGTCCGCCACGTAGTTGCGCCAACCTTGCCTGGCCCCCATAAGATTCTGAAAAAGCGAATACATTCGCGGATTTGAGAGAATCGCGTGAAAGCCGCTAGTACTTTGAGCCATTATACCATTCCTGCTTAAGCAACATCTAATCGTGCTTGTCAGCTAAGCGCCTTCACCTCAATGACGAGAACAACTGTCAGCTCATGAATCAGATTCGAATCTCTCACGAACGATGCACTCGAACTCCTACCATAGGAGGACAACATTTCGGTCCAGCAGAGCATGGAAGGCCTCGTTGATTCGACGACAATCGACTACCGCCACCAACGCCCCAGCTTGGAGACGCATTGCAACAGGCAACAACGAATAGAGGGTCTCATAGGTATGTCAATACTAGACTAGACTGACTTGAGAGCTGGACACCTCGATTTACCCCGACTTCCTGTGTTGACGGTGCAGTCTGAGCCTACCACCGTAAGCCCCCGGTGAAGACCGTCTTGCGAGGTTGATGCGAACATCGGAAGTCCTAGTGCAAACACTAGGAGTAGTCCTATGACGAAGCATCCGATTGAAGTGATCACGTCTGTCGAGCGCCGTCGGCGCTGGTCGCGCGAAGATAAGGAGCGGCTCGTTGCAGCCTGCCTTGAGCCTGGGGCGGTGCTTTCCGAGATTGCGCGATCGGCTGGCATCCACGTCAGCCAGCTCTTTCGGTGGCGCAAGGAGCTTTGCCAAATCGAGGAACCGAGAACCGAGACGGCGAACACCTTGGTGCCCGTGAACGTATCGGAGGCCGCGCCGGCAGTCCAACCCGTTGCCTCGGAAGCGCCGGCCTCATCGCAGCCCCGCCGCAAGCGTAGCGATGTGATGATTGAGCTGGGCCGCGGTCGGCGCGTCCGCGTGGATAGCGACATCGACACGGAGGCGCTTGGCCGCATTCTCGATTGTGTACTGGGTCGGCGATGATCCCGGTCCCTGCTGGTGTGAAGGTCTGGCTGGCAACGGGCCATACAGACATGCGCAAAGGCTTTCCCGGTCTGTCGCTGATGGCGCAGGAGACGCTGAAGCGCGATCCGATGTGCGGGCATCTGTTCGTGTTCCGCGGTCGTGGCGGTGGCCTGATCAAGGTCATCTGGCATGATGGCCAGGGAGCATGCCTGTTCACGAAGAAGCTGGAACTGGGACGCTTCATATGGCCGTCGGCGGCCGATGGGACGGTCGTGATTACGCCGGCGCAGCTCAGTTATTTGCTGGAAGGTATAGACTGGCGGATGCCGCAAAGAACCTGGCGACCGACCTCGGCCGGATAAGCAAAAATGCTGGAATGGCGGGAGCGAATATGATTCCATCTCGCCATGAGCACCCCCGTCGAACAGCTTCCGGACGACCTTGCCAGTGCACTCGCACTGCTTGCCGAAGAGCGCGCGCGGCGTGTTGCTGCCGAGGCAGAGGCGGCGACCGCCAAGGCGGAAGCTGCCAGCGCGAAGGCGCTAGTATCGCATTCCGAGGCGCTAATCGCGCGGCTGAAGCTAGAGATCGAGAAGGTCCGGCGCGACCTCTACGGCAGTCGCTCCGAACGCAAGGCGCGGCTCCTTGAGCAGATGGAACTGCAGCTCGAGGAACTGGAGGCTGATGCTGGCGAAGATGAACTGGCAGCAGAGATCGCAGCCAATGCCTCAACCGTCAGGGCCTTCGAGCGCAAGCGTCCGTCACGCAAGCCCTTTCCCGAGCATCTCCCGCGCGAACGTGTCGTCATTGCTGCTCCGACAAACTGCTCCTGCTGCGGCTCGGCCAACCTGTCGAAGCTCGGTGAGGACATCACAGAGACACTGGAGATCATCCCGCGTCAGTGGAAGGTCATTCAGACCGTGCGGGAGAAGTTCTCCTGCCGCGAATGCGAGAAGATCACGCAGCCGCCAGCACCCTTCCATGTGACGCCGCGCGGCTTTGCCGGCCCGAACCTTCTGGCAATGATCCTGTTCGAGAAGTTCGCCCAGCATCAGCCACTCAATCGCCAAAGCGAACGCTATGCCCGCGAGGGCGTCGACCTCAGCCTATCGACGCTGGCCTGCCAGGTCGGCGCGTGCGCCGCAGCCCTGAAGCCCATCCATTCGCTGATCGAGGCCCATGTCCTTGCCGCCGAGCGGCTGCATGGCGACGACACGACCGTGCCGATCCTGGCGAAGGGAAAGACCGATACGGGCCGCATCTGGACCTATGTCCGGGATGACCGGCCGTTTGGTGGGCTGTCGCCGCCTGCGGCACTGTTCTACTCATCGCGAGACCGGCGACAGGAGCATCCCGAACGCCACCTGAAGACCTTCTCCGGCATTCTGCAGGCGGATGCCTATGGCGGTTATAACCCGCTGTTCAAAGAACATCGCGATCCCGCGCCTCTGCGCCAAGCACTCTGCTGGGCCCATTCACGCCGCAAGTTCTTCGTGCTGGCCGACATCGCCGCGAACGCCAAACGTGGCAGCAAGGCTGCGCCGATCTCGCCGATGGCATTGGAGGCCGTCAAACGGATCGATGCCCTGTTCGATATCGAACGGGAGATCAACGGTCTTGCCGCAGAGCAGCGCACGGAGCGTCGCCGCAAGGACAGCCAGCCGCTTGTCGAAGAACGTAAGCGCTTGTTTCCATGCACATTGACGCGACGGTCTGAGCGGGTTCGCTGTCAGCTTGTCGTATCGGATCAGGCAGTCGTTGTTTTCGTGAAGTTGAACGGCAAAAGATCAGTGATGTCGGCACCTGATTCGCGCTGCGGCAATTCGGTGAGGATGTGGCGCAGGTATGCCAAGGGTTCGATACCGCAGGCGCGGCAGGTCAGCATGATGCTGTAGACGACTGCACTGGCGTTAGCTCCGTCCACGGTATCGCTGAAGAGCCACGATTTTCTGCCCGTTGCAAAAATCCTGATATCACGCTCAAGCAGGTTGTTATCGATCGGCATCCTGCCGTCTTGCGCGTAGAGTGTCAGATAGTCCCATTGGTTCAGGGTGTAGGACACGGCATCGCCGAGCTTGCTGTCCGGCAACACCTTCGGCGCGAGGTCATCGAGCCATGTCTTGAGGGCATTGAGGATGGGAATGCTGTGAAGCTGGCGAAAGCGGCGAATGCAGTCTTCTTGCCTTTCGCCTTCGTTCGGCTTTTCGTCCTTCGCCAACCTTTCTATCCGGTAGAGCTGCTCGAAGAACTTCAGCGCCTGCTCCGGCGGACCGCCACCTTTCTTTCTCGCCTTGAGGGCATTGACGAAGCGTCGTCTGGAATGGGCCATGCATCCGATATGGGTTGCCCCTCCAGGGTGCGCCAGGCGGTGTAGCCGTCACTCATGATGATGCCGCGATAACGCCCAAGGAATGTCTGCGGATGGATCTGGCCGCGGCCCGGCTGGTAATCGAAGAGAACGATCGGCTCCTCGCTGTCCTCGCCGCTGCGATAGGCCCACATATACGACGTGTCAGCGGCCTCCCTGTCCTTTTCCTTCAGGACCTGGACCGTCGTCTCGTCGCCATGGATGAGCGGTTGGGACCGAAGTCGCAGTTTCAGCGCGTCATAGATGCGGGAAAGATGCCGCTCGCTCGATCCGATCACCCAGTGACCCAGAGCACCGCGGCTTACGGGAACACCGGCACGCTCGAAGGCCTGGGCCAGACGATAGAGCGGTGTGCCGTCGACATATTTGTGAACCAGCGCAAAGGCCAGCGTTGAAGCCGTGGCAATGCTGCCAGGCAGAGGCTGTGCGGGCATCGGCGCAAGGACAACCGGCGTGTTGATGCCGGTTCGATCGCAATTCCGGCAAGCGTACTTGAACCGGACATTCTGCAGGACCTTGGCCTTCACCTCGATGTGGAGCTGCTCGGTGACGGCCTCTCCCATGCGATGCATCTGATGCCGACAGCAGGGGCAGGCCTTCTGATCGTCGGCAAGGTCATATTCGACACGCTCGCGCGGCAGGCTTTCCGGCAAGGGTCTGCGGCCGCGTTTCTTGCCTTCTGGTCTTTCCACAGGCGGCAGGCCAGTATCCGGCAGGTCGGCGAGATCGCCGTGGTCGTCACCAGCGTCCTCGTCAACGGCAACCTGCTCGGCTTCATTGAACAGGCGATCGACGTGCTTTTCGCTTCTCGGCGCAAAGCGATGCAACCGCGCCAGCGCCAGCTCTTCCTCGAGTTTGACGATGCGCTGCGAAAGCGCTTCTTTCTCAGCCTTGAGCGCGGCGATTTCGGCAGCATGCGCCGCCAACTGCGCCATCAACTCTGCAACATCAGGTTCGCCGGTTCGGATCATCAGATTCTTGAATCGAAAGCCGGCGGCCGCGTCAACTCCTCAAATCACCTGCCCTTCGTCAGCCAGCCACCTGATACTGCCGCACCGGATGGCGCGCAAACGCGTCGATGTCGATGCCGTCGAGGATCCAGTGTAGTTGCTCGATCGAAAGCGTCACCACCGCAGTCTCCCGGCGCGGCCACCGGAACCGGTCTTCGGTCAATCGCTTCAGCACCATCACAAAGCCGGATCGATCAAAGAACAGGAGCTTCATCCGGTCACGGCGACGGTTGCAGAAGGCAAAGACCGCAGGCGCAAACGGGTCAAGTGCCATATCCTCCTGGACCAGGACAGCAAGGCTGTTGATCCCAGCCCTGAAGTCGATGGGCTCGCGATGCAGGTAGACCTTGAGATCTGCGCCTAGTCTGAACATGCCACCACCTGAACCCGGCCAAGTGCGCCGATGATCGCCGTCAACGCGTCCACATCACCACATTCCAGCGAAAGCTTTACGCCGTTCGGCAGCAAAGCCCGGATTTTGGAAGAACCTGACAGCCCTGCCGGCCTCTCCAGTGATGCTGCCTCGTCTTCACCACCTGCGACCGCCATATTCAGCGAGCGGGGCCCGACAGGCAGGCCACAGTCTGCGGCGACGACCGGGATGAACGCAGAACGGACAGGTCCTGCCGACAAGCAAGCCTCCCTGGCATCCTTCACCCATTTGCGCAGAACGTTGGCGTTGATCCCATGGGCAAGCGCCATGCCTGATATCGAAACCCCTGGCTGAAGGCAGGTCGATACAAGCCGGGCCTTTGATGCTGGATCATAGCGGCGTCGGCCATCACGCCCCACAAGGCGCACACGCAGTGTCTGCTCTTCGTCACTCATATTTGGTGTCCACCTATTTTTAAGTGGACACTTCATGCGACAGGGCTGTCAACGGGAAAAGGTGCAGGGAAATGCGCGCTTTCCGAAGAACTGCATAACTGGCTCCAAACCGAGCGGCTAAAACTGTCGCGCAGTTCTCCTGTCTCAGAGCCGATCGACTACATGCTGAAGCGCTGGGATGGATTTACGTCATTCCTCGACGATGGCCGAATTTGTCTCACGAACAACGCCGCCGAACGCGCGCTCAGAGGCTTTGCTCTCGGCAGGAAGTCATGGCTCTTCGCCGGATCGGATCGTGGTGCTGATCGTGCCGCCTTCATGGCGACGCTGATCATGACGGCCAAGCTCAATGACATAGACCCACAAGCCTGGCTGGCGGATGTCCTCGCCAACATTGCCGACACGCCGATCAGCAGGCTGGAGCAATTCTTGCCGTGGAACTGGACACCCAAGACGCTGAGTGCTCAGGCAGCCTGACCTGCGGCCTTCGCCGGATGCTTACTCACCACCGAAAGCGGTGGTAGGCTCAGACTGCACCGTCAACAGTAAGCGCTTGTTTCCATGCACATTGACGCGACGGTCTGAGCGGGTTCGCTGTCAGCTTGTCGTATCGGATCAGGCAGTCGTTGTTTTCGTGAAGTTGAACGGCAAAAGATCAGTGATGTCGGCACCTGATTCGCGCTGCGGCAATTCGGTGAGGATGTGGCGCAGGTATGCCAAGGGTTCGATACCGCAGGCGCGGCAGGTCAGCATGATGCTGTAGACGACTGCACTGGCGTTAGCTCCGTCCACGGTATCGCTGAAGAGCCACGATTTTCTGCCCGTTGCAAAAATCCTGATATCACGCTCAAGCAGGTTGTTATCGATCGGCATCCTGCCGTCTTGCGCGTAGAGTGTCAGATAGTCCCATTGGTTCAGGGTGTAGGACACGGCATCGCCGAGCTTGCTGTCCGGCAACACCTTCGGCGCGAGGTCATCGAGCCATGTCTTGAGGGCATTGAGGATGGGAATGCTGTGAAGCTGGCGAAAGCGGCGAATGCAGTCTTCTTGCCTTTCGCCTTCGTTCGGCTTTTCGTCCTTCGCCAACCTTTCTATCCGGTAGAGCTGCTCGAAGAACTTCAGCGCCTGCTCCGGCGGACCGCCACCTTTCTTTCTCGCCTTGAGGGCATTGACGAAGCGTCGTCTGGAATGGGCCATGCATCCGATATGGGTTGCCCCCTCCAGGGTGCGCCAGGCGGTGTAGCCGTCACTCATGATGATGCCGCGATAACGCCCAAGGAATGTCTGCGGATGGATCTGGCCGCGGCCCGGCTGGTAATCGAAGAGAACGATCGGCTCCTCGCTGTCCTCGCCGCTGCGATAGGCCCACATATACGACGTGTCAGCGGCCTCCCTGTCCTTTTCCTTCAGGACCTGGACCGTCGTCTCGTCGCCATGGATGAGCGGTTGGGACCGAAGTCGCAGTTTCAGCGCGTCATAGATGCGGGAAAGATGCCGCTCGCTCGATCCGATCACCCAGTGACCCAGAGCACCGCGGCTTACGGGAACACCGGCACGCTCGAAGGCCTGGGCCAGACGATAGAGCGGTGTGCCGTCGACATATTTGTGAACCAGCGCAAAGGCCAGCGTTGAAGCCGTGGCAATGCTGCCAGGCAGAGGCTGTGCGGGCATCGGCGCAAGGACAACCGGCGTGTTGATGCCGGTTCGATCGCAATTCCGGCAAGCGTACTTGAACCGGACATTCTGCAGGACCTTGGCCTTCACCTCGATGTGGAGCTGCTCGGTGACGGCCTCTCCCATGCGATGCATCTGATGCCGACAGCAGGGGCAGGCCTTCTGATCGTCGGCAAGGTCATATTCGACACGCTCGCGCGGCAGGCTTTCCGGCAAGGGTCTGCGGTGCGTTTCTTGCCTTCTGGTCTTTCCACAGGCGGCAGGCCAGTATCCGGCAGGTCGGCGAGATCGCCGTGGTCGTCACCAGCGTCCTCGTCAACGGCAACCTGCTCGGCTTCATTGAACAGGCGATCGACGTGCTTTTCGCTTCTCGGCGCAAAGCGATGCAACCGCGCCAGCGCCAGCTCTTCCTCGAGTTTGACGATGCGCTGCGAAAGCGCTTCTTTCTCAGCCTTGAGCGCGGCGATTTCGGCAGCATGCGCCGCCAACTGCGCCATCAACTCTGCAACATCAGGTTCGCCGGTTCGGATCATCAGATTCTTGAATCGAAAGCCGGCGCGTCAACTCCTCAAATCACCTGCCCTTCGTCAGCCAGCCACCTGATACTGCCGCACCGGATGGCGCGCAAACGCGTCGATGTCGATGCCGTCGAGGATCCAGTGTAGTTGCTCGATCGAAAGCGTCACCACCGCAGTCTCCCGGCGCGGCCACCGGAACCGGTCTTCGGTCAATCGCTTCAGCACCATCACAAAGCCGGATCGATCAAAGAACAGGAGCTTCATCCGGTCACGGCGACGGTTGCAGAAGGCAAAGACCGCAGGCGCAAACGGGTCAAGTGCCATATCCTCCTGGACCAGGACAGCAAGGCTGTTGATCCCAGCCCTGAAGTCGATGGGCTCGCGATGCAGGTAGACCTTGAGATCTGCGCCTAGTCTGAACATGCCACCACCTGAACCCGGCCAAGTGCGCCGATGATCGCCGTCAACGCGTCCACATCACCACATTCCAGCGAAAGCTTTACGCCGTTCGGCAGCAAAGCCCGGATTTTGGAAGAACCTGACAGCCCTGCCGGCCTCTCCAGTGATGCTGCCTCGTCTTCACCACCTGCGACCGCCATATTCAGCGAGCGGGGCCCGACAGGCAGGCCACAGTCTGCGGCGACGACCGGGATGAACGCAGAACGGACAGGTCCTGCCGACAAGCAAGCCTCCCTGGCATCCTTCACCCATTTGCGCAGAACGTTGGCGTTGATCCCATGGGCAAGCGCCATGCCTGATATCGAAACCCCTGGCTGAAGGCAGGTCGATACAAGCCGGGCCTTTGATGCTGGATCATAGCGGCGTCGGCCATCACGCCCCACAAGGCGCACACGCAGTGTCTGCTCTTCGTCACTCATATTTGGTGTCCACCTATTTTTAAGTGGACACTTCATGCGACAGGGCTGTCAACGGGAAAAGGTGCAGGGAAATGCGCGCTTTCCGTCAACACAGGAAGTCGGGGTAAATCGAGGTGTCCGATTTCCCAAAAATGGGGAGGTTTTTAGAGGTGTCCAACTGCGGTCGGAGTGCCTGAACGCTCATTGGTTCCTGACCATTGCGGATTCCCGCGAAAAGTTGGACACTTAGCGTCGATACTACAACGAGGAACGTCCTCACTCGGCGATCGGATATAACGTCCCGATCGCCCTGCATAATCCCGGTGGCGCAACCAGCCAGCCATCGTGATCAGAGCCGGAAAACTCCAGCTTCCGGCGGTCCAAGGTTTGGTCCCAGGGCGCCCCCCCAGCCCGATGTACCAAAAAACCTATTGGGGTATCAATGCGGGTTGATAGCGACGTTACTCTTTTCTGTTATGGTAATGCCTCTCAGCTGGACAGTCGAACTGCCGTCGACCCAAACGCGAAACTCCAAAGGCTGGCGGGTGCTGTTATGGAAGTTCAAGGTAGTAACACCAGTGGACACAGCATCCCCTGAAGCAAGGATCTTGGTGTCGGTTGTTGTGGTTGCGACATCAAGGCGGGCGCCGCCTTTATTCAAATCAGGGAGGGTGATCAAAAACTCAGCCTGATAATCTCCTTTGCGAAGTAGCCAGTACGGCCCGTAATGGAGCGCTCCTGACTGCCCGATACCGGCTTGGAGTACGCCTTTTCCATCAATTTCTAAGTAGGTTCCGACCTGTCGATGGCTTTTCTGTGTAATTGGTATAGAAGTAGGTTCTTCTATGCTAGTATTCCATCCTGGAAGTCGGCCCGAAATATTTTCAGTGAAGGTAAGTATCGTGTAGTTCGCTATCTTGAGTCTCTTTTCCGGTTTGTACCCATGCGCAATGAGATGGGACTCGTCGAAATATTCTAGCTCATTACTTGAAAGCAAAATAAATGAGGGGCCGGCCCAGGAAGTTTCGCTATACCATCTGTCAGAAGAAAGGTGTCTAAATGGTGATAAACTGTTGATATGGATTGGCCGAACGAGCGTCTCTCCGTCACTCAGTACGCTATAAACACTTGCGTTCCAGTAAGAGGCATAGCCGTACCGCAGATTATTGGACTTCATAAACGCCAGAACCTCTAGGCGATCGCTCGCGTACTGGTTGGTTTGGCCAAAAGCCTGATGGGAGGCTAGCGCGGGGACGGCCGCTGATAAAGGCCCGGTGGTTGCTAGCGGCAACAGGGCGACAAAGGTTAGCGCACCTAAGTAGCTTGCGGGCTTAAGACCTTCCCAGTGAGAGAGCATCGCTATAACAGACAGGGCCACTACAGGCACAAGATAGCGAGAACTTTGGATCGGGTCGTTCATGTCTGGCAGAGTAGTGAAGATCTGCAGCAGGAGGACGGGCACCGCAGAATGGAGAATGAATGCCGCAAAGAAATGTTGACTGCGGCTCCCTCGCACAAGGAGATGGCGCCAAGCTGCAACTGCTACGGCAATGAAGGCGAGTGCCCCGATAATACGTATCGCAGCGAATGCCCCGCCGGTTGACGTCACTGTGCCTCCTTCGGCGGGAAGCCCTCCTAAGATTCCAAGTACACCCTGCAACGTGTAGCCGATGTTCCGGATGGCCTGTTCAAACGTGAGCCAAGTCGCATCCGATGCCCCAAAAACTGAGTTGACTTTTTGAAGTGTTGCCAGATGTGCAAGAGTCCCGGCAACTGCTCCGGTCAAAATTGCGATAACGAGGATCGAAATCTTCCGTTCTCCCGCCCCTGCTTGATCGCGAGTCCTGCAGAAGAAGGCTAGGGAAAGTGCTGCTGCTACAACCGGATATCCCTGCGCGACTAGCGCTCGTTGCGGGTTGTGCCAGAACGTCAGTCCTACGATTGCCGCTGCGATTACAAGGAACGGGACTGCCTTCGATCCCTTCTTATCGAGCCAAAGAAGCGATGATGCAATAATTCCCAGTGTGTGATAAAGCACAGCACCGTAGGAAACTTGCCCAAAGAGGTTCTCCGACATGAAGGGAGATATGCCCGAACAGAATATCGTAACGCAGGCGAGGCCTGTTAGGGCGGACATGCTTAGAAGTCGCGAAACTAGCCAGATAAGTGCGAGGATGATGCTCGCGCTTATGGCTCCAGATATGGCGTGTGCCGCGAAGCCGGGAGGCATGAATGCGAGTAAAGGAATTATGAAGGTGTGGCCAAACAAAATGAACAGGTCATTGTTAACATAATTCCAGTCAGTGGGAAAATAGTTTCCTGTATCGAAAATCTCCTTGGCGATTAAAACCTTGACTGCGCTATCGGAGTGTATTTCCATTCTGTAATCAAAAAATATGTAATTCAGCAGATAGGCAAAATTTAAAATTAATAATGCTGCCAAAATCACAGAATATAATGCATGAATTTTGTTTGAGGTGTTAGCAGTCATTCTGGACTCACATTATTTGCGGCTATGATCGATATGCGCCGCGTCTAGCCTCGCTCGCGAAGGTAGGCATAGCTTTTGTTGCTGTTTATCGCAATGGTGATAACGTGAGGCTCATCTTGCCTCCATGTTTTGGGATCAGGCCGCCTGATGTGAACCCTGGCTGTCTCTCGTGCATATCGTAAAGAGCTTACAGCACCAGAATCTTGAGCATCATCACAGCCGTCAACGGCGGATGTCTGTGTAGTGGTCCCTTTGATCTGTCCGATCGCTTTTGCGATTTATGTAAGCCCACGGTGAAGGCCGCCTTGCGAGGTTGATGCGAACATCGGAAGTCCTGGTGCAAACACTAAAGCGTGTCGCGGCAAACGTGATTCAGGATTCCTGTTTTTCTTGATCTGTGATTGACTGTGCCCATGGAAGGAGAAGCGCCATGGGCAAGCCGCATCCGATGGAGTTGCGTGAGCGTGTCGTCGCGTTTGTGAATGAAGGCAATAGCAACCGGGAAGCCGCCCGGCATTTCCGGGTTTCGCCCCGGTTCATCAACAACATGATGATCCTGCATCGTTCCGCTGGTTCTCTTCGCCCCGCAAGACAGGGCCATCCGCCTGGCAGTAAACTTTCGCCGCATGGGCAATGGCTCAGCGAGCGTGTGGCTCTGCATGGCGAAGTGACTCTGGACGAATTGTGTCTCGAACTGGCCGAGCGCGGCATCGACGTCCACCGCGCCACCGTCGGGCGGTTTCTGCACAGGCTTGGGTTGAGCAATAAAAAAAAGCCTGAAGGCAAGCGAGCAGCGCAGACCGGAGATCGCCAAGGCGCGTGATCTTTGGATCAACCGTGAGCGCAACGAACGCGCCACGTTGCCGATGCGGCTGGTTTGTGCCGACGGCTATTGGCGGGCGTCCCGGGTTGCAGCGTAGAGTTGGGTCACGGCGGCTCGGATATGGATATGCGCAGTCGCTCGGATTTTTCGTTTTTCCTGAGGAGACATGCGGAACAGCATTTTGGCGAGCTGCGGATTGACGGCCATGATCGGGGTGATGATGGGCTTGGGTGTGGCGAGCAGGATGGGTGCCCATGCCTCGCCACCCAGGCCCAGCCCCAGCGCGAAGCCGATTGCCCAAGCATCGACGATCGTCTTGCGCTTGTCATGCATGAAGATCGGATAGTAGTCACCAGGGGCATGTGCGAGGAGATGGTCCACTTCATCATGCCGATTGAGGACGGTATTGACGAGACGTTCCTCGATCGAGCCGGGCTTCGTTTGTGGCAAGGTGCCACCGAAGACGTTCGGCAGCCAAAGTGCTGGCGCAATCGGCACGGGGCCAGCGACGATCGCCGCTAGCAAACCGTCGATCGCGCTCATTCCGACATAGTCATTATGTCCGTCGCCGCGCAGACGTTCATCCAGCTCATCATAGGAGACACATGGCCGGTTCATGCTGCTTGCCTGGTCTGCTCGGGCGACCAATTCCAAGGAAGCAGTGTATCGAGCTGGTTGATTTTCGTTTGACCTGATACGACCCGCGCGAGGACATCGGCAAGCCAAGTCTGCGGATCAAGTCCGTTCAGCTTGGCCGAATTGATCAGCGAAGCCAGGATGGCAAAAGTCTCGCCACCTCGGGTGTTGCCGACGAACATCGAGTTTTTCCTCGTGAGAGCAACGGACTTCATCGAACGTTCAACTATGTTGCTGTCGACTTCGATCGCTCCATCGTCGAGGAAGGCTGTGAGCCCAGTCCAGTGCGTGAGCGTATAGTTGATGGCCTTGGCGAGAGCCGATTGGGTCGAGATATCTCGCTTGAGGGCAAGCAGCCGGGCCTTCAATGACTTCATGATGGAGAGTGATTTTAACTGCCGCGTCTGAAGGCGCTCTTCTGCGCTCTCACCGCGGAGCTGCTGCTCGATCAGATAGACCTCCGCAAGGATCGACACGATCTCCAGGGCTTCCGATGAGCCGGTCAGCTTGACGACGTCCACGAACTTGCGTCGGGCGTGAGCCAGGCAAAATGCCAGCCGCAATGGGTGCGCATTACTTTTGCCGCGCCGTTTGGCGAGGGTTTTGTACGCCGCATATCCGTCCACCTGAAGCACGCCATCAAAAGAGGCCAATTGGCGCTCAGCCTCACGGGCGCTGCGGCTCTCGGAGAAGATGTAACCAACGGCAGGAGGCGCTGGACCATTCCAGGGCCGATCGTCCACGGCTTGTGCCCATAGCTGACAAACCTTGGTTCGCTTGCGCCCGGGATCAAGACGTGGGAGGCGTGTCTCGTCGGCGAAGACCCTGGGCTGTGAACGAATGAAGGCGAGAAGCCTGTCATAGAGCGGCTCGAGCCACCACGCCACGCGTTCCACCCAGCTCCCCAGTGTTCCCCGATCCAGTACGATACCGTGGCCTGCGAAGATCTGGGTTTGTCGATAGAGTGGAAGATGCCATGCAAACTTGGATGTCACGACATGCGCCGCGAGCGTAGTCGTCGCCATTCCGCCATCCATGAAGCGTGTCGGAGCTTTAGCCTGCGTGATCCCGTTTGTGCAGGCCCGGCAGGCATAGCGAGGGCGGATAGTCCGCTTTACCCTCAGGATCGCGGGAACGATATCGAGGGCTTCGGTAGTCGTTTCCCCGACGCGATGCAGGTCACCTGCGCAGCAGGAGCATGTTTTGCTCTCCGGCTCGATGACAACCTCATAGCGGGGGAGATGCTTGGGGAGCGCACCCATATTGCGTCCTGGAGCTCTCCGGGGAGATGGAAGAGAACGTTGCCCGCTATCATCGTTGGCAGCAGCTGGGATATCCGCGAGGTCGCCAAGATCCAGACTGGTTTGTGTTGGATCGATGGTCGCAAGCTTCTCCGACCGAGCCCCGTGGATAAGGCGCTTGAGATAGTCTATCTCGGCTTTAAGATCAGCGTTCTCTGCACCGAGAGCACGAACCGTCCGGCTCAAATGCTCGATATTCTGCAGGAGTTGATCTTGGCTTGGCGACATGCTGGAGACTACCATATCCCCCAGAATCTTCAAGCAATTACAATTACATCATGCTGCTTTCGTCGGCCTTTTGACCTGCTGTGAGCCGATCCTCGTCCAATCCAATCCTCCGATCAGAAGGGCAAATTGTTCGGCCGACATCGTCATCGCACCGTTCGTGATCGGTGGCCAAACGAACTTGCCAGCCTCCAGCCACTTCGTGGCCAGGATCATGCCGGATCCATCCCAGTAGACATAACGCAAGCGATCGAGACGCTTGGCGCGGAAGACAAATACATCACCACAGTAGGGATCCGCCGCTAGCGCCGACGCAACCAAAGCCACCAAGCCATTCATGCCGCGTCGAAAGTCCACGGGCTGTGTGGCTACCATGATCTTCATGCCAACAGCAGGAACGCCGATCACCGGCGGCACCGAAGAGCCACCAACATAGCCTGGGCCAAGTCCGGCGCCACTGAGCCCACCACGGTCATGCGCGCGCCGTCGAGTTCGATCTCAATTCTACCAGCAGCACTGCTGGCGACATCGAATGCCGTCGCGCGTTGCGGGCTTTGACTATCGACCACATTCAACGGCACGAACGCCGGTTCCCGACCCAAAGCCTTACCTGCTCTTTGCCCGATCAACCCAGCCTCCCGACGCCAGGCGTTCAGCAAACCACGATTGACACCATGCCGCCGGGCAACGGCAGAGATGTTGGCGTCAGGTTCAGCGCTCTCACAAACAATCCGCGCCTTCTCCTCGTCACTCCAATCCCGCCGCTTCCGCCGCCCGGTGATCACTTCAATCCGTCGGTACCCGCCTTCATCACGAGCCTCATGCATGGCTTCATCCCTGACTCCAAGCATGGCATTAGCGTAATCCCTGGCCATCCCCTTCAGCTCCTCTCGATGACGGAGCATATCTCGCGGCCGCAATCACAAAAGAAAAGGTGGAGTGTTCGTAGCGCTCACGATCAACCGCCGCAAGCGGTTCTTCGACAAGGCGTTGTCCAGGCTCATCTTTATCGATGAGACGTCCACGAATACCCGTTTGACGAAGCGCACCGGATGGTCTGCCAAAGGCAGTCGCTTTGCGGCCTACGCTCCCTTCGGCCACTGGAAGACGCAGACATTCATCGCCGGACTGCGCTGCCATGGCCTGACCGCGCCATGGATTGTCGATGCGCCGATGAACAGCCGCATCTTCGAAACATGGATCGAGACACAGCTTGCGCCGACACTGTCGCCCGGCGACGTTGTCATCCTCGACAATGTCGGCTTCCACAAAAGCGAGAAAGCCGAGCAACTCGTCAAGGCGAAGGGTGCCTGGCTGCTCTTCCTGCCGCCCTATTCGCCTGACCTGAACCCCATCGAAATGGCGTTCTCGAAGCTCAAGGCGCTCTTACGAAAGCGAGCCGCCAGAAGCTTTGACACGATTGCCCAAGCCCTCGGCGACATCATCGCCCTCTTCTCCGTCACTGAGTGCAGAAACTTCTTCAAAGCAGCAGGATATGAAGCTGAATAAATGCGACACGCTTTAGGAGTAGTCCTATAGAGCTGGCTCGATTTGTCTGAACAGCTGGACACCTCGATTTACCCGGACTTCCTGTGTTGACGGTGCAGTCTGAGCCTACCACCGCTTTCGGTGGTGATATTTGAAATGCCTATATTGGCATTCCCGCCCCTTGCGGGGCGGCCGTCGTCATGCGATGGCACGGCGACCTTCTTGGAAGACGTATCGGAGCATGTTGTAGGCGGTGTTGGCCATGCCGATCTTCACCTTGGCCCTTCCAATCCCGATGGTCCTGATGAAGAGCTTCATCTTGTCCTTCTGCCTTGCAAAGACATGCTCGACAGTGGCCCTGATCCTGGATCGTCGCCCGTTTGCCCGCGACATCGTCTCCGGCATTGGTTTGCCCTTCGGCTTTCGCTGGTGGATGTCCGACTTCAGGCCATTGTCCTGCAACCACTCCTCGTTTGTCTTGGAGCGGTAGGCGCTGTCAGCCCAGACCGTTGAGGCGGTATTGTCCTTGGTCACGACATTCCTGAGCTGCGCACCGTCATGGGCCGCCGCACTGGTCACCGTCCATCCCCGGATGAAGCCATGCGCCCGGTCGATGCCCGCGTGGTTCTTGTAACCGAACATCGGAATGGCAATGTCATGGGTCTTGGTTGGTGCTGATGTCGGCGTGTCCGTCGGCTGCTTCGCCTTGGAATACTTCACCGTCCAACGTGCATCCCGATCCTTCTGGGCAAGCTTGGCGGGCTTCTCCTTCCACGCCTCGGGCATCTCCCCGGCTTTGATTGCCTCCTTCTCCTCCTGGCTGTTGTGCTGCCTGGGAGCCTGGATGATCGTTGCGTCGACGATCTGCCCACCCTTGGCCAGATATCCGGACCGCGAGAGATGCTTGTCGAAGCGGACGAACAGATTGTCGATGGCACCGGCCCGCACCAGGCTTTCCCGAAACAGCCAGATCGTCTTGGCATCCGGCACCTTGTCGGACAAACCCAGCCCCAGAAACCGCATGAAAGACAGCCTATCTTGGATGACGAACTCGGCCTGATCGTCGGAGAGATTATAGAGCGCCTGGAGCACCAGGATCTTGAACATCAACACCGCCGGGAACGGCGGACGCCCGCCCTTCGATCCATCCGATCGCTTCAGCGCCTTGGCCAGTGGCTTCTCGAACACAGGCCACGGGATGATGCTGTTCAGCTTCTCGAGCGGATCGCCCACGGCGCTCAGCCGTTCGTAACGCTCGTCCAGATCGAAGAAACCAGGCTGTCCCCGCATCATCCGCCCCCGCCAAATCAAGCATGTCGGATTGAATCACGATTTCCCGAAAATGGGGAGGTTTTTAGAGGCGTCCAGCTGCAAACGTGGTAGTGGATGTGAAGTGGCTGTGGCTCTGCTTCCGCCGGACCCATCAAGTGCTGGTCATGCTGAATGGCTGGAAGATGCTGAACGACGAGCGTATTCGTAGGGGGCGGCTGCAACTCCAAAAACCTTATCTAATTGACAAGATATTCTGAAGATGCAACTTCGCATACCGGTGAGCAACAAAGTGTGATCGCGCCGTTTTCTTGGCGGAAAGCTAGGTCCGTTTTTTGAGGCGATCTTCTATATGAGTGGATTTAAAGTCAGATGATCCCGTTCAACAAACCGTACGTTGGCGACATTGAGGTCGAGTATGCGATTGAAGCAATTCGCTCCGGCCACCTCCGGGGAGACGGCGCATTTACAAAAAGAGCCACCAAGCTACTTTCTGATGAAACGGGTTGCCAGCATGTGCTGCTGACGCATTCGTGTACAGCCGCTTTAGAAATGGCTGCGTTGCTGCTTGATTTGCGAGAAGGTGACGAAGTCATAATGCCATCCTTTACTTTTGTGTCTAGCGCAAACGCGTTTGTTTTGCGCGGCTGCGTGCCAGTTTTTGTTGATATTAGACCTGACACTCTAAACATTGATGAGCAGAAAATCGCGGATGCTATAACGAGCCGTACTAAGGCAATAGTTGTGGTGCACTATGCTGGTGTGTCTTGCGATATGTCGAAGATAATGAAGATTGCGAACGAGCACGATCTAAGCGTTGTAGAGGATGCAGCCCAAGCGCTTGGTTCGTTCTACAAGGGCACAGCACTTGGCACCATAGGCCATCTAGGTTGTTTGAGTTTTCACGACACAAAGAACATTATCTCGGGAGAGGGTGGGGCTCTTTTGATCAATGACAAGCGTTACTTGCAGAGAGCTGAAATTATTAGGGAAAAAGGAACAAATAGAAGTCAGTTCTTTCGCGGTCACGTAGATAAATATACGTGGTGCGATGTCGGGTCTAGCTACTTGCCTAGTGACGTCGTTGCAGCTCTCCTATGCGCTCAACTGGAGAAGTTAAAAGAGATCACTGCGAAGAGACGTAATCTCTGGCAACTCTATTTCGCTGGCATTAGTGCTTCGGTTGCTTCGGTGGGGCTGCCCGTCGTTCCCGAAGACTGCCTCCACAATGCGCATATGTTTTATCTTATGATGGAGAGTTCTAAAGCTCGGGCAGAATTTATGGAGCAGATGAGGCTGCGGCAGGTTCAGACAGCGTTTCATTATGTGTCGCTTCATTCGTCACCCGCCGGGCGCCGCTACGGTAGGGTGAGTGGGGCCATGGACGTTACAGAACGTGCATCTGATTGCCTAGTTCGACTTCCTATGTGGCCAGGGCTGGAAACACGTTCCGATGAGCTCCTGCATGCTATTAGAAATTCCCTTATCGGCGGGGTGGTGTCATGATGCTTGTTACAGGGGGAGCCGGCTTTATAGGCAGTAATTTTATCCGCTACGCGATAAGGGAAGGACTCGGCCCGGTCATCAATCTCGACAAGCTTACGTATGCTGGAAATCTTGCGAATCTTGCCGATGTCGATGAGAGTCCCCATTACGCGTTTCAACAGGGCGATATATGCGATGAAGACAGTATGCTCACGTTGCTACGACATTATCATCCAACCGTAATTGTACATTTTGCCGCAGAGTCCCACGTCGATCGCAGTATCAAGGGGCCGTACGATTTTATTATGACGAACATCGTCGGTACTTACAGCCTCTTGAATGCTTCTCTAAATTATTGGCAAGAGGAGGGGCAGCCGGCTGATTTCCGCTTTATTCATATTTCTACGGACGAGGTTTATGGAGCGCTATTGCAGGACGAAAGCCCTTTCAATGAGCAAAACCAATTTCGGCCGAATAGTCCCTATTCCGCTAGCAAGGCTTCGAGCGACCATCTAGCGCGAGCTTATTACCACACCTACGGCCTTCCAGTCATAATCACGAATTGCTCAAATAATTATGGACCTTTTCAATTCCCAGAAAAGCTAATACCTCTTACCATTGCTAACGCAATTGAAGGACGGGCCATCCCTCTCTATGGCGATGGAATGCAGGTACGAGATTGGCTCTTTGTCGAAGATCATTGTGAAGCGCTCTCCATGGTTATCAAATCAGGTGGGCGCGGAGAAACTTACAACATTGGGGGGGATAATGAAAAAACTAATATTGAGGTTGTTCGTTTCATTTGTACGATCCTCGACAGACTGGTCCCTTGCTCAGCTGGCGAGTACAGCAGACTGATCACGCACGTCTCGGATCGACTGGGTCACGATAGGCGATATGCCGTTAATGCTGAGAAGATAAGAAAGAGCCTTGGATGGGAACCAGCAACGTTGTTTGAAGACGGTATAGTCAAGACCGTTGAGTGGTATTTGAATAATTCTCAGTGGATAGAGAGGGTTCGTATGGGACGTAGCCGGAGAACAGGCGCGTGAGTCGGACTGTAAAGCGGAAAGGGGTTATTCTTGCTGGGGGGC
This sequence comes from Peteryoungia desertarenae, assembly GCF_005860795.2. Taxonomy (GTDB): domain Bacteria; phylum Pseudomonadota; class Alphaproteobacteria; order Rhizobiales; family Rhizobiaceae; genus Allorhizobium; species Allorhizobium desertarenae. The sequence goes on from NZ_CP058351.1 coordinate 333,151, forward strand.
AAGGGAGCCGCCTCTATCCGGTAACGAGTGTCACTTCGAAGCAACTTCTTCCCATATTCGACAAGCCGATGATTTACTACTCACTGAGTAGTCTAATGATGGCAGGAATTAGGGAGGTTCTGATAATAACCACTCCTAAGGATATGCCGGCATTTCAGTCTTTGCTTGGGACCGGTCGCAAGTGGGGGATGGCATTTTCTTACGCCGTGCAACCTAGCCCTGATGGTTTGGCGCAAGCCTTTCTAATAGGTGAGCAATTCTTAGCTGGGGAACCGTGCGCGCTGGTTTTGGGAGACAATCTCTTCTATGGGCATGGTCTGAGGGACCTACTGGTAGACGCTTGTTCCGACACTGATGGCGCAACTGTTTTCGCCTATGCGGTGAATGATCCAGAGCGATATGGAGTTGTTACATTCGATCAGCATCAAAAAGCTACTTCTATCGAAGAAAAACCAGTTTTACCTAAAAGTAGATACGCTGTGACTGGTCTTTATTTCTATGATTCGGATGTGGTGGAAATTGCTAAGACTGTGCGTCCATCCGTGCGCGGCGAGCTAGAGATTACAGATGTAAATGATGTTTACTTGCGTAATGGAAATTTGAATGTAAGGATATTGGGGCGTGGTTTCGCTTGGCTAGATACTGGGACGCACGACAGTTTGTTGGAAGCGTCACATTTCGTGTCCACCATTGAGAAAAGACAAGGTTTCAAGGTCTCTTGTCCAGAAGAAATTGCATGGCGCCAAGGTTGGATCAACGACAGCGAGTTACAAGAAATTGCGACATCGATGGGACTGTCCTCGTACGGAAAGTATTTGCTTGGTCTCTTGGCGGATGGGGGATACAGCTCAGGCTGGGGTTAGGATGAGTGGCTCTAGCTATTGATGTAGCCTATGAGTTCTTTGCTCGCCTTTGGCCAGGAGAAGCGACGGGCGTTTGCGAGTGCGCGGCTTGATAGTTCCGACTTAAGGGTTAATTCCGAGGATAAGCGCTTAATCGCCTCCGCAATTTCCTTAGTACTTAGTGGATTGACCAGCATCGCTCCGTCGCCTGCCACCTCGGGCATTGACGAAACGCTTGACGTAATGACCGGCACTCCAAAACTCTGCGCCTCGATGATCGGAAATCCAAATCCTTCATAGAGGGAGGGCATCAGAAGAAACTCTGCTGACGAATAAAGTTGTGCGAGCTCTGCATCTGAAACATAGCCAGTGAGAATCGTCCGGTCATGAATGCCCAGATGCGCTATCAAAGTTGATAAATCACCCATTCGCCAACCTTGACCACCGGCGATAACTAGTTTCAAGCCGGCAAGGTTCGAAGAATGGATGGATGCAAATGCCTCAAGAAGGCGGGCGAGGTTTTTTCTTGGTTCCAAGGTGCCCACGAACAGTGCGTATGGCTGCTTCTGACCTTGGCGATCCGTTGGCACGAGCTCTCGCCCGCCTGGTGGAGGAAGGTTTGTGAGCCCTGGATAAACGACTTGCACTCGGCCATCGGCCGCCGGGAGAAACGAGACGATGTCATCAGCGGTCGCTTTGGAATCTGCGATGATGTGCTGGGCACGTTTGAGCGAGGCTGCCATAAACGCCCGCTCTCCTAGCCAAGTCTGCCATCTCATTGTTTCAGGAGCTTTGAGCCAAACAAGATCGTGAATCGTAACAACGGTTGGGAGCCGAGGTGGAAGACCTAGTGGAAGCCGGTGTGCAGGTCCCCAAAAAAGATCAAGCTGATCCCTTCTTACAGCTTTGGGAAGCGCTGTCATACTCCAGATGGCTCGGCGCCACGGTCCCTTAAAGTTCTCAATACGAAGCTCGCAATCCAGTAAATCTGGTAGAGGAAATTGGGATCTCTCTGGTAGGTACAAGACCAGTGAGTGGCCGCGAGCTTCCAACGCCCGGCACATTTCTAGCACGTAGCGACCAATACCGCTGATGCTAGAGACAAGGTTGCGAGCATCGACACCTATACGCACTCCAACTCTCCTTTGATCTCTTGAACCGGCAGCGCAAGCGGATTGCCCCACCAGCACACACCCTCTTGATACATCTCAACATGCACGAATGCATCTTGGTACTTGAACCAACTGTTGGGAACCTCAACAGGTAGATATACCACGTCCCCGGGCGCAATTATCAAAGGTATTTCCGTCCTACATCCCTCTGATATGAGGTACCCGTGCCTGTCAAAGAGACGACATCCAACAAAAACACCATACATCTTCGCTTTCGTGCCCTTGCTAGACCAAATTGCATCAGATTTATTGGTAATCTGTACGATGAGTTTTTGCGCATCGTTGATATCTGCGTTCATTGGACCATCAATCAAGCGCAGGTGATGGCGACTATGGTCTACTTCGAGCGCCTTTGTTACCTCGAATTCCCCAATGTTGTCCGGGTTTACAAAGGAGGCAGCGTCTTTAGGTGCGTAGCGGTGATACCACTTGCCATTGCTGATAACCTCCCTGAGGTTCTCCGCGCTCTCCGTCCAATTCTCCCATCGTTGCACCGCTTTCATATCGCCTTGATGTGGGCGTGAAGAGAATCTGTTTATGCAATCAGCAAGAGCCTGAGAGTTGCCGACTTCAAAGAAGTCGGAATGGACTGATTTGGCCGACACCTCCCTGAATACTGGAATGTCGCTTGCTATAATCGGCTTGCCAAAGTAACCAGCCTCAACAATCGGGAGCCCAAAGCCTTCCGCGAATGACGAAGCAATGAGGCAATCCGCTGCTGCATATTCCATGCTAAGCTCGAGATCAGATGCGCTGCTGCGCCAGAACAGCTTTTTTTCGTACTGTGGATGGCTCTGTACTCTCTTAATGATGTGTTCCGCCCCCCACCCAACTTTCCCGACTATTGTGAGGCTGACATTGCTGTTCTTTGCCCAAAGCTCATCAAAGGCGTCAAGGGCAACGCGGTATCCTTTCCTTGGCTCAACTGTTCCAACCATCAGAAATTGAGTAAGAGCATTTATAGGTTGCGAGAAATCACGTGTTTCCTGCTTTTCCCCGAAATCCGCTCCCAAAGGCCAGAAACCGATATTAACGGGACGGGGGAATCGAATCTGTTTCAATATATCGAGAAGCTCATCAGCTACTGCTTGCGAGATGCAAACGAAACCCGTCGAATATGTCAGTGCGGTTTGCAGCCATTTCGAAAAGACGGGAGGCATACCGGCATGGCAGAAACCGGATGCTCGCAAAGGTACGGTATCATACAGGCAAGTCGTAATTTGTGCGCCCCGAATTCGTGCATTCATCAGGCTTCGCGCATGCTGGGCATGAAAGGTCCATGAGCTATCAAGCATCAGAATATGATCACGTTCGGTAAAAAATATGCGCTTTCCAGTGCGCTTGGTCTCCTCGACTCCCATCGAGAGGCATCTATCTTTTACTTCAAACCATTCGTCAGAGTCGTTGCTAAAACCAACCAAAACTAACGATGTCGGCATGGAGCTCATGGTTGAACAGATCTTCTTAACCACTCTCTGGATACCTGAGCCGCCATCGGTGATAACTGTCGATGTAGCGTCAATTATAAGTCGAGACGCGTCTGCTTTTCGTGGTTCGGCACGTGCAAGACAGCCTACTACTAGCTCTTGCCGGAGCCTTAGCGTCGAGGCAGCGTGAACGGCATCCTGAGCGAGCTGCTCGCGACGCTTTTCAAGTGACGAAGCAATCCGCAGTCTGCAAACGTCTCTAAGTGCACCTATCGCAATCGATGCGGTGCGGTCCCATGAAAATTTACGAGCATGTTCCTGGGCCTTTTGAGACAGGGTAGACTCTCCCCGTCGCCGCAATACGCCATCGACATGACGTGCGATGTCAAGATGATCTATGGGATCAAACAAATGAGCTCGGTCAATAATTACTTCAGGAAGTGCGCCAGTATTTGCAGCAATGACAGGCGTACCACAGAGTATTGCTTCCAAGGCAGTTAAACCAAATCCTTCCATTAGCGAGGGCTGGATCACAGCAGAAACGCTTCGATAATACTCGAATAATCGCTCGTCCGGCACGTGCCCTATCAGGCGAATATTTTGTGGAGGAAGCTGAACATCGATCCAATTCCTCTTCAGTTCCGCTTCTGTCGGAGCATCAATATCTCCAATTATCAAAAATTTGACCTCGTCTCGCAGCGGATTGTCTAATAAGCTGATAGCCCTAATGACGGCGGGTACGTTTTTGCGCCAATCAAAGCCTCCGACGTATAAGAGTGTATTTTCCTCACGCGGTGCCTTTTGTTGCAAAAAATGCACGTCTTTAAACTGATCGGATACGCCCGCTCCGATGTTCACTGAGCAGTCGCCGTTTACGAGATCTGCTAGTTCTTGCCTAGCGAAATCGGAAATACATAAGTTAACATCAAATGCACTGAAGGCTTGAAGCCGCCGCTGATAGTATTTTCGGCTCTGTTTGTCGGCCAAATATCGATCGCGGAAACGGTAAGGGATTGCATCGTAGAAGATGGAGGCCGTTGGTATTTCGCCGAAATCGCTCGGTAGGAATGGTACCGACTGATCATATGCGCCTTCAAATGGGCTGGCCGAAATCGCTATGTCCGGCCGTAAGCAGGAAACGTGATATGCTATCGCAATCTCGCTCAGGCGCCGCTTAGCTGTCAGCCCTTCGATTGCTTCCCCTTGTTCGACAACGCCGTGCCAGACGTGGATGTTTTCCGGTTTTAGCCATCTGCTTAGAAAATCCCGTGCTGCGACAGCCTGCTGAGGCATGGCCGCGTTCAGTGAAACGTGAAGATCTACTCCACTGCTCTGCTCGACAAGGCCCCGGATAAATCCTCCAACATATCGACCGATTCCCCGCATGCGACTGGAGGTTTGAAGACACTGGCCATCCAGCCATAACCGAAGTTGATCGGGCATTTATTTTTCCTGCTGTTTTTTTCCGAGCGATTCTAATTTGGTGACAATTTCAGGATCAACGTCCAGATGCCACAGCACATCTCCCTTACCGGAAGCGGTCTGAATCGAAAGTGCCATTCCCCGCGCCTGCGCCGCTAAGACAACACGACGTTGTAAATACGGAAACAGGCTGAGGGCATTAAGGGCAGTGCGTGCTAATCGGGGGCGCTGTCTAACCCAGAGCATTAAGTGGGTCAAAAGCCATCGCGCCGCATCCCGGCCACTTGAGCGGAGCTCGAAGCTCGTCCACGCCGCAGCATTCTCCCTGATCCTGTGGCCTATGTGGCCCGCTTTTCGTAGAGGTGCTGTGACTTTCCATGAGGTCGACTCCTGGAAGGATCGAACTAGTTCCTTTTCATGTAGCAGCTGCGCCGATATCGATGAGATCTCAGCCCGGTAAAAAAGTTCCATCTCGCGACGAGGTGTCGGATCAACAAAGCCAGAGTGAGAGGGCAGCATGAATTGATCAAATACATTTGGCCCAGGTCCAAAATATTTTATAAGTCGCGATTGAGTTTCGTTCACGTAGAAACGGCTTAGTCCGTCGAAGTAACAATAGATATATCCGTAGCCGAGGAGAATTTGTTCCCAAGGTTCATGGGAGGGTGTCTGGGCATTTGGTTCGGTCGCTTCAACTACCAAAATCCAAGGTCTTGCTTTTGCTTCCCCCCAGCTCTTTATGACGGACGCTTCCATGCCTTCGACATCAATCTTCATCCAATGAATTTGGCGATCGCCTGCCATCTCTAAGATGCTTGAAAGTGGCAAGATTTCAACTTCGACTTCGCGGAGTACTTTTCCGGCCTTGCGGTACATGTCCGCTATTCGGGCGTCTCCGGTACTCAGTCCCGTGTCAGCAATCTCGAAAAAGTTAAGTTTGCCTTGCCCGGTTCCTATGGCGGCTTGGATCACTAGCTCATCTGGCCGGTCTAGCCTGATCTTATCAGCATAGAATGGACTCGCGTCGGCGTGAATTCCGCGCCAGCCCTTCTCGTAAAAGCCACGGCTTACCGAATCGTTGACGGGGTCTTGTGCCCCTATATCAATATAGAAGCCATTCTCAACGTGCTTCAATGCTCGCCACAAGATCACATCTTCGAAGTTTTGAGCGTGCGACACAAACATTACAATCTTCCATTTATTGAAAACTGGGCATCGATGAAATTTGTCCCAATAAACATCGTGTGTTCCGAATTCACGACGTCGAACACAAGTGCATTATCTTGCCATTCGTAGTTTTTATCGAGATGTGTGTCTGACGATACGAGGGCCGGTGAAAAAGAGTATGATCCTGGCCCCAAAGTGCACGTAAATGCTGTTTCAAAAACAAGCAATTTGTAGGCATCAACATTGCGCAAGACTTGGTCTGTATGCCAGGTGTTTGTGCCCCAAACTAGATGTCCGGTTCGGTCGCGAAGCGTATAACCCAAAACTAGGCTCGGTATGTCGGAATGAGTCTGCGCCTCCAAGCGCAAAAGAAGTTTTTGCCCTACTCGGGCGGTGCTGACGGGCTCCATAGACTTGGCGTCGAGCAGTTTGATTGTGCTGATAGAGACTTCGAAGGTACCTGATCGAGTCTTGACCCAACCGTCTGGCCCACGAGTCTGAGCAACGCTGCTGCCAGCCTTCGCATTCTCCCGTTCAGCTATCATCGCATTGTAAAAGTCGACCACCTCATCCGGCAGTCCATCTTTCAACACGCGGCCTTTGTCTAAAAGAATGACCCTGTCACATAGTGCGCGAACATCACCGAGGCTATGCGTGACGAGTATGATTGACGTTCCCTGGTCCTTGAACTGGCGGATCTTATCAAAGCTCTTGTGCTGAAAATAGCTGTCGCCGACGGACAGGACCTCGTCGACGATTAAGACTTCAGGCCGCTTTGCTGTTGCCAGGGCAAAGGCGAGGCGCGCTTGCATGCCACTCGAATAGACGCGGATCGGCTGATCGAAGAACTCACCGATCTCGGCGAAGGCCTCGATAGAAGGCATCAGGTCGGAAAGTTCTTCCTGTGCAAATCCCATAAGGCCGCCGGCATGATAGATATTTTGCCGGCCCGTGAATTCAGGGTTAAAGCCTAGGCCCAATTCGAGAATGGCGCTGATATGGCCAGATACGGTGATCTTACCCTGTGTGGGGCGCACGGTGCCTGTGATCATTTTCAGCAGTGTGCTCTTTCCAGCGCCATTCTGACCGATCAGGGCGAGCGCTTCACCAGCCTTGACTTCGAAAGAGATGCTTCTGTTCGCCCAGTATTCGGAAACAGGGCTTATCTTAGCCCCAAACCAGCTTGCAAAGCGGTGCAGGTTGCTTTTGTAGGTAGCATAACGCTTGCTTACGGCAGAGACGGTCAACACGCTTGTCATCAGAGGGCATCCACCAGTTCAGGACTAGCACGTCGGAAGAGGATGAACGATGCCGAGACTGCTAGGAATGCCACTATGGCTGACGGTACAAGATTGCCGAAGTTCGGTGCCTGATTGAGCAACAGGGCGTCTTGATAGATCGCCACCAGTCCTGTCATCGGGTTCAGATCGATGTAAGCATGTACGCTTTCTGGGACCACATTCTTCACATAGACTATTGGGGTCAACCAGAACCACAACTGCATCAGGACCATCATGATCTGTCCCACGTCTCGCGCAAACACATTGATGATACCAAGGAACACGCCTATACCAAATGCTAATGCGGAAACTAGGGCAATGCCAAATGGGATATAAATCCACGCCGCGCCTGGGTAGTGTCCGAAGAAGGCGAAAATGACTGCAATAGCGAGTAGCAGCAACAGGTGGTTGATGATCGCTCCTCCCCAGACGATCACCGGAAGGCAGAGCCGAGGGAAGGCAATCTTCTTCAATGCAGCAGCCTGATCGATAAAGATGGTCATGCTGCGATTGAGGATTTCCGTAAACAGGCCCCACACTGCCATGCCAGACAATAGGTAAATGGGATAAGATGCTCTGCTCTCCATGTTCGGTATCCGCGCATGCATCACCTCGGCCAGCACGATGGAAAAGATCAGAGATTGCGCCAAGGGATGCAAGATGAACCAGAAGCCGCCGAGATAAGAACGCGCAAAACGTCCCTTGAGTTCTCCTCGGATCGAGGACAGCATAAAGTATCTATATTGCCAGAGGCTTCTCAACACGGCGAGCAACTCCAAATAGGCTTATACGGCTGCGGTGAACCGGCCTCTCCAGTCGGAAAGAACAGCTTGTATTGTGTATTCAAGCTCAATTTGGGGCACCCAGCCAAGGAGGCGCTTGGCAGCATGCGCATCGCCGCACGCTGTCGGAATGTCAACAGGCCGAACCCGCTCTGGCGACACGCATACCTCAATCTGACGTCCGGACAGCCGAACCAGGGTATCGAGGATGCTTCGAATTGAAACGGCCTTACCCGATGCTAGGTTGAACACCCTACCCTCTGCTTGCCGATCAGTTCCAAGCGCAGCGAGGGCATAAGCCTGAACAACATCACGAACATCGAGGAAGTCCCGTTGAGCTGTCAAATTGCCGACCTCGATCACCGGAGGGACAGTACCTGCTTCTATTCGGGCGATCTGACTGGCGAATGCGGGAATTACATACGAATCTGTCTGGCCCGGGCCCGTATGATTGAAGGGACGGAAACGGATGGAGCGTAGACCGTCAAAATACATCTGGCCCACGGCGATATCAGCAGCAGCCTTTGTTGCTCCATATACCGTCATTGGCTTAAGCGCGCAGTCCTCGCCTACCGCCGCACCGTCCATTTTTGCGAAGGTTTGCCCGTAGGCTTCTGCACTGCCAGCGAAGATAAAGCGGCAATCGGGGGCCTCATTGAGGACAGCTGACGCCAGATTGACTGTCCCGTGGAAGTTGACATCCCAAGCCTGTGCGCTGTCCCTACGCGCCTCTTGTGGTGCCGCTATTGCGGCAAGATGAATCACAGCGGTTGGACGGCAGTCCCGCAAAACCGCCGCTGATGCTGCTTTATTTGTGACGTCCAACTCGACATCGCAGCCAGCACCACGACCGGCGGAAATCAGCTCTAAGCTGGTCTCAACAGGGAGGTCACGCAGGATCCTCATCAGCCACGTGCCGACAAAACCGGTGGCGCCAGTGACAAGGATCCTAGGTTGCTCGGGCATTCAGCCTCCTTAAACCGACTTTAGATGCGACAAGCGTTTCAGATCGGCATCCACCATCTCTACAATCATGTCTTCAAGCGTAATGGTCGCTTCCCAGCCGAAAGCGTCCTTTGCCTTCTGTGGATTACCAAGGAGCACATCGACTTCAGCCGGACGGAAGAGATCTGGGTCAATGACAAGATGCTTGTCGATGTCGAGGCCAGCGTGTTCAAACGCGATCTTGCACATGTCTCTCACAGTCGTGGTGCGGCCAGTGGCGATCACATAATCGTCCGCAACATCTTGTTGTAGCATCATCCACATTGCGCGGACATAGTCCTTGGAATGACCCCAATCGCGCTTGGCATCGATGTTGCCGAGGCGCAGTTCGCTGGCCAGCCCCAGCTTGATACGTGCGACTCCGTCGGTGACCTTACGCGTAACGAACTCGATGCCGCGCAGCGGCGATTCATGGTTAAAAAGGATGCCGCTCGACGCATGTAGACCGAAGCTCTCGCGATAATTCACAGTCAGCCAATGGCCGTAGAGCTTGGCGACCGCGTACGGCGAGCGAGGGTAAAACGGAGTGACTTCCGACTGCATCGGCTCCTGGATTAGCCCGTACATCTCTGAAGACGAGGCTTGATAGAAGCGCGCGTTCGGCAGTTCGAGGCGGACAGCCTCAAGGACGTTTGCGACGCCAATACCAGTAACTTGGCCGGTCAAAACAGGCTGCTGCCACGACGATTTAACGAAAGACTGCGCACCAAGGTTGTACACCTCACCTGGCTGTACATCACGCAAGGTGCGAATCAAGCCTGACAGGTCGAGGAGATTTCCGTCAACGATTCTGACATCCTTTGTGATGCCTAGCCAATCAAGACGGCTGAGATTGACGTCAGAACTGCTTGAGCGCCGGGCGAGACCATGAACCTCATAACCTTTCTCAAGCAATAAAGCTGCCAGATAGGCACCATCTTGGCCTGTGATGCCAGTGATTAATGCTCGCTTTGTCACACAGATCTCCATTGACGTATGTTGTGATAGGGTCGCTAGCCGACAGCTTTACACCCTCGTTGTATGGCCGACCGATTAGGAGGTTCCCGCACAAAACACAATATCGAATCCCTTATCGTTCATCCATCATTATGGATTGATCGCATTTTTGCGTATTTCAAGTGCCATAGCATGACTATTCATATGCCGTAGGTAGAGCTGGCTCGGGAAAATTGAACAGTTGAGATAAGTGGCTTTCGGCTTTTGAACACGGCAGTATGAATAGCCCCGAGTTTCGTAGACACCCTCGGGTTACGTTTTCTGCTGCCTTTCGAACTCGACGGGCGACAGCATCCCGTTTCTGACATGCTTGCGCTTCGGGTTGTAGAACATCTCGATGTAATCGAACACGTCCTGCCTTGCTTCGTCTCTTGAGCGATAGACCTTTCGGCGTATTCGCTCCCGCTTCAACAGATTGAAGAAGCTCTCAGCCACGGCATTGTCATGGCAGTTGCCCCGTCGGCTCATCGAGTGAACCAGATTGTGGTGCTTTAGGAACGCTGCCCAGTCCATGCTGGTGAATTGTGATCCCTGATCCGAATGCACCAGAACCTTTTCCTTTGGTTTCCGCCTCCAGACAGCCATCAGCAACGCCTGCAGCACGACATCTGTTGTCTGACGGCTCTGCATCGACCAGCCGATGACACGGCGAGAATAGAGATCGATCACCACCGCGAGATAGGCGAAGCCTTCGCTGGTCCGGATGTAGGTGATGTCAGTGACCCACGCCTTGTCCGGAGCAGCAACGTCGAATTGCCGAGCCAGCGTGTTGTCGATGACAATGGATGGCCTGCCGCCGTAAACTCCGGGACGTCGCTTGTAGCCGATCTGAGCCCTTATCCCGGCAATCCGCGTCAGACGCGCAACCCGGTTGGGGCAGCATGTCTCGCCGTGATCGAGCAGGTCGTCATGAAGCTTGCGATACCCGTAGACCCTGCCACTCTCTTCCCAGGCCGTCTGGAGCAGATCGATCTGGCGCTTGTCCTCACAGGCACGCTTGCTCAAGGGTATCCGGAGCCAAGCGTAAAAGCCGCTGGGGTGGATGCGCAACAGGCGGCACATCGTCCGCACCGAAAATCGCTGCTGATGCTTTGCAATGAACGCGTCTTCATATCGCGTCCCTGGCAAAGTAGGCTGCGGCCTTCCTAAGAAACACAGTCTCCAGCCGTTATGGGTGCAAGCTCGTAGCCCATGGACCGGGCGCGGCGCTGGAGGTTGGCTAAGACGCGGCCACGATGCCGTTCATCGTAAGCCGCAGCTCCTGGATCCCGATAGACCATTCCAAATCGCAACGCATTGTAGAAAAGGACTGCAATCTTGCGGGCCGTCGCCGTCACTGCCTTCTGCTTACCGATGCGCCCTGCCAGCCGTCGGTAAAACGCGCCGAGGGCGGTGTCACTTCGCCCAATCGTGGTGGCAGCCAACCTCAACAGCGCCGCGGCGCGGCTAGAGGATCGACGGGTCCGGGACGAAAGCACTTTGCCTCCGGAGATCTTGTTGCCGGGTGCGAGACAGAGCCACGATGTGAAGTGCTTAGCAGAGGGCCATGCCCTCAGATCCGTTCCGCATTCGCCGATGAGCTTTAGCGCGAGCGAGGAGCCGAGACCGTGAATCTGGGTCAAATCTGTCCGGGTGAGACCGTAGAGTGCAGCTCGCACATCGAAGGACGGTGCATTTGTCTGTTTGGTCTTCGTCCGGACCTTTGGTAGCGGCGGGAGCGGCGCTTCACGGTCCACGGTCATGGAAGCAATCGACACTTCAAGCTTGCGGTCGCATTCGAGCATTTTCGCCTGGTAGAAGTCGTAAAGCTCCAGTGACTGGGAAAGGGCAAAGACGTGCTCATCACGATCATTGCCGATCAGGGATGCTCTGATTGTTTCGACCGACGAGTGGCAACGAACATCACGCAATGAAGCCAGAACGTCTGGATCGCGCTCGCCGGAGACGATCGCACGGATGATCTTCATGCCGGTCACGCCTGTGATGTCGGAGACAACATGGTGGAGCTGTAAGTTCATCTCCATCAGAGCTTTCTGCATATGCTGGATATGAGCCGCCGCATACTCGACCAGCCGTTCTCGCTGGCGCAGGTAGGCACGCAGCGTTGCCACCTGTGCGTTCGGCCGAAAGCTTCCGCGCAACAGGCCATAGGAATGCAACTGGCGAAGCCATGCCGCATCGCTGACGTCCGTCTTCCTGCCAGGGACGTTTTTTGCATAACGCGCGTTGACCAGGATCACCTCGAAGCCGTGTTGCTCCAGAATCTCGTAAGCCGGTATCCAGTAGACGCCGGTCGACTCCATCGCCACGCTGGTGACACCGCAGGATCTGAACCAAGCGGCAAGATCATGCAAATCGTGGGTGAAGGTCCCAAATGAGCGAATTGGCAACTCGGCACAATCCGGATTGACCGCAGCCATATGCATCGTGGACCCGATGTCGATGGCCGCCGCTCCAGGGTTCATGCGGGTCAGGTTCTGCGGCATGGATGAACTTGTCTTTAGCATGGCTTCTCCTCCTTTGGATCGGGAGGGGCTGGGCCGAGCAAGTTCGTCATTTTCCTAACCGGGATCACCGCCAAGGCGGCGTCACCATTCTCAAGTCCGCAAGAGCCCATGTGCCACGTTTTTTAACGGGGTCGATCGCCTCCAATAAGCAGTCGGCAACTCCCCTCCGGCGGCCAGCGTAGCACAGCATGTTTCTACCGCGCACAGGCGGACCGAAGCCCGTGATCGTTTTTTAATATGTCGCGCTCCTCGGTGACACGCGCCAATTCCTTTTAAGCTGCCTGATCTCGTCGGCCTGGTCGCTGCCCTGGTTGCCAGACACGGAGGAGAACTTCTTCTTCCACTCATAGAGTGAGTGCGGGCTCACACCCAGCCGCTGCGAAACCTCCGCAACCGGATAGCCCCGTTCCGTGATCTGACGCACCGCGTCCCGCTTAAACTCTTCGCTGAAATTCGATTTGCTCATGATGCTCTTCGTGCCTCAAAATTAGGTAAGCGACAAGCAGACCCCATCTGGCGAAGCAGCTTAGCGGTCGGCTATCGGTAGCGGACAAGATGAACCGCTGTGAGCTTCTATGTCAGCGCCTAGCTCTGGAACTAGAACTTTCCATATGATCGAGGCTGTTGCGGATCGCTTTGAGGGCGCACCCCGGCAGCTTCGCCGACGCTGGTCGGATGATTTCAAAGCACGGGCAGTGGCAGAGGCACTTGAGCCTGGTTCGAGCGTCTCAGCGATTGCACGTCGGCTTGATATCCACCCGTCACAACTATTTAGCTGGCGTCGCGCCGCGCTTGGCCCTCACAAAAAGAGCATAGGCTCGAGCGGCCATCAGGCAGTCACGCCATCTGCAGGCGTTGCGATAATCGAAGTTCTGATTGGCGATGTCGTCGTGCGCGCTCCCGTCGATGCTGACGAAGCTCATCTGCAGCGCGTGATCCGGGCGGTTCGTTCAGCATGATCCCCGCAGGTGTAAAAGTCTTCCTCGCCAGCCATCCCATCGACTTCCGCAAAGGGCCGGACAGCCTGCTGTCGCTGGTGCGAGATGCCGGCAATGATCCGTTCAACGGCTCGCTCTACGTCTTCCGGGCAAAGCGGGCCGACCGGGTCAAGATCGTCTGGTGGGATGGATCAGGAGTATGCCTCTACTCGAAACGGTTGGAGAAGGCGCAGTTCTGCTGGCCACGGATCGGCCATAACCGGGTGCAGCTCAACCACGTCCAGCTCATGGCGCTCGTTGATGGCATGGACTGGAAACGGGTCCGTTCGGTGACGGTGAAGCCGCCGGAGATTGTTGGGTAAAGGCCTGCGGCGAAATGAATCAACCGTCTGAAAGCGCAAGAAAATCGGAGCAAAATCTGCTCTGGTAGGCTTTATGACGCCGCCCGATTTGCAGCTCCCGGATGATGTAGAGACCCTGAGGGCCATGGTCCTTGCCATGGCCGAGAAGGCTGCGCGCGCCGATGCTCTCGAGAGCGAGGTCGCAGATTTGAAGGCCAGGAACGCCGATGCCGATGAACGCATCCAGCGACTGACCCAGATCTTGAAAGCCTTCGATCGTGCCCGCTTTGGCCGGCGATCGGAGAAGCTCGCATCTCCGACCATCGATGATGAGCAACAGGCTTTTGTCTTCGAGGAAATCGAGACCGGGATTGCTGCAATCCGAGCCCAGGTGAACAAGAGCGTCACCCATCCCGATGGCAAACGTCCGCCGCGACCGCGCAAGGGCTTTGCACCTCATCTGGAACGGGTCGAAGTCGTGATCGAGCCAGACGAACTGCCCGAGCATGTCGGCAAACAGAAGGTTCTGATTGGTGAGGACGTCTCGGAGCGGCTGGACGTCGTGCCGGCGAAGTTCCGCGTCATCGTCACCCGCCGGCCGAAGTATGCCTTCAAAAACGAAGACGGCGTCGTACAGGCAGCCGCGCCCGCGCATATCATCGAGGGCGGCATTCCGACGGAAGCGCTTCTCGCCCAGATCGCGGTCTCGAAGTATGCCGATGGCCTTCCGCTCTATCGACAGGAGGCAATCTATGCCCGCGACAAGGTCGAGCTTGACCGGAAGCTGATGGCCCAATGGATGGGCAAGCTCGGCTTTGAGCTCGATATCCTGGCCGACTACATCCTCGCCGAGATCAAGAAGGCGGAGCGCATCTTCGCTGACGAGACGACGTTGCCCACGCTCGCGCCCGGATCCGGATCGGCCAAGACGGCATGGCTATGGGCTGATGCCCGGGATGACAGACCCTTCGGTGGCAGTGGTCCGCCGATGGTCGCCTATCGCTTCGAAGATAGCCGCGCGGGCGATCGGGTCGCCCAGCATCTGAGTGGCTATCGCGGTATTCTGCAGGTTGACGGGCATGGTGCCTACAACAAGCTGGCCAGATCCGACGGCGGCAATGATGGCGTGATACTGGCCGGCTGCTGGTCCCATAGCAGGCGCAAGTTCTACGAGCTCCACGCTTCGGATAGTTCCAGGATCGCCACCGAGACGGTGGAGCTGATGGCAAAGCTCTGGGAAGTGGAAGCCGCGGCCCGGGGACAGAGCCCTGACGGCCGTGTCGCGGCGCGCCAGGCGACATCTGCTGCTGTACTCAATGAGCTCTTCGCCCTCTGGCAGAAGACCCTGCCACGGATCTCCGGCAAGTCGAAGCTTGCCGAAGCGATCCGCTATGCCACCTCGCGTCGCTCCATCTTCGAGCGCTTCCTCACCGACGGCCGCATCGAGCTCGACTCCAACATCGTTGAGCGCGCCATCAGGCCCCAGACAATAACGAGAAAGAACAGTCTCTTCGCTGGCAGCGATGGCGGCGGAAGGACCTGGGCGACAATCGCCACGCTCCTTCAGACGGCGAAGATGAACAACGTCGATCCGCAGGCCTGGCTCACCCTGACCCTCGACCGCATCGCCAACGGCTGGCCCAGCAGCGATCTCGAGGCACTCATGCCGTGGAATTACGCGGGCTGAACGGCCTCAGCTCGCCGCTTACAAAATTAGGAAAGAAGGTGTCTACAAATCTCGGGGCTATTCAGTATGCCGGGAACAGGAACCATGAAATCTTCAACACCGACCAGGGCAGCCAGTTCACGTCCCTCGACTTCATCAAGAGAAAGCGCGCATTTCCCTGCACCTTTTCCCGTTGACAGCCCTGTCGCATGAAGTGTCCACTTAAAAATAGGTGGACACCAAATATGAGTGACGAAGAGCAGACACTGCGTGTGCGCCTTGTGGGGCGTGATGGCCGACGCCGCTATGATCCAGCATCAAAGGCCCGGCTTGTATCGACCTGCCTTCAGCCAGGGGTTTCGATATCAGGCATGGCGCTTGCCCATGGGATCAACGCCAACGTTCTGCGCAAATGGGTGAAGGATGCCAGGGAGGCTTGCTTGTCGGCAGGACCTGTCCGTTCTGCGTTCATCCCGGTCGTCGCCGCAGACTGTGGCCTGCCTGTCGGGCCCCGCTCGCTGAATATGGCGGTCGCAGGTGGTGAAGACGAGGCAGCATCACTGGAGAGGCCGGCAGGGCTGTCAGGTTCTTCCAAAATCCGGGCTTTGCTGCCGAACGGCGTAAAGCTTTCGCTGGAATGTGGTGATGTGGACGCGTTGACGGCGATCATCGGCGCACTTGGCCGGGTTCAGGTGGTGGCATGTTCAGACTAGGCGCAGATCTCAAGGTCTACCTGCATCGCGAGCCCATCGACTTCAGGGCTGGGATCAACAGCCTTGCTGTCCTGGTCCAGGAGGATATGGCACTTGACCCGTTTGCGCCTGCGGTCTTTGCCTTCTGCAACCGTCGCCGTGACCGGATGAAGCTCCTGTTCTTTGATCGATCCGGCTTTGTGATGGTGCTGAAGCGATTGACCGAAGACCGGTTCCGGTGGCCGCGCCGGGAGACTGCGGTGGTGACGCTTTCGATCGAGCAACTACACTGGATCCTCGACGGCATCGACATCGACGCGTTTGCGCGCCATCCGGTGCGGCAGTATCAGGTGGCTGGCTGACGAAGGGCAGGTGATTTGAGGAGTTGACGCGGCCGCCGGCTTTCGATTCAAGAATCTGATGATCCGAACCGGCGAACCTGATGTTGCAGAGTTGATGGCGCAGTTGGCGGCGCATGCTGCCGAAATCGCCGCGCTCAAGGCTGAGAAAGAAGCGCTTTCGCAGCGCATCGTCAAACTCGAGGAAGAGCTGGCGCTGGCGCGGTTGCATCGCTTTGCGCCGAGAAGCGAAAAGCACGTCGATCGCCTGTTCAATGAAGCCGAGCAGGTTGCCGTTGACGAGGACGCTGGTGACGACCACGGCGATCTCGCCGACCTGCCGGATACTGGCCTGCCGCCTGTGGAAAGACCAGAAGGCAAGAAACGCGCGCAGACCCTTGCCGGAAAGCCTGCCGCGCGAGCGTGTCGAATATGACCTTGCCGACGATCAGAAGGCCTGCCCCTGCTGTCGGCATCAGATGCATCGCATGGGAGAGGCCGTCACCGAGCAGCTCCACATCGAGGTGAAGGCCAAGGTCCTGCAGAATGTCCGGTTCAAGTACGCTTGCCGGAATTGCGATCGAACCGGCATCAACACGCCGGTTGTCCTTGCGCCGATGCCCGCACAGCCTCTGCCTGGCAGCATTGCCACGGCTTCAACGCTGGCCTTTGCGCTGGTTCACAAATATGTCGACGGCACACCGCTCTATCGTCTGGCCCAGGCCTTCGAGCGTGCCGGTGTTCCCGTAAGCCGCGGTGCTCTGGGTCACTGGGTGATCGGATCGAGCGAGCGGCATCTTTCCCGCATCTATGACGCGCTGAAACTGCGACTTCGGTCCCAACCGCTCATCCATGGCGACGAGACGACGGTCCAGGTCCTGAAGGAAAAGGACAGGGAGGCCGCTGACACGTCGTATATGTGGGCCTATCGCAGCGGCGAGGACAGCGAGGAGCCGATCGTTCTCTTCGATTACCAGCCGGGCCGCGGCCAGATCCATCCGCAGACATTCCTTGGGCGTTATCGCGGCATCATCATGAGTGACGGCTACACCGCCTGGCGCACCCTGGAGGGCAACCCATATCGGATGCATGGCCCATTCCAGACGACGCTTCGTCAATGCCCTCAAGGCGAGAAAGAAAGGTGGCGGTCCGCCGGAGCAGGCGCTGAAGTTCTTCGAGCAGCTCTACCGGATAGAAAGGTTGGCGAAGGACGAAAAGCCGAACGAAGGCGAAAGGCAAGAAGACTGCATTCGCCGCTTTCGCCAGCTTCACAGCATTCCCATCCTCAATGCCCTCAAGACATGGCTCGATGACCTCGCGCCGAAGGTGTTGCCGGACAGCAAGCTCGGCGATGCCGTGTCCTACACCCTGAACCAATGGGACTATCTGACACTCTACGCGCAAGACGGCAGGATGCCGATCGATAACAACCTGCTTGAGCGTGATATCAGGATTTTTGCAACGGGCAGAAAATCGTGGCTCTTCAGCGATACCGTGGACGGAGCTAACGCCAGTGCAGTCGTCTACAGCATCATGCTGACCTGCCGCGCCTGCGGTATCGAACCCTTGGCATACCTGCGCCACATCCTCACCGAATTGCCGCAGCGCGAATCAGGTGCCGACATCACTGATCTTTTGCCGTTCAACTTCACGAAAACAACGACTGCCTGATCCGATACGACAAGCTGACAGCGAACCCGCTCAGACCGTCGCGTCAATGTGCATGGAAACAAGCGCTTACCATCAAGATGTTGAAGGATGCCGAAATCAGTATCTCGATGGACGGCAAGGGAGCTTGGCGGGACAACGTCTTCGTCGAAAGGCTCTGGAGATCGATCAAATACGAGGAGGTTTATCTTCACGCCTATAAAACCGTGTCATACGCCCGCCTCGGGATCGGCCTATATCTGGCCTTCTACAACAGTCGCCGCCTACATTCGTCTCTTGACCGGAAAACTCCGGATCAGGTCTACTTCAACCAGCCGCAGACAATTCCCCTCGCGGCATAAAAGCGCCGGAAACCACTTAACAATCGGCACGAAGCTGTTCAGACAAACCGAGCCAGCTCTGGTACTAGGAAGCAGCCGGGCTCAGAACCTCGCTAAAGAGCTCTCTTTTCAGAGCAATTACAAGACTCTAGATTTATGAAATGCTCTAGAGGGACATTTGAAGTTTCGTAGTTATCCTTAGGGCCTCTTGAGCCTCGTGCGGTTGGTGCCAGCTGAGCGAAATTCGCGTGCTACTGTCATCCACCTCAAGTGACGTCATAAGGCGCTGAACCTTGGCCTGTAGTCCAAAAATCCGTCCACCCATGTTCAGAATGATTTCCGGTAACGGCCAGCTCCTCAGTTTCTTGCCTTCTGCGCTGGCAATCTCATCCATTAACTGGTGGGTGGAGACAGACTGTCCGTCGCTTACTAGGAAATGTCGATTCTTAGCCTCAGGGTGGGCGACTACGTGCATGATGAAGTCCGTTAGATTCCCAACGTAAATGAGTGATCTTTTATTGTTTACATTTGCAAAAACGGACGGAATTCCGTGATGCACCCATTTGATTAGGGTTCGGAAGTTGCCACCTACGCCGGGGCCGTAGACCAGGGGCGGACGGATTACCGTAATCTCCAATCCAGTCTCACTTGCAACGTTCCAAAGTCCTGCCTCGGCTTCTGTTTTCGAGATAGCGTAGGGATCTTGCGGGTTGGGTGGATCAGAGTTCCTGAAAGGTCTGCCCGGTTCCGTTTCTTCCCCATTCACCTTGATGGTGCTCATGAAGATGAAGCGCTTGACCCCGGCTTTAGCAGCTTGTCTGGCCAAGTTTATGGTCGAGTCAACGTTTGCAAGGCGAAAGGCTGCCAGCGGGTTCGCTTCAGTCTCTCGCATGACGTGCACCCGTGCTGCAAGGTGTACGATGGTGTCCACGTTGTGAAGATAAGGCCGCCAATCGGTCTCGGGCGTATAGGATTCAATCTTGATTGATCCCTGGCTTTCGCTTCGGCTTATAGCCCTAATCGGCAAGTTACGGTTTCTCATGTCCGCTGCCAAATGCGAACCAACAAAACCCGATGCCCCGGTAATCAGTGTGAACTGCCCCCCATTTCGACCGGACAGTCGGCATAAGCAGAAAGGCTCAAGCACGGGCTTGAGGACAGGCTTATGTCTAACGAGTATCGACATGTTGAATTGCTGACGGGTGATGTCCGCCGCAGGCGCTGGACAACCGAGCAGAAGCTGACAATCATCGAGCAGAGTTTCGAACCAGGCGAGACGGTGTCTTCGGCCGCTCGCCGCCATGGCGTCGCGCCCAATCTGCTTTACCGGTGGCGCAGGCTTTTGAGTGAGGGAGGTGCTGCAGCCGTGGATTCGGACGAGCCGGTTGTCGGCAATTCGGAAGTGAAGAAGCTGGAGGATCGTGTCCGCGAGCTGGAGCGCATGCTCGGTCGCAAGACGATGGAGGTCGAAATTCTCCGCGAAGCCTTGTCCAAAGCAGACTCAAAAAAACGGATATCGCGGCCGATCTTGTTGCCGAAGGACGGTTCCCGATGAAATCAGTCGCCGACACGCTTGGCGTATCCCGTTCCAACCTGATCGAGCGGCTGAAAGGCAGATCGAAGCCGCGTCGCTCCTATCACAAGGCCGAGGATGCAGACCTCTTGCCCATCATCCGCAGGCTGGTGGATCAAAGGCCAACCTATGGCTATCGGCGGATCACCGCGCTCCTCAATCGCGAGAGGCGAGCCGCCGATAAGCCTGTCGTCAACGCCAAACGGGTTCATCGCATCATGGGCAACCACGCCATGCTGCTGGAGAAGCACACCGCCGTTCGCAAGGGCCGCCTCCATGACGGCAAGGTGATGGTCATGCGCTCGAACCTGCGCTGGTGCTCGGACGGGTTGGAGTTCACCTGCTGGAATGGCGAGGTCATTCGTCTTGCCTTCATCATCGACGCCTTCGACCGCGAGATCATCGCCTGGACGGCGGTCGCCAACGGCGGCATCTCCGGCTCTGACGTGCGCGACATGATGCTGGAGGCGGTCGAGAAGCGCTTCGCAGCAACGAGAGCCCCGCACGCAATAGAGCATCTCTCGGACAATGGCTCGGCTTACACCGCGAGGGACACGAGACTGTTTGCCCAGGCGCTCAATCTGACGCCTTGCTTCACGCCGGTGGCCAGTCCGCAGTCGAACGGCATGTCGGAGGCCTTCGTCAAAACCTTGAAGCGGGACTATATCCGCATCTCAGCTCTACCGGACGCCGAAACAGCGCTCCGGCTCATCGACGGATGGATCGAGGACTATAACGAAATCCATCCCCATTCCGCGCTCAAGATGGCTTCTCCACGGCAGTTCATCAGGGCTAAATCAAACTAGCCGACATGTCCGGTGAAACGGGGTGCACTCCACAGTGTTAATCCCATGCTGGATTCTCAGCATCTGCCAAGTTTACACTCGTGCGGTCGTCGGGAGTGGCAGCTCTATTGAAAACTACGTCAAATAGGGTCTTCCTGGCTAATTCGTCCTCACCTGTCTCGAGAGCTAGCTTTA